>PLYS01000474.1 GCA_003153455.1 Betaproteobacteria bacterium | reverse complement strand
GAAGCAGGAAAAAACCGAATGGCATCGTGTCACTTTTTATCGAAAGCTCGCCGAGATCGCCGGAGAGTATTTGAAGAAAGGGCGTGAGATTTATGTCGAGGGGCGTCTCGAAACGCGCAAGTGGACGGACAAGGAAGGCAGGGATCGCTACACGACAGAGATTATCGCCAATGAAATGCAGATGCTGGGTAGTCGCCCCAGTGGGGGATCAGAAGCGATGGAGAGCGGGCCGAAGGCGGCAGCGGCCGAGCCCGCCGGCGGCGGTGTAAAACCCGCGGCGAAGAAGAGCGGCGGGGCGTCGTTCGACGACATGGACGACGACATTCCGTTCTGAGCGGCGCGACCTTGATTTGGATTGCGGCGNNTGCGGCGGCATGACGCCGCTTTCCGAAGGCGCGACATGTCGCGCCGATCAAAGCGCAGACATGTCTGCGCATTCCAACGTCACATCTGCGCCGGAGTTGTTCCCTGTGCAGCCAGCACGCGCATCGTATCGCGTGCAATCACGGCTTCTTCGTTGGTCGGGATCACCCATGCCGAGGCGCGGCTGCCGGTTGCAGTGATGCACGACGCATGGCGGCGATTGGCTTCGGCGTCGAGCTCGATGCCGAGCCAGCGGCAGGCGCCGCAGATGCGCGCCCGGATTTCCGCGGCATGCTCGCCGATGCCGCCGGTGAACACCAGAACGTCCAGTCCCTCCAGCGCAGCGGCGAGCGCGCCGATCTCGCGCGCCACGAAGTACACAAACAGATCGACCGCCCGCCGGGCGTGCGGATCGGCGCTCGCCAACAGCGTGCGCATGTCGCCGCTGACACCCGATACACCGAGCAGTCCCGAACGGTTGTAGAGCAGGTCGCTGACTTCGCGCGCGCTCATGCCCCGTTCCTCGATCAGGTAAAGCACAACGCCGGGATCGAGCGCACCGCAGCGGGTTGCCATCAACAGTCCGTCGAGCGTGGAAAAACCCATGGTGGTGGCAATGCTGCGGCGCCTGGCCATGGCGCACAGGCTCGCGCCGCTGCCGAGATGCGCAACGATCACACGGCCATCGGCGCCTGGACCGACCTGCCCCGGCAGCACCTGCGCGATGTATTGGTACGACAAGCCATGAAATCCGTAGCGCCGCACGCCGGCTGCAGCAAATTCTTTCGGCAGCCCGTAGAGTTGGGCCACCTCCGGCTGCGCGCGGTGAAACGCGGTGTCGAAGCAGGCGACCTGCCGCAGCGCCGGCCAGGCCTCCGCCACCGCGCGGATCGCGGCGATTTCGTGGGGCTCGTGGGTGCGCGCGAGAGGAACCAACGCATCCAATGTTCGCAAGACACTATCGTCGATGATCACCGGTTGCGAGTAATCCTCGCCGCCGTGCACGACGCGATGGCCGGCCGCCACGATTTGATATTGGCCCGCGGTGCGCTTGAGCCACGCCATCACGTGCGCAATCGCATCGCGGTGACGGAAATTACCGGCATCGGCGCCGGACGCGAGCGCTTCGTCAACCGGTTTGAGTTGTTGCGCGCGGGCGACAAAGCGCGGCGCATGGCCGATATCGGAAACTTCGCCGCGCAGCAGCGCGTCGCGTGGAATGTCGGAAGCAGGCGGGTAGAGCGCGAATTTAATGCTGGACGACCCGGCGTTGAAAACCAGTATCACCTCGTTCACGCGCGTGTTTCCTTGTGCTGATGCGCCCGCAGGCAGGCAACCGCAGCCAACACGATGCGGCTCGCCGGACTGTCGGCGCTGCACGGATAGACGACGGCAGTGGCGAAAGCGCCAAGCTTGCGTGCTTTGGCTATCAGTTGTTTGCTGCGCGGGTGCGTGCGGAACAAGCCAGCCTCGAAGGAGTCCGGGCTGCGCCCGGGAAGTCAGGAAGCCGGCATTATACCGGAGCGCTTGCCGCCGTTTGCGCTGCGGCGGGTTGCGGAGGGCCCTTGATTTCCGGCCCTACGCCACCACCATGCCACGCTGCCGGCGGCGCCGTGGTTTGCGCTATACTCGAAACTGGTTGACTTGACACCTTACGACGCGGTTTACTTCGATCTAGCCCGCCGCCGCAAGCTGCCGCTGGCGACGCTCGATGCGGCGCTGGTCAATGCCGCGCGCGCGGCGAAACTCCCGCTCATCACCGATCTCTCGATTTTCCCGGAGCGTTAAGTGAGCGATATCGTTGACATATGTATTGCTCAGGCGCGCGCGAGCGGCAGACGCCTGGTTTTTCCCGAGGGGAACGACGAGCGCATCATTGCGGCCGCAAGGAGGCTAAAGGACGACGGTATCGCGGTTCCGGTTCTGCTTGGCGCGGGCGGGGAGATCGGCGCGGCGGCTGCGCGCACGGGGGTGTCACTCGAGGATATACTCACGCTCGACCCGGAGGAAGGCGGACAGCTTGAGGCGTACGCCGGTCTGTATTCGGCCGGCCGGCCGAACGCGAGCGTGAAGGTCGCGCAGCGGCTGGTACGCAAGCCGCTGTTCTACGGCGGAATGATGGTCAAGTCCGGAGATGCGGATGCGATGATCGCAGGTGTGGCGAATACCACCGGGCGCGTGATCGAGGCAGGGCTGATGACCGTGGGG
This sequence comes from Betaproteobacteria bacterium, assembly GCA_003153455.1. Classification (GTDB taxonomy): domain Bacteria; phylum Pseudomonadota; class Gammaproteobacteria; order Burkholderiales; family SG8-41; genus PALSA-1004. The sequence continues at coordinate 2,070 of PLYS01000474.1, read as the reverse complement.
CTTGCGGACGGCATACGCACGCCGTCGAGCTTTTTCCTGATGATCGTTCCCGGCAGGGAGGGCGGGGCCGCAAAGAACTTCATCTACGCGGACTGCGCGGTGAACGTGGATCCGGATCCCGAGGCGCTCGCCGACATCGCGCTCGCTTCCGCGGAGACTTGCCGCGTACTTCTGCGCGAGCAGCCCCGCGTCGCGCTGCTCTCGTTTTCCACCAAAGGCAGCGCGCAGCACGCGCGCGTGGAAAAAGTAACGCGCGCTCTCGCGCTCGCCCGGGCACGCGCGCCGGATCTCGCGATAGACGGTGAATTGCAGGCCGATGCCGCTCTCATGCCGCAGGTGGCGGCGAAGAAGTTGAAGGGTGAAAGTTCCGTCGCAGGAAGAGCCAACGTCCTCATTTTTCCCGACCTCGACGCGGGAAACATCGGCTACAAGCTCACCCAGTGCATGGCCGGCGCGCGCGCGATCGGCCCGGTGCTGCAGGGATTCGCGCGGCCGATCAGCGACCTCTCCCGCGGCGCGAGCGTCGAGGACATCGTGGCCACCGCCGTGATCGTCCTCGCGCGGGCATAGCAGCCACAATTCGTCACCCCGGCGAACGCCGGGGTCCAGAGACGAAAAATGGGAACAGATTCACGTTTTTTCGTCTATCGGAAAGGCACGGTTGTAGCGGCTCGCCGCAAACGGATGGCCGCCGCGGATGTTTGTCGCGATGGCGCGCTGCTGCTAACATCACCGGCGGTTGCGAGTTTTTCCGTCACTGGAGTTCACATGCTGTTCCGATTGATGTGCGCGGTGCTATGCTGGGCCGTCACGGGCGCCGTGCTTGCCGCCTATCCCGACCGGCCGGTCCGGCTGATCGCGCCTTTTGCGCCGGGCGGTAATATCGATATCACCGCGCGCGCGATTGCACCCGGAATGTCCGAGCAGCTTGGGCAATCCGTCGTCGTCGAAAACCGCGGCGGCGCCGGGGGGCGCATCGGTACCGAGGCAGTGGCCAAGGCAGCCCCGGACGGCTACACATTGCTGCTCGGATCGAGCGGCTCGCTCACGGTGAATCCGGCATTTACCGCCGCGCCGACATACGACCCATTGCGTGATTTCGCGCCGACGTCCCTCGTGTCGATCGTGCCGCTCATGCTGGTGGTGCATCCGTCGCTGCCCGTGCACACTGCGAAGGAATTCATCACGTTGGCGAAGGCGAAACCCGGCGCGGTAATGATGGCGTCCGCGGGCACGGGCAGCAACACGCATCTCACGGGGGAACTGTTTCAGCTGATCGCCGGCGTCAAGCTCACGCATGTACCATACAAAGGCAGCGGTCCGGCGTTGATCGATCTCATGGGCGGGCAGACACATTGCATTTTTGATCAGGTATCGACCTCCGGCCCGTTCGTAATCGCGGACAAGCTCCGCGCGATTGCGATGGCATCCGCCAAACGTTCAGCGACACTGCCCAGCGTGCCCACCATGGAAGAGGCGGGCGTACGCGGATTTGAAGCGTCCACCTATACCGGCGTGTTTTTGCCGTCGGCGACGCCCAGGGATATCGTGAATCGCGTCTATACCGCGCTGTTGAAAGTGCTCGACCAACCGGCCACGCGCGATGCTTTTAATCGTCTGGGCGCCGAGGTCATCAAGAGTACGCCGGAGGAAGTCACGCGTCGCATCAGTGGTGATCTGGTGAAGTGGAAAAAAGTGCAGCAGCAGACGGGAATTAGAATCGACTGACATTTCGCCGCAGATGAACACAGATACAGGGAGCCGATATGGCCAAGATATTTCTCGTGGTACCCGACGCGCCGGCTGAGGACGTGGCGCAATTGAATTCAAGCCGCACGCTGGGCAACAGCGGCATCCGGCTGGGTGTGCTGGATAACAGCAAGGCCAACGCCGATCATCTGCTGAACCTCATCATTGAAGGCGTGAAGAAAGAATTCAAGGTCGATTCGGTAGTGATGAAACGCAAACCCGCGTCCAGCCGTCCGGCGACGGAGCAGGTGCTGGACGAACTGGCGAAGGAGGCCGATCTCGTTATCAGCGCCATGGCCGATTGAGGCTCGTGCACGTCGT
>PLYS01000639.1 GCA_003153455.1 Betaproteobacteria bacterium | reverse complement strand
GAGTAGCCTTTGACGGTGTTGGCTGGAAGGGCAAAGCCGTTGCTCTGGAGTTCAGTGACCAGGCTGCGCGGCAGCACGGAGTTCTCGTCCACGAAGTAGCCGCCCTGTCCCAGATCCTGAATGTACGCCGCGCCCGACTTGCCGATAGTGGCGGTCGCCATGCCGGCACTTTGCGCGGCGGTGAACAAGCTCTTCACGAGCAGCAGTTGGTTGCTGTAGTAGGTGTTGAGCGTGATCAAGACTTGGTAGTCCTCGGTGAACACCGGATCCACGTAATCCTGGCTGGTACCGCCGGCACTGATGCCGACCGGAATGGTGTTGGCGCTGCCTTGGGGCGGGGTCCAGAAGGTGTTGCCGTNNTGCCGTAGAAACCGCTGGTCTTGGGGAAGGAGCCGGTGGCAAAGGACGACCCGTTCATCATGGTGAAGGTCGGGTAAGTCGCGTGGTTGTCGCTGAAGTTGGCCCCGGTCTGACGCATTGCGTACAGGTTCGGGGTATCCGTGGCATTTACCGAGTCCGGACGCAGACCATCCCAGACCATGATAATGGTGCGCGTCGGGGCCACCGAGGAGGCAACGGACGCGGATGAGGACGAGGAACCTCCCCCTCCGCAGCCGGCAATCAGGATGCTGGCTGCCAGGGTGGCGATCAAGGTGTTGGTCAACTTCACAGGTTGGATCTCCTAATAGTTGAGTTTAGCGGCGAGTAGGTAAGAGCGATCTGGATTAATAGACTTCTTGGTTCATCCTATTCGACTTGGGTTACAAAATTGTGACGGCCATTTCAAGGTTCGAGCGATGATTGAAAGCCGAGTGGCGGTGACGCCGGGGTCTGGATGTTGCGCAGCTTGCCGGAAAACTGATGAACGCAAGCCCCCGAGCCGGCGCTGGTTCAATTAGCCTTGGCCCTTTGGTCTAGACGCAACCGCGCGGGTTGGAGAAGCTGCTTTCGAACTCCTTCGGCGGGCGAGATCTGACATTCATCGATACATTTTCTTTGCGCATCGCCGGGCCGCATGTGGTACAGGATGCGCGCGCCAGCTTGCGGCCGCGTCTGCGCGGCGGCGGGACAAGTTACAATTGGCTACGTCGCCTCCTCAATTGGCGCGCTCGATTTCACGCGCATGGCAAACGTCATCGATTACGAATTCGGCATCAGCGCGATCGACTCGGGCTACCAGCGGCCGCTGCTCGACGCGATCCACTTGGTCGTGGAGGGCAACCGCGCGGCGATCATCGATACTGGCGTCAAACAGCTCGGAGTCGCCCGTGCTCGAAGCGCTGCACGGCAAGGGGTTGCGCCCCGGGCACGTCGACTCCCTGATTCTTACCCACCTTCATCTTGACCATGCCGGCGGCGCGCGGCTGTTGCTGTCGCAGCTGCCGAATGCGCGCCTTACCGTGCTCCCGCGCGGCGCCCGCGGTCAGCGTAGGGACGCTTCGGCAATTGCCTCCGCGCGCGGCGCTGCGGAGGCCGCCGGGTGCTCCCAGCGCACGAGTTGCATGCACCCGTTGTAGTGCTCGACGATCGCGCTACAGATGTCGACCCAGTCGCCGCATGCGCATTAGCGGCGGCAATCCATAATCAGCACCGAGACGTTGTCCTTGGCCTGATACCGCACTCGATACTGCTGCAATGCGCGGTCGGTAAGATCGTGGATTGTTTCGCCGTCCTGCCTTGGAAACTCCTCTCCGTTGATCCACGCAAGCCGCGGCGAATATCCTTCGCGGGTGATAACGTAGACCAAGTCGATTTCCCCATTGGCACGGCGTCGTTCAATCCTGTCGATGCGTGTCTCGATGACCATTGATGTCCCCAGTCGGCCCACTTGGGCAAGGTTCGCTCGGAATCGCGCAATCCGCTCATCGGGCGATGAGCCCATTTAAACCGACTGACATTACGGNNCATCCGCGCGGCGTCAACACACGATCGAACCTGAGCGCGAGCGGTAACGCAACGGTAACGTCACCGACACAGGAGTTTCACAATTCGCTTTGATAATCGCCTGGTTCCAGCACGCGGTCGACTCTCGATGCGGTGAGCGCATCGCCGACTCGCAATCTCAACCAGCCATTCTAAGGAGATCTCATGGCGAAGGCGCAAAAACCAGCGAAAAACATTCTTTATACCTCGGTCGTCGCGGCCGTGTCCGTGCTCGCAGGCTGTGGCGGCGGCGGTGGCGGCGGTGGATCGCCCGCGGTCACGATCAAAGGCGTAGTGACCAGCGCGGCGTTCACGCCGGGCAGCGCGACCGAACCGAAGGTCGCGCCAACCTATCTGCAAGGCGCGCTCGTATGCNNTCGACGCGAACAACAACGGCAAATGCGACGGGGGCGAGAATCCGGTTACGACGGACAGCAAAGGCAGCTTTTCGCTGACCGCCGACAGCGCCGCACCTATCATCGCCGACATCGGAACGAGTGCGACCAGCACCGCGGCCGGTGCCAAGAATCCAACGCGCAACGTTTATCGCGCAGCCGTCGACCAAGTGAGCGAGCAAAGCGGCAACGTGGTCTTGAGCCCCTTCTCGACCGAAGTCGTGCGTTTGATGGAAGCCAACGGCGGCGATTACCAAACCGAGAAGCAGAATCTCGCGACGCGGCTTTCCGTGCCACTCACGCAGGTGCTGGCCGACGTCAACACCCTCTCGGGCGCGAATCAAACGGCGCTGCTGCGCGAAGCCAACGTGCTTTCCAATCGCTTCGCTTACGCGATCACCAAGCTCGACCACGGCGATCTCTATCCCGACGCCTTGGCCTTCCCCGGCGGCAATCCCGAGTTGAAAAGCATGACAGGCGTGACGCCGGCCACGGCGATCATCAGCGATACACGCAAGCCGATCACCTTCCAGCAAGCCCAGCAAGCCGCATTCGACGTCGAAGGTATTCCGCGCTACGATCACATCTTCATCGTGATGCTGGAGAACAAGGGCACGAAGACGATTCTGAATTCGCCTTTCGCGCCCAAGATCAATGCCTATCTGAAGGCCGGCAATCAGGCGACGAGCTACTACGCAACGGGCAACCCCAGCGAGCCCAACTACACGGCGCTGGGCGGCGCCGATGATTTCGGCATCAGCGACGACAGCCAATGGAATTGCGACGCGACTGGCGCCAACGCGCCGCAGGATCTACCGCTGCCCGACAAGACCCAGCCGGGACTCGCCAGTTCGCCGTTCGCAGCCACCTGTACCCAAACCGCGGCGGTCAATCACAACATCGTCGGCCAACCCAATCTGTTCAACGCGATTAGCGCTAAGGGCATGACGTGGAGAACCTATAACGAATCGATGAATCCGGGCCAGGACATCCGCACCGATAGCGTCGCGGATCCCGCCGTGATCGCGCAAGACAACGTTTATCAGCCCGGCACAGTCGGCGGCAATACGGCGGTGACCGGCAATCCGAACCTACTCTTGCCGCTGCCTGCCGGCCTCTACAAAACCAAACACCATCCCGGCATGGCTTACCAGAACGTCCGCAGCGCACCCGAATTCAAATACAGCAATCGCACCATGGGCGGCGGCCAGTGGGACAACGTGCTGAAGAACAGCACGAAGTATGCGATTCCCGCCGGTTATAACTACGATCAGTTCGGCGCCGATTTGCAATCGGGCAACGTCGGCAATTTGAACTTCGTCATTCCCGATCAATGCGACGACATGCACGGCATCACCGTCAATGGCACCATCGTCGGCGGGGCCACGCAAGGCACGGCGAGCGACTGTTCGGGCAACACGATCATCACCCGGAGCGACAACTACGTCGACTCCACGGTGAAGAAAATCCAGGCCTCGGACATTTGGAATAATCCGCAGAAGAAAGTCGCCATCGTGATCATGTTTGATGAAGGCACTGCGACGTCCGGCTTCAACGGCGCCGCTGGCTGGAATCCCAGCAACAGCACCGTCGCCAAAGCTTTGAAGCAAAACGCCGACGGCTCGTGGTCCGTAGACAACTCGATCAACAACTACACCAACGGTAACCGCGGCCACGGCGAAAGCATCTACAGCGTGTTGACCAATCAAGCGAGCGCGCCCAAAGGCGTGGCCGATAGCGATGCGTACAGCCACTTCTCGTTCGTGCGCACCCTGCAAGACATGTTCTTGCTCGCCGATCCGGCGAAGGATGGATCGTACATGGGCCGCTCGAAGTACACCGAGAAGTTCATCGCTCAAAACATTCTCAACCTGCCGGAATACGCGGGCAGCGCCGACACGCACTTCGATTCGGTGCGTCCGATGAATCACGCTTACGTAATTCCCGCCTCCTACACCCAGAAGCAATCGAGCGATGTGACCACGTCGGCGCAAGTGGGGCCGGACGCCAGCCAGGCGAATATCTGGGCGATCAAGAAATAATAGCGAGTCGGACGAATTGATAAAGCCAGAGCGTTTGCTCTCCCTCCCCCGCCTGCAGGGGAGGGAGAGCGTGGGGGTGCGCGGCGGACGCGAGACATCATTGCAGTTATCCCTCGTTGAAATGCTTTGCAGCAGCGCGAGGCGTTGGCGCGGTGCGTTATGCGTATGCGTCAGCGTCTTCGCCATCGCTGCCTGCGGAGGCGGCGGATCGGGCGATGCGAGTTCCTCCGCAGCCACAACAGTCACTACGCCAACGGTGGCCGCGGTCAACTTGAGCTTGTCCGCGCAAGTCGGCCAAAAACTCTTCTTCGACAACAATTTGCCGGCTTCGGGCAAGCTGTCCTGCGCGAGCTGCCACGACCCCAATCGCGCCTACGGTCCGCCCAACGATCTGGCCGTGGAATTCGGCGGCCCCGATCTTCTGGATTCCGGCGTGCGCGCCGTACCATCCTTGCGCTATAAGGAGTACACGCCGGCCTACGCCGATTTGCTCGACAATCCCGACGGCATCAGCGCGCCCGGCCCGGGCGGCGGTTTCACTTGGGACGGCCGGACGAATACGCTCGCCGAGCAAGCAAAGACGCCGCTCTTGTCTTCGTTCGAGATGGCGAATGCGAGCGTCGCCGAGGTCGTCGCCAAGCTCAAAAGTGCCTCCTATGCGGCGCTGTTTCGACAAGCCTTCGGCAACCAGGCGTTCGACGATGCGAACAGCGCGTTCAACAATGCGCTGGCCGCTTTGCAAGCGTTTCAACTCGAAGACCCGAGCTTTCATCCCTACAGCAGCAAGTTCGACTTGTATGCCGGCAACAAGATCGGCGGCACGCTCACGCCCGCGGAACCGCGCGGCATGAAAGTGTTCACCGATCCGGATACCGGCAATTGCTCGTCTTGCCATTTTCAGGGCGCCGGTTTGAATGGCAGTTCCGCGTTGTTCACCGATTTTTCCTACGAAGCGATAGGCGTGCCGCGCAATGCGGCGATTCCGGCGAACAGCAGCGCCAGCTACTACGACCTGGGCGTGTGCGGTCCCCTGCGCAGCGATCACCTGCCGCGCGCCAGCGGCGCCGTAAACGAGTTCTGCGGCATGTTCAAGGCGCCAACGCTGCGCAACGTCGCGACGCGCGGCGTGTTCTTTCACAACGGAGTGATGCACTCGCTGGAGCAAGCCATACGTTTTTACAACACGCGCGATACCTTGCCCGAGATCTGGTATCCGACCGTCGGCGGAACGCCCAAAACGAACCGCGATCCGAGCTTTTCGACCTACGGCTTGATCACGACTCAATACGTTGGCGGCACGGTGCGGAAATTCGACGATCTACCTGCCGCCTACCGCGTCAACATCGATACGCAATTGCCATTGGACGGGCGACTCGCCGGTTCCGCGCCGCCGCTGCGCGAGCAAAACATCGCTGACTTGATTTGCTTTCTCAACACCTTGACCGATGGCTATCAACCGCCTTCCTCGCCCCCGGCGTCCGGCGCATGCGTCGACTGAAGCGCGTCCATTTATCGTATTCCAACTCGTCTCATTCCCATGAAAACAATTGGTCTCTATGCACTATGTCTCATCGTACTTGGCGCTTGCACCACGCAGGCCAACCGCGAAAATTTCACGCAGGGCATGAACGCCTATTTGGCCAAGCGGGGCGACTTGTGCTTGGCAAAATACGACTGGCCTATCGATGTTACGCCCGCAGAATTTGCGGCAGGCGCGAGAAACGCGGTACAGATGCCGGTGCTCCAGAAGCTCGGGCTGGTGGACGTTTCCGACGTGTCCGTCGAAACGAAGACCGATAACGCGGTCGTCGCGGCCAAAGTCAAACGCTATCAATTGACCGAGAGTGGAAAAAAATACTACCTAACGCACGAGTTGCGCAGCCTTGCCGCCGACGGCAGCAAAACCTTGCATCAACGCGATTTTTGCGTAGCCAAGCTGAGCCTGGACAAGATCGTCGGCTGGGACCCGCCCACCACCGTCAACGCACGCAAGGAGACAGTCGTCACCTACACCTACACCGTCGAGGCCGCGCCCTGGCTGCAAGACCCCGGCGCCAAGCGCGTGTTCCCCTTGGTCGATCGCGTGGTGCAAGGTGCCCGCGTCGCGCAGTTTCAGGAAGCGTTCGCGTTGACCAAGGATGGCTGGGTGGCGAAGGATTTGCNNTGGAATCGCGGGTCGCGCAAGCGATCGTCGCCGCCTTCGTGGATGCTCACCAACGTGGAGCGCCGCTTCCCGTCGACGCCATAACGCTGGACGATGCCACGCTCGACTATGTCTACGAGGCGCAGATTTTCCGCCACGGATCGCGGATTGTCACGGCGGATAGAACGGTGCGCTTGGCGGCCCGCGCCGCTCGGCCGATGTTGGCTGTACTTGCCGATCTATTGAGCGCGGAAGAATGCGAAGCCTTGCTCGC
>PLYS01000533.1:10635-24886 GCA_003153455.1 Betaproteobacteria bacterium | reverse complement strand
CTTTGCCTTGGCCAATTCGGCGGAAATTTTCCCTGCGTGATCGAGCAGCTCGCGCCCGGAGATCTTCAGAAACTCATCCAGCTTTTCAATCCAGTCGTGCATCGTCATCGGCCTGCGGTCGAACGCCTGGAGTTCAGCAAACTCGATGTAGAGGTTCACGATTCGGTTGAGCGATTGCAGTTCCTTTTCGCTGAGATAGTTCTTGGCGACTGAAACATCCTCCCGGCGAATGATCTTGCCGGGCCGCGTGGCTTTCAGCCCCATCAGCGGTTGTGTCGCGTCCGCGCGCTGGTGGATCACCTCCGCCGCCGTGTGGCCGTGCGTGGCCCAGTGCATCTTGTTCTGCACCGTGGCAAAAAACTGCTGCGACATCTACGCGTTGGGTGTGTAGTCGACGCTGGTCGCATAAATATCCAGCACCTTCTGATAGAAACGTCGTTCCGAGGAGCGGATGTCCCGGATGCGCTCGAGCAGCTCGTCGAAATAATCCTTCTGCCCCTTGCCCGGCGGGTTTTTGAGCCGCTCGTCATCCATGGTGAAGCCCTTCACCAGATACTCCCTCAACCGCGCCGTGGCCCACTGACGGAACTGCGTGCCGCGGTGGCTGCGCACGCGGTAGCCGACGGCGAGTATGGCTTCCAGCCGGTAATAGCGCAGGCTGCGCGACACTGCGCGCGCTCCCTCTTGGCGAACTTGTAAGTAATCCTTACAAGTTGCCGCCTCGGACAGTTCACTCGCCGCGAAGATGGCCCTCAGGTGTAAGGTCACGTTCTGCGGCGTGGTCTGAAACAGCTCCGCGATCTGTGCCTGCGTCAGCCAGATCGTTTCGTTCTCGAACCGGCACTGGATACGCGTACGACCGTCTTCGGTCTGGTAGAGGATGATGCTGGATTGCGGCGCATCATGTTCGGGCATGGCTAGCTCCTAAAGATGTCCGGTGAAGGCTTGGTGCAGCAGCGACTTTTTCAACGCCTCCAGCGCGGCGACCTTCTGCTGGTAGATGGATTCGAGGCGGTGGGTGTCCGCATCAATCGCTTCCAATAGATCTACGATACCGTATTCTGCATCTGTCGTTGTCATCCTTCAATCCAATAAAACCCCGATTCGCATGGCTGCCGCACTCCGACCGTGTCAGCGCCGCACGTCATCGCGCGCGAAATAGTAAATGACCTGGAAGCCGCGCTGGAGCATATCCGCGAAATCGCTGAAGGCCCCGAAGAGCAAAATGCCGCAATGCCCGCCCGTATTCCTATGCTGTTACGAGCAGTTGACCAGCCACTTCATTTTGTCGGGTCATTTTACCCAGTCAAGCAAAAGTGCTCAATCGTCGCGGGAATCTTTGCGCCGACCAGTGGCAGCGCGAGTGATCCGAGCCGAAATTCTGGACAACGCGCGACGGTTCTGCTGCAATACATAGATGCTTGACGCTCAGTCCCTCATCCACCGACTCTTATCCCAGAGGGAGAACGGAGATTCGACGCGTAAGCGGGTTGTCACCCATTTACGCGATGCTCTGTAAGGTTTCCCTCGGGAGGAGATATGCTGTTACTGCGCTTCGCTTTGTCAACGGTTTGTGTTGGCGTTATGGTTTTGGGTGCAAGTGTGGTCTCGGGCCAGGATTATCCGAACAAGCCCATTCGTCTCGTTACCTCCGGCGTTGGAGGCGGCAACGACTTCGTGGCGCGTCTGATCGCGCAAGGGCTTACCGTCAGCCTGGGCCAGCAGGTCATAGTGGATAATCGAGGCAGCGGGACTGCCCCGGGGCAAGCGGTGTACCAGGCGCCGCCTGATGGTTATACTCTGCTTATGATGAGCAATAACCTGTGGACCGGACCGCTGTTATACAAAGCACCTTACGATCCAGTGCGAGATTTTGCGCCGATCGCATTGCCAACGAAGGCGCCTTACATTCTCGTTGTGCATCCCTCATTGCCGGTAAAGTCGGTCAAGGAGTTAATCGCGTTGGCGAAAGCGAGCCCAGGGGAGCTTAACTACTCATCGACTTCAACGGGCAGCGCATCTCATATCGCGGGTGAATTGTTCAATTACATGGCCGGCGTGAAAATCGTGCGCATTTCTTACAAGAGCAGTTCACAGGAAGCCATCGATCTTATCGGCGGCCAGGTGCAGTTGACGTTCTTTGACGCAGGTACGGCGTCGCGATACATGAAGGCGCGTACGGTGAGGGCCTTGGCGGTAGGTAGTGCGCGACCATCCGCGCTGTTTCCCGGGCTGCCAACGGTGGCGGAAACGGTGCCCGGTTATGAAGCAAAACCGCAAATCAATGGGGTATTTGCACCGGCTAGAACACCCGAGGCGATCATCAAGCGACTGAACCAGGAAATCGTGCGAGTGCTCAATCTGCAGGATGTGAAAGAGAAGCTAAACAATGCTGGAGTGGAGGCCGTTGGCGGTTCGCCGGAGCAGTTTGCGGCCGAAATAGAATCCGAGATCGCCATCATGAGCAAGGTGATCAAGGAGGCCGGCATCCGCGTTGAATAGCCGCGGGGATCAAGCGGCGATTTATGTCGCCTTCCGCCCGCATCCAACTACAAACTCAGGGAACCCTCCGATGAGCATCATCTATCCGTGGTACAAGCTCGGGTATGTCATTCCTCACCTCGCCACCGACATGGACGCTTACCAGTTCTACCGCATCGCTCCCGAAGGCATGATGCTGGTGACGCCGTGCCTCAACTTCCAGGGGCACAGTCTGGAGGCAGTCGAGGCGGTGCTGCCGACCTTCTGGGAACGCGCCGAACTGCTCGTTAAAAAGAAGGTGGATCGCATTGCGCTCAGCGGCGTTCCGGTCGCCTCTTTTCTCGGGCGTACCCGCATGCAGGCGCTTCTTGCCGAGGCGCGCGAACGCACCGGGCTACCGTGTGACACGGATTTGGAAGCGCACATCGCGGCGCTGACACACCTGGGCGCCAACAAGATTGCGCTGGCTACGCGCTGGGGAGAAGCCACGGTCAGTAGGCTGACCGGTTATCTCGCCGAAGCGGGCATCGAAGTCATCGGCTGCCAGTCGCGCCCAATGTCGTTCGCGGAGAACAAGGCGTCAACTCCCGAAGGTGACCATGCGCTCGCGCTCGAACTGGGCCGTCAAGTGATGCGCGAAACGCCGGATGCCCAGGCTTTGCTGATGCCGGGGGGGCTGTGGTACGCGATTCATGCGGTGCCCATGCTCGAAGCCGAATTTGGCAAGCCGGTGCTGCTCAATATCATTTCCACGACGTGGGCGGCGCTGCACTCGGCACGCGACCGCATCCTGCACCGCCCGGATCCGCGTTGGAGCAAATTGCTGGCCGGCGTCTGATCGCGCCTGTCGGTCCGAGGGCGGAGTGATGTGCGCTGTAATCCGTAACTCCAGGTTGAGGTCATTCGAAGCTGTCGAATTTCGGGAAAAACGCGGGTAAAGTCGCATCTCTTTTATCCTCTCCCGCAATTCCACTGGCGTCGGTTTTGCATTAGGAGTTTGTCGGGGCTAAGTCCGACAAACTCCTGGAGGAGGAAACGATGTCCAGAGTAGATCTCCTAACACGCGCAATGGCTGTGGTGTTTCCGGCATTGCTTGCGGTGCCGGATGCAGCCGCCCAGACGTATCCCGCGAAAATCGTGCGCATGATAGTGCCCCTGGTGCCGGGCGGCAGCGTCGATGCCGTGGCGCGCGCGCTCGCGCAGAAAATGTCTGAAACTATGGGACAACAAATCGTGGTGGATAACCGCGGCGGAGCATCCGGCAATATCGGCACTGAACTGGCTGTACGCGCGCCCGCGGATGGCTATACCATCCTCACGGTCTCGATGACGCTGGTCGTCAATCCGTCCTTGTTCCCGAAACTGCCATTCGACGTGGTCAGAGACCTCGCGCAGATATCCCTGATCGGCGCAGCACCTGTGCTGCTGACCGTGCACCCATCGGTGCCCGTAAAGTCGGTGCAGGAACTGATCGCACTCGCGAAAAAACAGCCGGGCAAACTCAATTATCCTTCGTCGGGCCACGGCACCAATTCGCACCTTCCGATGGAACTCTTCAAGAACATGGCGGGCATCGACATCGTCCACGTGCCGTATCGCGGTGGCGCACCGGGACAAACGGCATTGCTGGCCGGGGAAGTGGACGTCGGATTCAACAATATCGTGGCCACCCTGCCCCACATCAAGGCGGGCAGACTGCGTCCGCTCGCGATTTCAACCGCGAAACGTTCTTCGGTGCTGCCCGAACTGCCCACCATCGCGGAAGCCGGTGTTCCTGGTTACACCTTCTCCACCTGGTACGGCGTGCTGGCGCCCGTCGGGACGCACGCTGATATTATCAATATCCTCAACGACTACATCCTGAAAGCGATGCGCTCGTCCGAACTTGCCCAACGCTTTCCTTACGAAGGAGCAGAGGTCATTGCGTCTTCACCCGCACAGTTCGCGTCCCACATCAAGGCCGAACTCGTACGGTGGAAAAAAGTCGTCAAGGAAGCCGAGGGGATGCGCGCGGACTGAGGCACGAAATCAGTATTCTCATTTGCCCTGCCTCACCCAATTGATCACCTTACTCACGGCGGTGTAGTGCAGCCGATGAGAGCGCCTTGTCTGCAGACCGTATCCTGCATCCGTCTTTGTAATCCTTCAAGCAGATCAATTCGTTATGGGGCAATGTATGACAAGACTCCGATTCGCACGGATGCCGCGCGTCGACCGTATCAGCGCCGCGCGTCATCGCGCGAAATCGTAGGCAACCTGGAAACCGCGCTGGACAGGTTCTGACCCGAATGGCACTTCCTTAGTGCCAAGCGTTTGATGTGATGAAGAAAACAGCTGGCCCGATTCGAGTGGTAAGGTGGAGTTGCGAAACAACCATCCATCACTCGAGGAGCCAGCCGGAATGTATCCTAACTCTCCTGCGTTTGCACAGCAACACTGGCGCGACACACTGGCGCGTTCAGCGCCATGCTCGCAACAGCGATGCGTATTCGTTCTTCAATCTTTCTGCCAGAGTCTCAACGCCAGCCAGCATGCGCCCCACTGCCGAGGCCGTTCAAGCCGCAGCTGCGCGAGCTTCAGGCGCACGATCGAGGCGTCCGGGACGACCCCTTCGCAACGATCCTCTGGAATAAGATGCCGTTTCGAGTGGGGGCGTCCACACCATTAGTACTGGACCTCGCCCCACGCCGGCCGCTAGCTTGGACTGTGCTCCATTGCCCGCCTGACATCGCTCACGCCAGCAGCGGTCGGCTCGAGCAACATTGTGAAATCACGCACCGAAGCGACTTTTTCAAAGGAGTCGATCGTTCGCGACACGCGTGCCACTGCAGCAGGCGTGAGGACACGCAGCGCGCAGTTCTCGAACTTCGCCTTCAGTTTTTCGGGTGCAATGGGGTTGTCCGACGTCCTGCCATACGGCCGATCAACCTTGGCCGCGAATACTCGCCCGTCGGTCAGGGTAACTTTCACTTCAGCATCAAACGGGTCTTCGGGCAAAAACTGCTTTCCCGTATACGGCGCCGCATGGATTCGTGGCAACAGACTGCGTATCGCCGGGTCGCGATAAGCATCATCTTCGAAATCCTCAAGCGCCACCTTTCCGCGCAGAAGCGCGAGGGCCACACAGTATTGCACGCTGAACTTTGCTTCGAGCGCGCTGTTCGGGCTTGGACGGTCGGTGTGCAAAAGCCCGAAGGCGGACGTCCATGAGTCGACGCGTGCCACGGCACCGGCATCGAACGGGCCGTGCTGGCGCACCAGCTCGAACGTCGCGTCGATCGCGGCGTGCGTGCTATAGCAACACGGGTACTGCTTGTAACTTGCGCCCGGGGTCACAATGTCCAGGGAATCGTCCCAGCCATCGAGGATGCGGGCTGCATCGTAGTTGCCCGGCCCGTTAAAGACGTTGAAGAAGCCCTGCTTGTGCTCGAATGCGTCGGGATTCGCTGTGAAGCCCTTGCGCGCGAGCAGCGTGGCCATCAATCCGTTGCGCGCGCATTGGCCAGCATGCAACGACTTGGTGTAAGTGCCGTGGGCAGCCTTGGTGCCCCCGGCGAGCGAGGTACTCATTGCGAGCGCTGTCTCGGTCTCGGCCACGGACAGCTTGAGCAGCCGCGCGCAGGCAGCAGTCACGGCGAACACGCCCAGCGTCCAGGTTGGATGCCATCCCTTCTTGGAGTGGTAGGGGTTTACGCCGCGTCCGAGGCGAGCTGCGATCTCGAATCCGGCAACGTGAGCCAGCAGCAAATCGCGCCCGCTCGAGCCGAATGCCTCGCCTGCGGCAATCAGCGCGGGGACCATAACCGCCGACACGTGCCCGCCCATGTGCCTCGCCGTGTTGTCGAAATCGAGCACGTGCGCTGCAGTACCGTTAACGAGCGCGGCGTCAAGACAGCTTGCGCGCCGGTTGGTCCCGAAAATCAGGCTCGGCCCGTCATTCGCATGCAATCCGATTATTTCTTTGACTATTCTCGAGGCCTCTTCCACGGTCCCAGCCAGCGTAACGCCTAGCGTGTCGAGGACGGCGACCTTGCTCCAGTAGACCGCCTCAGCAGGAAGATCTTCGTAGCGCAGCGCAGTGCTGCGCTCTGCCAGTTGGCGTGCTAAGTTCAAAATCCTCCCCTAATTCTTTGTAAACTCATGACTACGACGTTGACTTCACGCGAGTCGACTGGTTCTCACTTGCCAGCAGGGCGAGTATCCCCCCCTTCTTTACGATCTGGATCAGATCTGCGGGAAGAACCGGCCCTGTGAGTTCTTTGCCCGTCGTGAGATTCTTCACCCGTGCATTCTCAAAATCCAGTTCCATCTGGTCTCCCTCCTGAAACAGACTGGAAACGCCTTTGCAGGCCATGACAGGCAAAGCGATCGCTAGACAGTTGCGGAAAAAGATACGCCCGAATGACTCGGCAACCACGCAACCGATGCCCATTTGCTTTAGATTGCCCGGTGCCCGCTCCCGGCTCGATCCACAGCCGAAATTATTGCCGGCGACGATCACGTCACCCGGCTGGCACCCTTCGGTAAATCCTTTGTGAATATGCAAAACATGTTTTTTGAGCTCCTCCCATGGATATTTCTGGGCAAAACTGGGATGCATATAATCGGTATTGATTTGATCGCCGAATTTCCATACCTTCCCCGTTATCACGATACCCATACTCAAATTCTCCTTTCTTCCGACTGGGGTCATCACGCCATCAGTGAGCAATCGAGATACTTTCTCGGATCGGTGATCTTGCCTTCAATCGCCGAAGCGGCAACGGTTTCGGGCGAGGCCAGGTAGAGCAAACTCTCTGGACTCCCCATCCTGCCTTTAAAATTTCTATTCGTGCTTGCAATACCGGTTTCGCCTGGAGCCAGGAGTCCCATATGAAGCCCCATGCATGGGCCGCATCCTGGGGTACCCATCATGGCGCCAGCCTCGAGAAAGGTCTGGAGAGCCCCTGACTTGGCAATATCGATATAAACTTCGCGTGAAGCAGGAATGACCAGCAAACGCGTCCCCGGATGAATTGTTTTCCCTTTCAGAATCGCGGCTGCCCGTTCCAGATCTTCCACCTGTGAATTAGTACACGAACCAATGAAAGCCTGATGAACCGCAACTTCTCCGATAGCGGAGACAGGTTTGACATTGTCAACATTGTGCGGGCATGCAATTTGAGGCTCCAGCGAGGAGATATCTATCTCGTAGTCAGCCAGATACTGGGCGTCCGGATCAGGACCGAAGGGTTTGACCGGTTGATCGGTTCTCCCTTTCAGATGCGCCAACGTCTTGTCGTCGGCTTCAAACAGAGCGAACTTGGCGCCAAGTTCCACTCCCATGTTGCTCATGGTCACCCGCTGGGCGATGCTGAGTGCCTTCGCTGCAGGCCCGGTGAATTCAATGGCTTTGTACTGGGCGACCTCTGCAGTATATTTGCCTGCAATGTGGAGAAGAATATCCTTGGACGAGACCCCGTTGCGCAGACTTCCCTTCAAGACAAAGCGGATCGTCTCCGGCACCTGGAACCAAAGAGAACCTTTCACCATCACATAGAAAGCTTCAGTTACGCCGATACCGCAGATAACCGCACCCATCGCCCCCGTAGTCCCGGTGTGTGAATCGGCTCCCACAATCAGGCGACCGGGCAGTGCATGACCTTTCTCATGCATCAACTGGTGACAGATGCCGTTCCCCATATCGTAAAAATTTCTTATGCCATACATTCTCACGTATTCACGGACTTTCTTCTGGCGCTCTGCATAACGAATATCTGACGCGGGGACAACGTGATCAATCACGACAACGATCTTGTCCGGATCCCAGACCTTGTTCTGACCGATCTGATCCATGCGCTCGGTCGCGTCGTAGAAAGAATTTTCATTGAATATCAAAACATCGATCTTAGCGGTCAAGAATTCGCCGGGGCGTACCACATCTTTGTTCGAAGCCCTGGCTAATGCCTTCTCTGACATAGTCATATTCCGCGTCACAATTCAACCCCTTTCATAGAGCCCCTAACATGATGAAACGGACGATGCGTTGGTACGATTATGGCACAGGACGCGAAGCAACGCACATCGCTGCGTGTGGCTTGCGACAATGGGCGTCGCGACTTGTTAAGGCTCTGGTGACCAGCTTGACATTACCTGTAGTACAATAGTTTATGAGGGCTGAGCATCGGCCCGGTATGCAGCGCTGACGGGCAACCTGTTCCGAGAATAAGGGCACCCAGAGGGGAGATAAGTCATGCAGATGTTCCACTGGCGCCGTCTTCGGCAATGCGGGCACGACGCGTTCTGGCCGGCAGCCGGAATGCTGTTGATTGCGGCGATGCTGCCACTGGCGTATGTGGCTCATGCGCAGACGTCCTTTCCAACCAAGTCGCTGCACGTCATCATCCCGTTTGCTCCAGGCGGATCCTCGGACTTCGTGGCGCGCATCGTGACCGCCAAGTTTGCCGAGTCGCTCGGGCAGCTTGCCATCATCGATAACCGCGCCGGCGCAGCAGGAAACATCGGTATGGAAACTGCCGCCAAGTCTCTGCCCGACGGCTACACGCTTTTTCTTGGCAACGTCGGAACCGTGGTCATCAACCCGTGGATTTTTTCGAGCCTGAAAGTCGACCCGCTGCGCGACTTCGAGGCGGTGACCCGGCTCGCACAGGTTCCGGGCCTGTTGGTGACCAATCTGTCGTTTCCTCCCAACACGGTGACGGAACTGGTCGCCTACGCGAAAAGCCACCCTGGAACGATCAACTATAGCTCGCCCGGCGTGGGCGGTGCTGCTCACATGATGATGGAACTGTTCAAAATACACGCAAAAATCGATTTCAACAGCATTCCGTACAAAGGCGGCGCTGGACAAGCGGCCACCGCGCTGGTCGGCGGCGAAACGAGCCTCGCATTCTCCGGCATCGCGTCAGTGATCTCGTTCATCAAGGCCGGCAGGCTGAAAGCGCTCGCCACGCTGAGCCCGAACCGTCTCGCATCGCTCCCCGATGTGCCGACCATGATTGAAGCGGGATATCCGTCCGTCGTCGATAGTCAATGGCAGGGTATCTTCGTTCCGCGCGGCACCGCGCGCGGGGTCGTGGATCGGCTCAACAGCGCGCTTGTCGACATCATGCAGCAACGCGATACGCGCGAACGGCTGTTGAGCGGAGGCGCCCTCTCTTACGCTACGGCCAAACCCGCGGAATTCGCGGCGTTTGTCGCTGAAGAGAACAAGCGCTGGTCGGCAATCGTTAAGGAGATCGGGGCGAAGGTGGATTGACGCCGCTATCCGCGTGCTAATGTGCGCCTTTACGGTCGCATCCCGTAAACGGGCCCCTGCTCCACGCTCCGGCGCACCCTCTCCCCGAGGGGGCGAGGGGAACGTCGAGCGGAAATTGTGTGTCAACCATTTCCGGAATGCTCGGTAATTGCCCCCTGACAAAACCCCGATTCGCATGGATGCCTTACGCCGACCGTGTCAGCGCCGCGCGTCAGCGCGCGCGAAATCGTAGGTGACCTCGAATCTGCGCTGGAGCAGTTCCGCGGAATAGCAAGAAAAACGTAAAGGTGTGCGTCCCTTTTATGGTCGATACCAAGGAATCCCGACGCTACGATCCATCGTTCAGGTCTGTCATTTAATTTTGCCAACTGGCAAAACACCTAGATGTATCAGTAGCGCGATGATAATCGCAGTCATCGAAACGCCGCATACGGCGAGCCAGCCAAAATGCGCGAATGTCCAGCTGGCCAGAAACGCGCCTACGGCATTGCCGCCCCACACATGCATGCCAAATAGGGTGTTGGCGCGCGCGCGTGAATCCGGCACCGCCGAATTGACCAGCGTCTGGTTGGCGACCATCGCCGCGCGCAGGCCGCAGTCGAGCAATATCGCGCCGATGGCCACTGCGGCAATCGACCACACGCCGAAACCCATAGCCACCCACGCGGCCAGCATCGAGCATATGCTCGTTAGCACCACCGGCATCACTCCCGCACGGTCCATCCAGCGCCCCGCCGGACGCGCGACGAATATGCCCGCCGCGCCCGGGATACCCATGAGGCCCGCCTCGGTCGGCCCGACGCGATGCAGCACCGCGAGCATGGGTGCGGCCACCGCCCAGAATCCGCCGTAGCAAATACCGAACATGAACTGTATCGCTGCCGCGCGCCGTATGCCGCCATGCGCACGCAAGAGCTGGTACATTGAATACAACAGATCGCGATACGACGCCTGCGAGGTGGGCCGCGTGGGGGGCAACCGCGCCCACAGCACGGGTATGGTCAACAGCAGCATGCCCGCCGACAGCATGTAGCTGTAACGCCAGCCGATGTGCGTAGCAATCAGTCCGCCGACGATGCGCGCGAACAGTATGCCGCTGAATGTTGCCATCAACAGTGTGCCCAGCGCGCGCCCGCGATGATTCGGCTGCGCGGTCTCCGCGGTGATGGCGATGAAGCTCTGCAACAGCGACGAGCAGATGCCCGACACCAGGCTGCCCGCCGCCAGCACTGCTATCGACGGCGCCGCCGCCATCACCGCCTGCGTCAGTGTCAGCACGACGATCTTGCACAGCACCAGCCGGCGCTTGTCGATACGATCCCCAAGCGGCACGAAAAACAGGATGCCCACCAGCATGCCGCCGAATGAGAGCGTCGGTATCCAGCCCGTCGTCGCGGCATCTGCCTGAAACTCCGCGGCTATCGCCGCCAGCATCGGCGTCTGATAGTGAATGCCGCCCGCCACAATGAAAGCGGACACGATCAATAGTGCGATGAGACTGCGATGCTCGTCCACGGACGCGGGCAGATTGGGCAATCGTTTTCCTGGTCAGACAGTCTTGGGAACTACGCGATCACCACATCCGACTGGCACAAGTACATTGGCTGGCTTGTTAGGGCGGTTGCAATTAAGGGCACGCCCATGTAAACCCGACCTTCCCACTCAAGGCCGCCGGAAATAAATCGCGATCGGCATCATCGCGAATAATCGCCTCCGGCGATCAGGCTAATAGTGGAATCGGCACTGCGCGATTTGCAGCACGCCGGGCTCAATTCGGTAGCCCATGCGATGCTCACGAGTGATGCGTCGAGACCAGAAACCCCTCAAGTTGCGCTTCAAAGGTTCAGGTTTGCCCAGGCCAGTAAACGGATGGCGCTTAACATCTTCGATCAATGTATTGATTCTGTCGCGCACGCGAGCATCGGTACGCGACCAGTAGAGATAATCCTGCCAGGCGCCCGGCGCCCAGACTATCCTCACCGGATCAGCTTGTGTGCCCGGCCACGGCCTGCTTTCAGCTCGCGCACCGCCTTGGCGAGCCGTGCGGCGTTCTTGGGGCTCGACAACAGGGAAACTGTTTCCACATAGCTGTTGAAATCGTCAAGCGAAATCAGCACGGCTGGCTTTCCGCGCTGGCGCGTGATGATCACCGGGCGATGGTCATCGTTGACCTTGTCCATAGCGTCGGCCAATTTGGCCCGCACGGCGGTATAGGAGATCACATCCATGGTTCACCTGTACAAGGTTAGGTACAGGTTGGATAATAGCACAAGCCGCCCTGCGCGATAGTGGCCGGCGCCCATATTTCCTCGACGAGTGCAACCCTTTCATCGACGTTGAGTCGATTTATGCCGCTTGGTTCATTCCTGCCAATGCGGTGGAACGGTCCTGGCAAAATACGGGAGCGCCTCAAAGCGGCTCACCTGCCCACGTACCTTTTGGTTCAAGCCCGAGAATACAAGCAACTTTGGCTTGGTCCATATCACGACGTTTAACAGCAGTTCACATATGTTGGCCATACCATCCTAGCCCTTGCCCCTCTCCGCCTGTTGCTGGCGAGATTCGACTTCGCCTCACGGTTTGGTTTACGGTTTCCCGCGGGTGCGTTTCCGTCAACTTCACACAAAGCGATTGCTCCCCTTGCATGTGCCGGTGGGCTTTGCTAGCTGAATAGCAAGTTCCTCTCACAGAACAGTCGACTTACGCAATTTCACGTCGTGGTCAATCCTTATGGGTTAGGCGCAGGTTCGTCAATGGCAATGGGTTACGGATGCCTTGCCAATGATGGAATCACCGTCTGTGTTGGAGCAGTCGAGCTCGAGAGTGAGGCGATAGTCCTGAATGCGGTTGATGCGCCACCCCGTGGTGTCGAGAGAGAAATGGAAAACGCGACACTCCGGACGCCGAAAGACAGCGGCTTTCTCGAACGGCGCGGCGCTGGCGAACACGCGGGCGGCCGGACCGTCAAGAGGGTCGACGACGAGGCGAACGATAACTGCCGCCTTCTCGTCCTCCAAGTCGCCGCCGAGGAAGAACTGACGGTCACCGGCGGTGCAGGTGGTTGGCGCGACCGTAACGCGTCCGAGACGCTCGGAAGCCAAAGCGAAGGAGCCAAGCATCTGGGGTTCTCCCGCCGAGCCGGAAGCAGAGTCGATCGGACGAACCGAGAAGCAGCCGCCGAACGACAGGACGCAAGGGATCACGATGAAAAAGGCCGTACGTCTCATGCTCGGGCTCCCGCGCCTAACTTGAAATCGACACCAGAAATTTGAACCGCACGAAAAGGGGTCATGCCTTGGCATCACGGTTTTCATGTTTCCTTCTTGATCGCGGATGACGGGGTGCCTGGGCTTGGCGATGGGCAAAAGTCTTCCCTTACGGACTTCCGATTATCGGGGACGCCGGTGCGGTTTGCCAAACGCGCGCCGACGGAATACCCTTTTCGTCTGCAATCCGGCTGCGTCGCGCGACCGGACTGAATTACGACAAGGAAAATCATGACTGCTGTCCAAAGTATCGCATTGACCGCGCTCGCTGCGGTTGTCTCCGGCGGGGTGGCCGCGCCCGTGTCGTTCGCGCAAGAGGGTTACCCGTCGAAGCCGGTGCGCTTTATCGCGCCTTATCCTCCCGGCGGATCGAGCGACGTGCTGGCGCGCGTGCTGGCGCAGAAACTCACCGAAGCGCTAGGCCGGCAGGTGATCGTGGAGAACCGCCCCGGCGCGGCCGGCAATATTGGCCATGAACTCGCGGCGAAATCGCCCGCCGACGGTTACACGCTGCTGCTCACTACCAAGTCGCAACTGGTCAACAATCCCTATCTCTACAAGCGCCTGCCGTTCGATCCGCTGACCGACTTTTCGCTGGTGACCATGATTGCCTACGCCGGCCACGTGCTCGTTGTGCATCCGGCAGTGCCCGCGCGAAACGTAAAAGAGTTGATCGCGCTCGCTCGCGCGCAACCCGGCAAGCTGAGCTACGGTTCGAGCGGCATCGGCAGCACGGTGGGCATCGTCGCCGAGGTGTTCAAGTCGGTCGCCAAGGTCGATATTCTGCACGTGCCGTACAAGGGCACGGTGCTCGCGGTGTCGGATGTCGTGGGCGGACAGATCGAGATGGTGTTTTCCGACATGGTGCCGGCCGTGCCGCAAATTCGCGGCGGACGCTTGCGTGCGCTGGCGGTGACCACACCCGAGCGCTCGCCCGCGCTGCCCGGCGTGCCGACCATGTTCGAGTCCGGCGTGAAAGAACCATTGCCGACACAGTGGTGGGGCGTCGCCGGGCCCAAGGGCATACCCGCGCCCATCGTGACGCGGCTGAACAGCGAGATCGGCCGCATCGTGACGATGCCTGACGTGAAGGAGCGCTACAACGATCTTGGAATCTCGCCCCTGCACACGACCCCCGATCGCATGCTGGAGACCATACGCGCCGAAGCTCCGAAGATGGCGAAGATACTCGCGGCGATAGGGCTCAAGCCGGAGTGATCCGGACCAATACTTATCGTAAACAGGT
>PLYS01000533.1:0-10626 GCA_003153455.1 Betaproteobacteria bacterium | reverse complement strand
GTGCAAAAAGAGCAGGATTGAATTTCTTATCGCTTGTCCTGCCTATCTCAGCACCCTTTCCCAGAGCGCCCGGTAGTAGTCGCCTCGATTGTTTCCAACACCGAACACGCGCGTGGAGATTTCCAACCCCAGCTTGCGGTAGCTTTCCCATTGCGCCTCATCGTAGAACTGGTCGGCCGTCGGTTCCTGCGGAAACGCCGGGCGCGTGGAGTGGTATTGGAGCAGGTCGACGGCCGCCCCCGAGATGAGCCGGGGTTTGAGCACGATGATGTGTGCGTCCGGCCTGTTGGCGGTCCGGCTTTCCGGTGTGTGGTACACGTTGAGCAGCAGGGCGCACTTGGTATCGCCCGGCGCTACGCCGTCCTTGTGTGGCAGAAAGTCTTCCGGCTTACCGAATACGGTTTTCAAATGATCACCTTCAGCAACGCTGCGGTCCACTTCGATTTCGACGCCGAAATCGATGCGCGCAAGCCGCACCAGGTTCGCCAGATCCTCGAATTCGTACTTGGGATCGCAGCCGCAATCGCACACGACGATCAGGCGGATGTTTCTTTCCTTGCGCAGCAGCTCATAGACGGCGGTGTTCTCGAAATGTCCGCCATCGGAAAGGTATTGCAGCGGGCGGCGCGTGCCGTAGAAAGTCGCGAACAGTTCGTCGAATAGATAGGCCTGCGTCTCGAATAGTTTGCGGGCCAGCTTGCCGACGAAGTGGCCCCGGGCGGGGGCGGACGAACTCATCATTCCGGACTGCCACCAGCGTCCCAGCCGGACATTCGCCAATCCCATCAGCAGGGAATAGCCCAGGGTGGTCCCGCGTCCCAGCCCGGTAGAAAATGCGGCTCCGGAGACGCCAACCCACTCGCCGATGGTGAGCGCTGCTTCCAGTTCACCCTTTCCACCGGATGCCGGGAAGGCCGAGAACCACCCATCGAGCGCGAACCCATTCGGCACGATCGCCAGTGGCTTGCCCTTCCGGTCGCGCTGTACCAACTGTTCATCCGGATCGATGTTCTGGTTGACGCACACATTGATGATGTGAATCGGCATCAGCGGATTGCGGTAATACCTTTCCGGCGTGAGATGATCACTTGCGACCGGTTCCGCTACGCTGCGCAGATTCCCGCTCCCTGCGGCGAAGCGCCTGCCGTTGCTGCCGCCCAGATAGGCGCGGGTGAGGCGTGCGCCGTACAAGCCCTGCAGCGTGGAAAGGTTGAGGAAACCGGGGAACTGGCCGCTAATCAGAGCAAGGATGATCGCCAGAGCCGAGGCGACGGCCAGCGCCATGAGAACCTGGCCATGCTTCCCGGTGTAGCTGAGAAGATCAAGCGCCGGTGGGTATCCGCGCTACTGTATCCATTGCGCCAACATCGCCCAGAACAGCGCAACCAGGAACAGCAGCGCAATACCGGCGACCGTCACAATCAGATTGAACGGTATTTTGCTCAGCCAACCTTCGCGCTCCTTTTCGTTGAACGACGCAGCCAGTTGGCGAACGAGCCATACCAGCGCGCCCGTCGCCACAGTCGGGGTCAGCCAAGCCTTGATGTGACCGAGATTGACGTAAAGCGATTGGGCGCTGGTGTCGACCACGGCAAGCAGTACGATGGCCGCAAGCCACAGGAAGCCACGCGCCAGGCCGCGTGTCAGGGTGACGCGTTGGGCGCCGATCGTGTCCGATCCGTATGCGGTGCATCCGTGCCAGAGACAACCGAGGATGGTGATGATTCCGGCCACGTCCAACGCCGCTACAATGCGTATCCACTCTGGTCCTATGTAATAGAGCCTCCACGTGGCCAGCGCCGTCAATCCTGCGCCAACTACGAGCGCGCAGAGCATCGCGATGGAGAGCACATCCGGCTTGTCGCTCACACCACGGCCGGGACCGGGATGGGTGAGCCAGAAGGCAAGTCCGCAAGGGATGAGCCACAGTGCCAATACCGGAACCACCAGCCACCAGATCGGGCTCCACCAAATGAGCGCGGTCTGATTCAGAACCGCCCAAAGCAGCAACATCTCGTGCTCGCCGTAGAACCCGAGACGTGAGTAGTCGAACGACCATTGCACCAGCGCCGCGCGGGCCAGACCGAGCAACACAAACGCCGTCAGCAGCACCGTACCCAGCACGTAGTGCGTGGCGAACCAATTGCGGATGGTGAGCGCTACGGCATAAACCATATCGCCGGCTCCGGTGGGCGCCATGTAGCGCCCGTTTTCCCGCAGCCATGCCAACGGCGCTTTACCGGGCGTGTCCTTATCGAAGACGACGCTGCCGCGCAACCGGCCTGGCGGCTCCTCCTCGAATACCTT
The DNA here is from genome assembly GCA_003153455.1 of Betaproteobacteria bacterium. Taxonomy (GTDB): domain Bacteria; phylum Pseudomonadota; class Gammaproteobacteria; order Burkholderiales; family SG8-41; genus PALSA-1004. The sequence goes on along the minus strand of PLYS01000533.1, from coordinate 8,319 downwards.
GTACGCCTGTGCCGCAGTCTGTTCGTCTGTGAGCGCGTCTGACGTGTTCAGGCGCTTGTTGACAAAAAGACTGCCGAAAAAGCTGCCGATGTAGCCCCCACCGCTGACTGTGGAGAGATAGTCGAATTGCGTAAGGAGACTGTCGCGACTGCTTTGCGGCGGGATGGGCCGATCCTCCTGTTGCAGCGGAGGCTGTTCGGACTTCGCCAAACCCTGCAGCACTCCCAGGCAAAACGTGGCGCTCCGGATGCCGCCGCCGGAGAACGCCAGTGCCCACTGCGCATCTTTGTGAACCGGTGGACGTGCGACCCCAAAGAGCGTGCGCCGCTTGGTCGCGCGGTCGCATTCAGACTTGAAGTCGGGTGGCGGCTTTGGCTCGTCCGTATTGCCTGGCGCAGTATTTCTGGATGAAGAATCAGACAACATGGGGAACTCCTTTTTTCTATTCTAGCTCAACGAAACCGTCTCCTGCCGCCGGGCCGTCCCCTGTGGATGAGGAGCTCGACGGTTTTTTGCACATGTGTGTGCTGTTTTGTCCTCAGGCCACTTCCTGCAGCCCGTTCACGTGCACGTATTTCCCCGTCGCCGGATCGGCGACGAAGCTGAGTTGCTTCTTTCTGTTCAAAATCGAAACGGGTATTCTCGGCGGGCGGGCCATGACTGAAGGCTACTATCCGGAAACCGTTGTGTCAAGACCTGACTCCTTTTTTTGCGTACACGGTAACTGAGACCCGCATTAGCGTCGGGTACGCTCCGCGCTCGCATCCGTCGCCTTGTCAGCCGCATCGTACGCAACGTGGCGCACCACTCCGTCGAGCATGCCGTATTTCCGGAATGGATATCAGGCCGTCACGCGGTGCGCGGGAACGTTGCGTCGCCTTGCTCGCCGAGAAGCCGTTCGAGCGTCTTCCACGAAAAGTAGAAGGTGCCGTTGTTGCGGCCGCCCCAAGTGGGGCCCCACGAGTTGTAGCACCATACTCGCTTTTTCTCGGCGTCGATGCCGAACAACTCGACCTCGTGCCCGCCGCGCACTTTGGCAGAGGGGGTCAGCCGGCATTCGCCGCCGGTCTTGGCGTTGTCGAAGGAGTCGTACCAGTTGATGCCGAGAATCCCGGGGCTGAGCACCAGACTGCCCAGGAGTTGATCGAGGCTGAAGGTGTGCGCGTAGCCCGTGATGTACTTTGCCCGCACTGCCGCCTTCATGACGGCCAACCCGGAGCTGCCCGTGTCCGTGGGCGGGTACTTGCCGGCAACGCTGTCGAGCGTCGTCGCGACCTTGTAGAGGGCGACCGCATTCGCCTCGGTCAGGGTCCGCCCGGAGACCCAAAGGGGTTCGGTCATAAGTACCCCGGCCATCGCGTTCCCTGTGCAGGATCCCAGATTGCCCTGATTGAAGACCTCCCCGTGACGCTTGTAGCGGATCGTCTTGATGGCTGCCGTGCCGGCGGAGAACGCCCAGCTCCGCGGGTCGTGCTCGACCTGGCGGCCCAGGCGCCCGGCGCCTTTTTTCTCTTTGATGATTTTCGTGATGATCTTCATGCAGGANNCTGCTGACCCAGCTCAACTTACATCATCGGAAACGCTAATTGTGGGTTTTACCGACATCAACTTTCCGCGCCCACTGCCACTACGACGGCCCTGCACATTCTTCGTTACCGGGGATACAGAGAACTTATCTGCTAACTCAACATTCGAAATCAGTGCGTGGTATATGCCGCATTTTTCACAATAGCGATACCAAAGCCCATGGATTAGCTCTGGGGCGCCATACCTGTGCGCTTTGTCGTTCGCGTCATAAATCTTATGCAACGGATCCCTCCCTCAGACCTAGCAGAAAATTCATAATGCGCCTTCGATTATGGGTCGTGTAGTCCACAACAGGTTTACCCCGTCGCTATGTTGCCCCAAGGGAGGCGGCACAACAATAGTCCGTTTGGACTAATCCTTCGTCGTGAACATACGTATTGGCTTAGAAAAGAATTCGAACCCATGCCCTGAAGAAAGTAACCGAGTTGTCGAATCCACTCGCAGCGGCAACGACCAACAAAACGGCGAAGGATGGGGGCGATTAAGTAGCGCCTTACTGCACTTGGCGCGAATGTCTCCTCTGGGTCGATACCGGCCGTTCAAGACACAGAAATAACCTCGCACCAGTGCCCGGATTTGCCCTACTTCCGGAGCCAATCGATACTGAAAACGTGGGGAAAACGTGGGGATTTAGCGAGCGTTGGCGTGTTTCGGCGAGTGAGGGCGGGCGCAAACGTTAAGATACAAGCGAGTTAATTCAACTCTTAATCCGTATCCAATCCCAACCTCCGCGCATGCCGGCGGCGAATGCGAGTGCCGCGGGGGGGCGACGCCAAATGAGATGACGTCCGCCAACGAATCGAGTTCGCGCCCAAGCGCGGAGTGCTGGCGCCGCCATCGCGCTACACGTCCATCGAGCACGTCGAATATCAGCGCTGCCGGCGCCATGGCAGCGGCGGCGAAGAAATGGGCGGCCGACTGGCTGCCCACGTGCCCACGTAGATCATGGCGAAAAAAACCGACGCTACACCGCACGCTGCGTTGGCCAGCGTGAAGCAGTCGGCCAGATGAAACCCCCGAATCATCGAGAAATGTTTCGGGGGATTAACGGGTGGGCGCATCTTGGCCACCAACGTCTCTGAACCGAGCAGCACCTGGCCCTTCAGTTCAGGCCAGAGCGAGGGGAGGTTCCTGCCTTGAGCGACGAACTCGGGATAGCGTCGATGCGCAACCAACCGGGTCTTGGCGAATTGGCTGAGGAGCCAGTGCGTGCTGAGCCGGGAGGGCGAGGTCACCGCGCCCACGGTCGCCGGGTAACTGCTCCAGAGGTAGCGACCCGGCCTCAAACCAGGGACCCGCGGATTGACAGATGGTTTTACGGGTAGTTTCGAAGTGTATTTCCGCATCGACGAACTCAAGAAGGACGCGTAGGATGTAGCAACCACCGGGCGTATTACGCCGCCAACCGCCGTTGGCCCCTTTGAGGCGCGAACGTCCTGGCGTACCGGGAGGTGCTTATGAAGTGCCACGTCGAGAAGCAGGACACTGGACTCAGCATCCGCATCGAAGGTCTGGCGGGCCAGGAGCAAACCTTGCTCGAGACGATTCGTCAATGCCGGCCTAGCGCTTGGGCTTGTCCGTCGGGGGAATGCCTGAACATCGAAACGATAAAGGCATCCGGGACGGAGGGCGGCGTTACCCTGGACCTCACCGCCAAGTCTGGCGTGCAGCTCTCCTCCGCCGCCATAGAAGAATGCCTGCGTTACATGCTCAAACAGGCCATCGAGAAATAAGGCGTGCCTTTCGATATAGATACGGCTGCTCCTTGCTTTGGTATGGAGCTTGCCTCGCGCCAACACCGCCGTCGGATTCGGTCGACCGGCCAGCCGCTGCACACGCGGGATTTCCCTGGGCGTGGACCGGCAGTAAAGTAGCACCTACATCCTGGCCACAAATCTCTCCGGGCTAGCGCTTCCGTTCTTCCTCGCCCGCTTTTGCATCTTCTGTATCCGATCGCGGCGCATCTTCTGTATCCGGCCGCGGCGCAGCTGGTGTATCCCGTCGTGTCGCATTTGTTGTTATCGGTGGACTCGGCTCCCCCTTTTGCGTCGCGACTGCCTGCTTATGCTCGACGAGCACTTCATCCGTTTTTTGCGTCAGCTTTGCGTAAACGACGGCGCCAAATATCGCTGATAGCACCGCAAAGATTACGGTTTGAATGCCGAGCTTGCGGCGCGAGACACTATCTTCCGGAAAAAGCGTAATTTTAAAACCCGCGTCAGACGCGGCGAGCTTGGCGTCGTATCTGGCGCGCTCCGCCGGATCGGACAGGATCTGATATCCGTCGCGGATCAACTGCGCTTCGTTAACGGCCGCGGCAATACCGCGCACGTCCTCCGCGTTTAGCCTCTCCATCGCCAGTGCGTAGGCGGCGTCGATCTGGGCCTGGTCCGCATCGCGCGCCACACCAAGCATTTCATAGAACGAGCGTTTCATAGGCGATCCCCGGTTAGGAGTGAGGAGTAAAGCGTGTAGATTACATCCAGGACGCGCTTTGCGCAGCGCTTTTCTGCACTGCTTTATCGCCTTGAGGACCGTCACCGAGCCGGATTACTTCATCCACGTTGAGTCCGCGCGGAAGTTGGTGGGCGATGAATAGCAATGTCACCTTGCCTTTGAGCTGGTTGACGGTAAGCGCGAAGAGCCCCGCGGTTGCGTTATCCAGATTACTGGTCGCTTCATCAAAGATCAACACCTTCGGCCGCTTGAGCGCCGCCCGCGCGATAGCGATGCGCTGCTTCTGGCCGCCGGAAAGTCCCGCGCCGTGCTCGCCAATGAGCGTCTTGTAGCCTTCAGGCAGCGTCTCTATCGTTGCGTGGATCTCGGCGAGCTTGCAGGCCTGGACTACATCGCCAAAGCTTGCGTGCGGATTGGCGATGATCAGGTTGTCGTAGATCGTGCCGCTGAACAGGAACGTTTCTTGCGGCACCACGCCAAAGTATTGCCGCAACTCGTTGGCTGAGAGATAACGAATATCGTGCCCGTCAATCTGGATGCCGCCGTCTGTCGGTTGATAAAAGCCTTGCAGCAGCTTGGCAAGCGTGCTTTTGCCGCAACCTGACGGCCCCATCAGCGCAACACACTGCCCCGGCTCTATCGCGAGGCTGAGGTTACGGAAGAGATACGGCAGGTTTTCGCCATAACGGAACGACAGATCTTTGATCTCGATTCTGCCCTTGCCCGCGGATTCACGTGCAGGCGTCAGCGCATACGGCTCGGCTGGCGCGTTCATGACATCGCCCAGGCGCTTGATGGCGATGGAGGCCTGCTGGAACTCCTGCCACAGTCCGACCATGCGCAACATCGGTCCGGAGAGCCGGCTTGCGAACATCTGGAAAGCAACCAGCATGCCGATCGTCATGTCCTTGTTGTTCATCACCATCCACGCGCCGACACAAAGGATGGCAAGAGTCAGCAGTTGCTCGAGGGTGGTGGCGACGACATTGTAGCTGTTTGCAAGCTGGCGGGTGTTGAAGCTCGCGCTGAGGTAGCTCGACAAGTAATCCCCAAAACGCGATCCGAGCTGCGGTTCCATCTGCAGCGATTTGACGGTTTCCATGCCGGAGACGTATTCGGTGAGGAACGCCTGGTTGCGCGCGCCGAGCAGGAACTGGCGGTTGAGACGTTCGCGCAGGATTGGCGCGACCGCGAAGCTCAGCACCGCGATCGTGACCAGGATCGCAACCGTGATCAGCGTCAGCGTGACGCTATAGTAGAACATGATCGCCAGGAAGATCAGCAGGAATGGCACGTCGAGCATCAGCGTGACCGCGGCGCCGCTGATGAATTCGCGGATGGTCTCGACACCATGGATACGCGCGACCAGCGTGCCGGTCGGCCGGTGCTCGAAGTAGCGCGGCGGCAGCTTTAACAAGTGCTCAAACACGTGGCTGCCGAGCACGGCGTCGATCCGGTTGCCGGTGTGCAGCACCAGATATTGCCGTACCCACGTCATCGCAGCGGTGAATGCCATGAAGATAAACAGTGCGATGCCGATGACCACGAGCGTATTGACCGTGTGGTGAACGATGACCTTGTCGATCACGACCTGGGTGAAGACCGGCGTGGCAAGCGCCATCAACTGGATCGCTAGCGACGCGAGCAGCACGTCGCGCCAGATCTGCTTGTGCCTGAGTAATTCCGGGATGAACCACCTGAAGCCGAATTCGTGTTTTTCCTGTAGCGCCGGATCGGTCTCTAACGCTGCTTTCGCCTCGGGCGCGAACAGGATCATCTGACCCGCATATTGTGCTTCGAATTCCTCGAGCGATTGGGTGAATGGATTTTGGCTCTTCTGATAGAACAACAGCACGCGCGCACCTTCGGCCTTGATGATGAGCGCGAGGCGGTGGAAGTCATGCGTCCGGCCAGTCGCATCACCCGTTCCCGTACCCGCGCCCAACGCTGGAGAACGTATGTCGGACCTGCTCGCGTCCGATGACGCGGGTGCAGGCTTGAGGACAGCGAGGCCGGGTAACGGCAGCTTGGCGAACTCTGATGCCGGCACATTCCTTAGGTCAGCTTTGAGACCAAAAAACTCCGCAGTCTGCTGAAGCGAGATGATGGTGTATGGCGGCGGGACTTGCTGCAGTACAAGATTGGGGTCGAACGGGATGCGGTGCAGATGGCACATCCCCTGAAGCCCCCAGGCAAAGGTGTCGGCCGCGAATAGCGAATTGCTATCCAACGCGTTTCTCCCCGTTCTATCGCTGAAGCTATTGTTATTGGCTGCTGCTTCGGATTTCAGCGGCCTCTGAAGCCCTGAGGCTTCCCCGGTAATTACCTCGTCACCGCCTATATTGTGATTTAAGCCAAATCGTTTACAGAAAGCAAATTTATTATTTTGTGGATTTTCCATAAGCAACTGATTTATAGTTATGTTTTCACGTCGGTGTGGAAATATCCTGAAAAATATTTGGGGTGCATTCAGTCCGATAGGTCCATTTGCAAATGAACTTCACCTGGCAACAATACCTGCGCAGCACCTCCGCAATCGCGGGGAATGCTGGAGTCGTCGATCGCCGCGACAACAATGCTGAACTTGACGCTGCAAAATCGGGAACGATACTCGCCGACCTGTCACATTTCGGCTTAATCCAGTTCGCCGGTGAGGATGCGCAGCGGTTTCTCAATGGCCAGTTGAGCTGCGATCTCAACAGCCTTGAACCGCTGCACACTCAGTATGGTAGCTACAGTACGCCGCAAGGCAGAATGCTCGCGAGCTTCCTGCTATGGCGCGACGACGCCGGGTTTTTCATGCAACTGCCGCGCAGCCTGCGCGAATCGATACAGAAGCGGATTTCGATGTATATCCTGCGCTCCAAAGTCACGGCAACAGACGCGAGCGACGCGCATGTGCTGATCGGGGTGGCCGGCGAAGATGCCCGCGCCATCCTCGAGCCACTGTTCCAGAAATTGCCTGCTGATCTACTTTCTATCACGACCGCAGAGGACGCGAGCCTGTTGCAGCTCGACGCCAACCGATATCAGATCATTGCCTCGCCCGAACGCGCACCGCTGTTGTGGGATGCCATAAGCAAGGACGCAACGCCTGTCGGACCCGCGGTCTGGGATTGGTTTGATATCAGGGCGGGCATCCCGTTCATCACGCCGGCGACTCAAGAGCAACTGGTGCCGCAGATGGCGAATCTGGACTTGATCGGCGGCGTGAGCTTCGGCAAGGGATGCTATCCCGGTCAGGAGATCGTTGCGCGCATGCATTACCTGGGGCGACTCAAACAGCGTATGTATCTGGCCAATATTGCAGCGGGAGAAGCACCGCAGGCTGGGGACAAACTGTTCAGCGCCGATATGGGAGAGCAGGCAAGCGGGATAATCGTAAGCGCGGCGCCCTCACCTGATGGCGGCTTTGATGTGCTGGCGGCGATCCGGATCGAGAGCGCCAAGCATGGCGATGTGCATTGGAAATCACTCAGCGGACCTGGACTCAAGTTCGGCGAGCTGCCGTATCAACTTTGACTACCCGCAAGCAGCCTGTCGGAATTGGCACTCCGACAGGCTGCTAAAGCAAAACCGCATCTTAAATCCAGGCTCGATACCACAGAATCAATGCGAAGTTTGCTTTTCCGAGGCGACCGAACGCGTTTCCATTCGGGTATTTTGTTTCTTTTTTTGTTGCGTGCGGTTTTGCATTAGGAGTTTGTCGAAGCCAAGTCCGACAAACTCCTAATCACTCGACGCGTATTCCGGTCTCCCGGATGATCTTCGCCACTTTCTCAGCCTCGGCACGCATGAAATTTCCGAAGTCGGTCGGCGTCGCGTAAGCCCCATCGACCCCCAGATCAGCTAGGCGCGCCTTGACGTCCTCAAGCTGCAACACACGGCGCGCCTCGGCAGTAAGCTTATTGATGATCGCTGCCGGAGTTCCGGCGGGGGCGAGCAGTCCCCACCACGAATCGAACGCAAAACCCGGCACCCCCGATTCCGCAATGGTGGGCATGTCGGGTGCGAGCGGCGTGCGCTTCGCGCCGGTCACGGCGAGCGCGCGCAGCCTTCCGGTTTTCATGTGCGGGAACGATACCGGCATGCTTGCGAACACGATTTGAATCTGTCCGGCAATAAGATCGTTCACCGATTGTCCGGTGCCCTTGTAAGGCACATGCGTAATGTTTACGCGCGTGCTGTACTTGAACATCTCGCCTATGATGTGCGCAGGCGTGCCGGTCCCGCCGGAGCCGTAATTGAGCTGTCCCGGCCGCGCCTTCGCAAGCG
>PLYS01000456.1 GCA_003153455.1 Betaproteobacteria bacterium | reverse complement strand
AGCGGGGGCGATGTCCGGTCCGCAGTTGCGGGTTTAAGAATGGCGCAATTGCTTGCATAGGCTACGCGGCCTTGGCGTCGGCATCAACCGGCTTGCCGGAGGAATCGCCTCCGGGTACGACGGCGGACGGCGCAGAAAGCGCCGATTTGAAGTAATGCGGTTTGTGAATCGAGGGTAATAAAGCGATGATGCCGGCAACCGGGCGGCTTCAGTCGGGATTGGGCGCCCAGGCCGGCCGGCGCGATGATCTCCCGGCTTTTGTTGAGTAGAGCAAAAAGGCAATGACATGGGAGTAACAGAACAGCTTGCAAGATTTGCCATTGAAACCAAGGCCGGTTTCCTGACTCCCGAGCTTATCGAATCCGCAAAAGCGAAGTTCCTCGATACGCTCGGGATCATGGTTGCCGGATCTCAGCACGCGGCCGGTCGCATCGCCTTGGAGACCGCGCGGGAGATTGGAGGCCATCCCGAAGCGACGATCGTCGGATATGCAGACAAGACTTCGATTTCGCTCGCCGGTTTTGTCAACGGCGTGAGTGCGCATGCGCTGGAATACGACGACAACACGCTCGGCGTTGGTCATGTCAGCGTGTGCCTGGTACCCGAATGTCTTGCTGTCGCGGAGCGACTCAACCTGTCGGGCAGACAACTGATCGAAGCATTTGCCATCGGTTTCGAGGTCACATCGCGCGTCGCCAAAGGACTGCGGCCCTATCTGCTCGACCGGGGCTGACACCCCATTGGCATCGTGGGTGCACAGGGAGTCGCTGTGGCAACTTGCAGGATGCTCGGGCTGGATCAACTTGCTACGCGCATGGCCATGGGCATAGTGGCGTCTTCCGCTACCGGTGTGCGCAAGAATGTCGGATCTATGGGCAAGGCATTCCATGTCGGTAACGGTGTGCGCGCCGGAATACTTGCCGCACCGCTGGCGCGTCGCGGCTTCAAGGTCGATCCGGACATCATCGAGGGCGCCGACGACAGCGGTGAGGGACATCAACGATTTGGCCTGGCAGACACGTTCAATGGCATCGGCAATCATCGTCTGCAGCTGATAGTTGAGCATCTGGGCGAGAGTTTCGAGCTTGGCCGCAACACGACCATCGTGCGCATGCACCCCGGGTCGACGGCGCCGGGTGCGGCAATCGATGGCATGATCGATCTCGCGACCCGCCACAACCTGACAATTAGGGACGTCGACGAGATCCACGTCGAATGCACGCCTCAGTGCCTGGCCATCGCCCCGTATCCCGAGCCGTCGGACGAACACCATGCAAAGTTTTGTCTGCCTTACACCCTGGCGGTCGCCTTCATCGACCGCGAGGTCGGAATCGCGCAGTATTCGGACGCGAGGATTACGAATCGCAAGGTCAGGGACTTCATGCGGCGCATTCGCATTTCGGTGCCCGACGATCTCAAGCATCACCGCGGACAATGGGGAGAAAACGGCGTCAACTGGGGCGAGGCGAGGCTCACCATCAATTTAAAGGATGGCAAGGTCGTGAGCCGCGCTTGCTCTCACGCCAAGGGATGGCCGGAACAGCCCGCATCGTGGGAAGATTTGTGCGCAAAGTTCGAAGAATGCAGCGCCGTGATACTCTCAAAGTCACAAATCGATGATGCCGTTGCCATGCTGAAAAAGCTGCAGGACGTGGACTCGGTTCGCGAGTTGACCCGGATACTTGTGTCCGTGGTCAGGACTTGAGGCACGCCGACGAATGCACGCGTGCGGGGACAAATACTGGCGAGCAGAAGTATGACTTCCGGACTTGCACGGTGGCGTTTTTTCGTTGGTGTAATGGGCGCGTGCATCAGCATCGCTGTCACGGCGCAGACTTACCCGAATCGTCCAATCAAGCTCATCGTACCATTCGCGCCTGGCGGCGGCAGCGACATTATCGCGCGTATTATTGCGCCGCGGCTTGGCGATGCTGTGGGGCAGCAGGTCGTAATAGATAACAAGCCCGGCGCCGGGACCATCATTGGTGCGGAAATCGCGGCCAAGGCCGCGCCCGACGGTTACACCCTGTTTGTGGGAATCACCGGGACTCTCACCATCAATCCGAGCCTTTACCAGAAGCTGCCATACGATCCGCTGCGCGATTTCTCGCCGATTATCCTGGTCGCGACGGGGCCGAATATCCTGGTCGTGCATCCATCGCTGCCCGTGAAAACGGTAAGAGAGTTGATCGCGCTCGCGAAATCGAAGCCGGGAGACTCAAGGCGCTCGCCGTCGCTGGGGCAAAACGGTCGCCGGTTATGCCAGAACTTCCAACCATCGGCGAATCCCTGAGCGGGTTCGAGGCTTCCACCTGGTTCGGCATCCTATCCTCTGCCGGCACCGCGAAAGACATCGTGCAGCGCTTGAATGCCGAGATCGCCAGGGTTGTTAAGCGTGAGGACGCTAAAGCCCAGCTGCTGAGCCAGGGCTATGAGCCGTTGACCAGCACGCCGGAGGAATTTGCGAGTTACATCAAGACCGAGCTTGCGAAGTGGTCGAAGGTGGTAAGGAAATCGGGCGCGCGCGCCGAATAACGTCTTTGCGGGATTATTCCGGTACGGCGCCCGCGTCATTTACGATCTTGCGCCATCTCACGGCTTCGGACTCGATCAGTTCGGCGAAATGTTCCGATGTGCTTGATGCAAGGTCGATACCCTGCGGGACGAAACGCGCCTGCATGTCGGGCAATGCCAGGGTCTGCGCAATTTCGGCATTAAGCCTCGCTAATAACGATTTCGGCAATCCTGCGGGCGCCAGCACGCCATACCAGGCCTTGACGTCGAAACCCGGCAGACCCGATTCGGCAATGGAGGGCAGAAGCGGTACTTGGGGTGAGCGCTTCGCGGTAGAAATGCCTATTGCGCGCAGCTTGCCGATCCGCACAAAGGGCATCGAAGTCAGCAGAT
>PLYS01000108.1 GCA_003153455.1 Betaproteobacteria bacterium | reverse complement strand
GGGCGGTCGTGCAGGGTTTGTTCATTTCCCTGATCGCCGGCACCGCCGTTGGATTGGTGATGGGACGCGTTTCCGTAATCGAACATGGCTTGCGCTATTACGTCAACAGCCTGTTCGCGACGCCGATGGTCGCGATCCTGCCTTTGTTATCGCTGTGGTTCGGTTACAGCGCCGACGCCCGCCTTGCCGTGGTCGTGTTCGCCGCGTTTTTTTCCATCACTATCAACGCCTGCGATGGCGCGCGTTCGGTACCGCTCGATTATCTGGAGGTAGCTCACTCATTCCGGGCGCGGCCGCTGTCCACGATGCTCGATGTCGTACTGCCGTCGTCGCTGCCGTATCTGTTCGCGGGCATGCGACTTGCAGCCGGGCGTGCTCTGATCGCCGCGGTGGTGGCCGAGTTCTTCATTTCGATCCCCGGCCTTGGTTACTTTATTCTGTATAACTCGCGGACGTTCAAGCACAATGAAGCCTTCGTCGCGGTGATTGTGCTGGTGGCGGCCGGAGTGGGTTTTGAAGTCCTGGTGAAATGGCTGACCCGGCGCTACCTGCCGTGGTCGAGGCGGGACTGAAATGAAGTACCGCCAGCTGGGCCGGAATGGCCCGCGGGTGTCCGCGATCGGCATGGGGCGCGGCACGCAGCCGGTCCAGTTCGGCGATCTGCTCGAGCAGGAATTCAACGCGACGATCGCGCGCGCGCTCGATCTGGGCGTCAATTTGTACGACAGCTCCGATGCCTACTGGGGCACGCGGCATGAAGTGTTGCTGGGACGCGCGCTCAAGGGGCATCGCGACCAGGCGCAGATCATCACCAAGTGCGGCAATATCGACCTCCCGGACGGCAAGAAGGCAACCAACGGCAGGCCGGAATATATCTACCAATGCTGTGATGCGAGCCTCAAGCGCCTCGGCACCGATGTGATCGATCTTTATTGCCTGCACCGGGTCGATCCGAATACGCCGATCGAGGAGACTATCGGCGCGATGGCGCGCCTGATCGAGCAGGGAAAAGTCCGCTGCATCGGCATCTGCGAGGCGGGACCGGCCACACTCAGGCGCGCGCACCAGACGCACTCGCTCGCCGCGCTGCAAACCGAATATTCGCTCTGGAGCCGCGATTGCGAGCGCGAAATCCTGCCAGTGTGCCGCGAACTTGGCATCGCTTACATTGCTTACGCGCCGCTCGGCCGCGGGCTGCTCACGGGGCGGATCAAGACCGTCGACGATTTGCCGCTCAACGACCGCCGGCGTAAACACCCGCGTTTCAAGCCCGAAAACCTGGCGCGCAACGTCGAGTTGGTGGCACAGCTCGAAGCGATGGCCGCGACGAAGGGCGTGACCAGCGCGCAACTTGCACTCGCGTGGCTGCTCGCGCAGGGCGACGATATCGTGCCGATCCCGGGCACCAACCACGTACGCAACCTCGAGCAGAATGTCGCCGCCGTCGAAATCGTATTGAGCGCAGATGAACTGCAGCGGCTCAGTCACGTGTTCGCGCCCGGCGCCGGCGCCGGCGAGCGCTATATGGCGAACGTGCTCAAAGGCGTTGGCTTGTAGCGGACGTTGGGCGGCATGTATGTAAGCTATTCGACGGTGAGAAAGGTCATCAAAGGGGAAAGTTGAACGAATTGATCGGATTGAAGGATGACAAGGGGCGGCGCAGAATAGGGGTGTTCGACACCGTTTTTCGGCGGTCGACTTCAAGTAGACGACTCCAATGACAGAACTCAATGAACGTGAGTACTGGTTCCTACTGATGTGGTCCAACCATTTGGGCGTCGGCAATCCGCAGAGAATGACGGATCTCACTATGTTCATGCTGCGGTTCTCTGCACCCTCGCCAGAACCAGTCGTAAATGCTTTGGTGACGAAGCGCGTGTTGGAGCTTTCTCCCGACCGGAGCAAAGTGAAATTCACCGACTACGGTCTTGAGCTGTTCCGCGCGATGTATCAAGCGCAAAAGCACTGGGATACCGAACCAGTAGCGCGAATTTCCACGGCTGACCGCGACCAGATACTTGTTAAGGCAGGCGAGACATTCCGGGCGAACCGAGTACTTCGAGACATTATTCGGCGGCCATTGCACGAACTCTGCATCATCGACCCATATATCGGTCCGACCCTTTTCGATCTATTGGAGGACTGCAATCCTAGGATTTCTGCTCGCCTACTAACGTCCCCGAAGGTCAAGCCGGTAGCGGTGGACGCTTATCGCGCCTATCGATCGCAGTTTGGACTAGTCGAAATGCGCCTCATCGACGAAGACATACATGATCGCTATGTCTTATGGGACGGCGCGAAGGCTCTGCACCTGGGACACTCGCTTAAGGACTTGGGCACCAAAGACACACAGATCAATGTCGTCTCGGATCCTGCGCCCCAGGTTCGGCTATTTGAGGAACGATGGGCCAAAGGCCACACAGTTTGATTACCTTGGTCGGAGAAGAGTCGTCTAACCCCACGCCCCACCCGGACGCACGGGAAAGCCATCGAAATCGCTGGACGACGGAGGTGTGTGCAACTCCAGTACAACTTCACCGAACGGATAGACCATGTCCATTTTACGTACGTGGCCTAACAACGGCGTGAGCTGGAGCGCCAAACAGCGGCGCTGTTTGGTTCCCGTCGCGTCTTGCGCGCCGGCGCCCGATTACGCCGAGCGTTCGGCATCTCGATGACCACGGTGCGCATGTGTGCGATCTGCGGGATACGTGAAGCCACAACGTGGGACCATTTACCACCTCGCGCGATCTTTCCCAAGCCGCGTCCGAGCAATTTGGTCACAGTGCCTGCTTGCTTCACCTGCAATCACGGTGCGTCAAACCATGATGAGCAGTTCCGGGTGTACCTGGCGATGCAAACTGGAACGGACCATCCGCAGTCCAAGAAGCTTTGGAAGGAACATTCTATGGCTACGCTGCGCAAGAACAAGAAACTCCACAGGACAATTCTCCAAGGAATGCGGCCAGTTGAGCTCCGTTCTGACGCAGGAATCTATTTTGGTCGGCGCACTGGCTTCCTGTTCCCGGTCGAGGTCTATGAAGGCGTAATGGAGCGAACCGCTCGTGGGCTTTACTATCACCACTTTGGCGAGATTCTAGGAGCTCAGGTCCGGTGCGAAGTAAACTTCCTTCGTTCCCTGGACGCCGAGTTCTTGGAGATGTCCGCCAACTGGCCGTATGCTGACATCGGCTCCGGCGCTGTCGTTTATCGATATAGCCGAGTTGCGGATGCCCCTCTCAACTCTGCATGGGTTTTCCAGTTCTATGACGCACACTGGGCGCTGGTGGAAACTGAGCGTGTTTGAGCCGCCGAATGAGGACCATCGATGGTTGATGAAAAACGCAATGCGATAATCCCTCGATCGTCCGGTGCAATCGAGAAAATCGGCTCTGGACCTAGAGGCATCCTGACTCGGATGGTCTCCGACGCGCTTGCTTTGGCACGATCACAAGGAAAGGCATTAGCCGTAGCGCGCTTCCGAATCGGGAATTACGAGTTCCGTGACCCTGACTATCGCCAAATATTGCTATGGGCTACCCGAACGGGGGGCGCACACAGCGCTCGGCGATGTTGAAACGGTGGCAGACTTGCTTGCGAACGTGTTGCGGCCGATTGCGGAGCACCGCGGCCTCGATTCATGGACAGACATCTGCGCGTATGCAGCATCGGAGTGGTTTCCATCGCGCATTGGGTTCGGTAAGTTCAAGGGTCGCCATTTCCGGGACGCTCGCAAAGACGATGCTTTGCTTGGATGGCTTAATTGGCTGGCAGGCTCTACGAGGGCTCGCAGCGCGCAAATGGGTCGGTGGTATCTGAACCAGCTTAAACACGGCGACCCGAAGCACGAGGCAGATGCGACTGTAACGGCGGCGACCCGGGAAGGGGAGGACGCTCAACCGTCCGAGATGTCTGCAACAGGGCGAACTGGAATCGTGATCTATGTAAATCCAGAAATCGAACAGTTGCGGCAACTGGTTGCAGCGGCGCGCTTACAGCTTGCTGAACTTGAGGCGCGGTACACGAAAGACCGCCACGCCGTCGACGTCACGCGAGCGACAATTTTTCAATTGTTACGCAAGCATTATCAGGCGCGGGATCGCCTGCGATTGATCGTCAACTATCGAGGCACGTACCTGAAGATTCTTCTTCGCAGCGGTGAGGATGAGGCCAAAGAGGTCACAGAGGAATACGAGAAGGCCAAGGCACAGTCCGACGCCAACTACGATGAAGCAGCAACAGCGGCCGCCAACCGGCGAAAGCTGAGCGGCGACGAACAACTCGAACTCAGCACGCTCTGGAAAAAACTCGTCCGCCTCTACCATCCCGACCGCTTTGCGGACCAACCCGACAAGATCGAGACCTACCAGCAACTTACCAGCGCGATCAATCAGGCGAGAGACAATGGCGATATCGAGCGGCTGCGAGAGATTGCCAATGATCCTCACGGATTCATTCTCCGCCAGGGTTGGGCTAGCCTGGATTTCAGCGATGTTGCCGAAATCGAAAACCTGCGGCGCTTGTTCGATACGCTACAGATCGAGATTGTGAGCATAATGGATTCGCTGAATGAGCTTTGCGAAAGTTCTGACTTCGCGCTTCACCAGCTAAGCGCGCAGCAACCCAGTTTGTTGGAAGAAGTTGCGGCTGAGCAGGCCAAAGCGATCGACGCCGAGATAACCCAACTTGAAGCGGAGGCCGCACGGCTGGCGGTTGAGATCAAGGAACTCACCGGCGCTAACGACCAATTGATCGAATAGGATGGGATTGGAAAGGCAGAATAAATTTCAATGGGGTCAAATCACCCGAACAGCCGGACCAACATGGCCTTAAACAGGGATCGTGAACGTACCGCCGCGATAACGAATTGATCGGATTGAAGGATGACAAGGACCGGCGCAGAATAGGGGTGTTCGACANNCCGTTTTTCGGCGGTCGACTTCAAGGTAGGCACGAACGGACGCGCGGTGCTATATTGACGATCGTTCTTGGAGGTAGCTGCGATGGACTGGAAGCCTTACATCACTACCGATCCGGAGATCATGCAGGGTGCTGTGTGTTTCCGGGGTACACGAATTCCGGTATCGGTTGTTCTCGACAATCTTGCCGCTGGCGAAACGCCGGAGCGCATTCTTGATCAGTACCCTTCCCTGAAACCTGAGCATATTCCCGCTGCGATCGGCTACGCCGCGGACTTGGCGCGAGAACGCATCGTTCCCATTCCCGCCTGATCGTGCAGGATGGGATTCCCTACCAAAGCCTGATCAATCTCTACCTGCGAGACTGCGCGGCATCGAACAGGAAGCTCAATCTTCAGTGGAAGTAGTCATTTCACCTGTTCGTCGCTCAGCGGTACGCCAGGCATCGACATGACCCACACTCGCGATGATGTTGTGGCTGCCGTGCACGCAAGCTTTCCGAACCGCGATGCCGCAACGATCCTCGGCGTTCTCGACCTCTACGGTACGGAATCCCACGAGAGAGAAAGGGAGCGTGTGCAGTTGGCCATCGTTGCGCTGAGCGAGGGAAGCGAAGACAACCTGCTCTATTTCGTACAGGTTGCGAAGACGGACTACCGGGACGTTCTTTCCTGGCAGGCAGGTGGTCCGCTTTCGGAACCGGAGGGCAGGAGGCTGCAGCAAGCTGCGCTTCGCGTTCTCGAACAATGGGGCAAGAAGTAGTCGCTCTTGCCGGTCCAAGTATCAGGCAAAGATATTCGGATCACCACCCGCTTCAAGCTGGCGAAGTCTTTCTTATTCGTTAGATGGCGTAAAAACTGATGCGGCTTCAGCTGATTGAAGGAAGACAAGGGTCGGCGCAAAATAGGGGTGTTCGACACCGTTTTTNNGTTTTTCGGCGGTCGACTTCAAGTTAGGCACGAGAGACTAGAATTGGGAGAGGTCGTGTGCCGACAGTACTGAGCTCCGGGCCTTATCGTTTGTTCTTCTACGCGGGGGACCGTGACGAACCGCCACACGTGCATGTTGAGCGGGATGATAGAATCGCGAAATTCTGGCTCGATCCAATTCGGTTACAAAGCAGCGGCGGGTTTTCGCGCGTGGAACTCGCTCGGATCGAGAGGCTGGTGAGTGACCATCGTGTTGAACTTAGGGAGGCCTGGAATGAGTACTTCAGCCATTGAGATGGAAGTGCCCTTTGCCGAAAACGTGGCTGTTTCGGACGACACGCTTTGCGTCGACCTGAGCGATGGCCGAAGCATTTCGGTTCCCCTCGCGTGGTACCCGCGGTTATTGCGCGCCACCCCGGCAGAACGCAAGCGCTGGCGGCTGATCGGCCGAGGTTTAGGTATTCACTGGGAAGATCTCGACGAAGATATAAGCGTCGAAGGACTGTTGGCCGGCAAGCCGTCTGGAGAAAGCCAAGCATCCTTCAGTAAATGGCTTGCGAAGCGGTTATCGCGCCTACCAACGCGCTCAGCTCGGATGCGCGCAAAATCGGCGCGCGCCGGTTAGAGCGAACGTTCATTCGCAGGACAGAGGGTGTAATGCTGATAACCTGCCGGAAGGAGATGAGATGAATTATCGCAAGTCGGAAGCCAAAGAGGCCGCCCGCGCCCAGTTCCGCGGCGTGTGGGCGGCGATTACCACGCCGTTCACGCCGGACGATGATCTCGACGAAACCGGTCTGCGGCGCAACATGCGGCATTTCACCGACGGCCTCGGTGTGGACGGCATCTTCTGCACCGGGACGATGGGCGAATTCTGGGCCCTCACCAAGGAAGAGCGCAAACGTGTTGTCGAGATCGTGGTGGAGGAGGCGAAGGGCAAGTGCAAGGTCATCGCCCACACCGGCCACCATTCCCCGAACGAAACCGTCGATCTCACCCGTCACGCGCAGGACGTGGGCGCCGACTTCGCCATCGTCATCAATCCTTACTATCCCGCGGCGGGCGAGGCGGGGATCTACGAGTGGTTCAAGTGCGTTGCCTCGCGCGTTGACATCGGGATCTGGATGTTCGACACGGGCTACGCGGGGTACGGCTTGTCACCGGAACTGACCGCCCGCATCGCCGATATCGAGAACATCTGCGGAATCAAGGTGGGACGTCCGATCGAACACTACGCGGCGGTGAAGAAGCTGTGCGGCGACAAGATAGTGATGAGCCATCCTTCCGAAGCCGACTGGCTGAAGCTGATGCGCGAATACGACCAGCGCGTCCACATGTCTTCCGCGGCGCCGTTCATATTGCAGACGGCGACCTGGAGACCGATGCAGAAATACACCGAGCTGGGCCTGCAGGGGCGCTTCGATGAGGCGGAGAAAGCCTCGCGCGAACTCGATCCGGTGCGCAAAGTGCTCGACAAGTGGATGCGCGATCCCTGGGTAAAGCACCGGATCATCCCAATTGCGCAACTCAAGGTGTGGTCAGAGTTGCTGGGTCTGGCCGCCGGGCCGGTCCGGGCGCCGCTGCTCCCGCTCACCGACGGTGAGCGGCAGGCATTGCGGGCCGACCTCGAGCAGACCGGTTTACTAGCCCGGGTTCCTGCCGCTCATCAAGTGCGCGCCGCGTGAGTGTGACAGAATCCGTTGCCTCATGCTTCATAACAGATAAGGAATGACGATCATGACACACAACATGTTGAAGGTCGGGGTGGTGGCGCTGACTTGGGCCGCCGCTACTGCATTAGCGCAAACTTATCCCGATAAGCCGATTCGAGTGCTCGCGGCACAGTCAGCCGGTTCTTCTCTGGACACCATCGCGCGCATCGTCACCATCAAGATGTCGGAGCTGCTCGGCCAACAGCTTGTGATCGACAATCGCGGCGGCGCAGGCGGCATCATCGGTGTCGAGCTGGCCGCCCGCTCGACGCCTGACGGCTACACAGTCCTGGTGGGAGCGCCGAGCTCGATGATCATTTCAATCTTTACTTACCGCAAGCTCGCCTTCGACGCGTTGAAGGATTTCGACCCGATTTCGCTGCTCGTGAATGCGGAGGGCGTGCTCGCGGTCAACCCCGGCGTGCCGGCCAAAAGCGTGAAAGAACTGATCGCACTCGCCAAATCGCAGCCGGGCAAGCTCAACATGTCCTCGGCGGGAATCGGCTCGTCGAGCCATCTTGCGGGCGTGATGTTCACGAGCCTGGCGGGAATCGACACGGTCCACGTGCCCTACAAGGGAGGCGGTCCGATGGCAGCGGCAGTGGTCGGCGGCGAGGCGCAGTGGCTGATCGCTCCCGCCGCATCGGTGATGGGACAGATCAAGGCGGGGCGTCTGAGAGCGCTGGCGCTATCGTCCAAGCAGCGTTCGCCGCTGATGCCGGATTTGCCGACCATAGATGAGGCCGGGGTTCCCGGCTACGAATATACGAGCTGGAACGGCGTTTTTGCGCCGAAAGGCACGCCGCGCGCCATCATCAAGACTCTGCATGCGGCAATCCAGAAAGTGCTCGCCGAGCCCGACCTGAAGCAGCAGTTCGCCAATCAAGGCCTGGCCCCGCTGGGGAGCGCGAGCCCGGAAGAGTTCGGCAAATTTTTCCGCGCTGACTTCGATCGCATAGCCAAGCTTGTCAAGCTCGCCGGCGTCAAACCCGAGTAATCATGAAACGTTTCTTGACCTGTGGACTGGCGGCAGCCTGGTGCTGCGGATCATTAGGAGCCGCGGCGCAGCAGTATCCCGGCAAGCCGCTGCGGCTGATCGTACCGTGGACTGCCGGCAGCGGCACCGATCTGATGTCGCGCATGATCGCGCAGAAGCTGGGGGGGACGCTCGGGCAGCAAGTGGTGGTTGACAATCGCGGCGGTGCGGGCGCGACGATCGGCACCGAGGCCGCGGCGCGCGCCGCGCCAGACGGGTATACCTTGTATATCGGCGGTTCGGTATCGATGGCGATCAGCCCCGCGCTGTATCCCAAGGTCGGCTACGATTCGGTCAGGGATTTCGCGCCGGTTTCGCTCGTCACGCGCTTCTACAACGTGCTCTCGGTTCATCCTTCGGTGCCCGCACGATCGGTGAAGGAATTGATCGCGCTCGCGCGCGCACGTCCCGGTCAACTGGTGATGCCGTCGGCTGGCGCCGGCTCAACGAGTCACCTGGCGGGCGAGTTGTTCAAGAACATGACCAAGACCGACATGCTGCATGTGCCGTACAAAGGCGGCGGCCAAATGGTGATTGCGGTGATCAGCGGCGAAGGGCAGTTGATGTTCTCGCCGGTGTCGACGGCAACGCCGCACGGCAAGACCGGCAAGCTGAGGTTGCTCGGGGTGTCGAGTCCCGCGCGCATCGCCGCGCTGCCCGGTTTGCCGACGATAGGGGAAACCGTGCCGGGATACGAATTCGGCGGCTGGCAGGGGTTGCTGGTTCCGGCCGGCACGGCTCATGAAATCATCAGTCGCCTGAACGCGGCGATGCTCAAGGTGATCGCCACACCGGAATTCAGGGATTATGCGGCGAGCGAGGGATCGGACATTATCGGCAGCACGCCGGATTGGTTCGCGCAGTTTCTGCGAGCGGAGGTCACGAAACACGCCACCCTGATCAAGGCATCAGGCGTGCGCGCCGAATAGGCGGTGCGTCCGGCAGGTGCAGCGTAAAAGCATTCATGAAGGTAGAGTGATAATCAGAAAGGCAGACATGGCAAAGAGCAAGAAAACGTCGAAGCAGGACAAGCCGGCAGCGAGCGCCGGGAAGCTAAAGGACCTGGACCGTAAACCCGAACGCGAAGGGCTTGCCAAGGACATGCTGACGCTGCAGGAGATCGCGATGGCGGCGCGGCGCAACCTGTCGCAAATGCTGTGGGATACGTTGTGCGGCGGATCGGATTCGGAAACCACTTTGCGGCGCAACCGGCTCGCGCTCGACAGCCTTGCGTTGCGCCAGCGCGTGTTGGTCAATGTGGCGGACATCGATACGACAACCACCCTGCTGGGTCAAAAACTATCACTGCCGGTGTTTATCGCACCCGTCGGCAATTTTCTGCAGCTCGCCGATCCGCGGGGCGCGATCGCGGTGGCGCGCGCGGCGATTTCCCGTGGCACCACGGCATTCATCAGCACCGCGGCCAAGCCGAGCATCGAGGAAGTTGCAGCCGCGGTGGATCAACCCCTGCTGTTCCAGCTCTACGTGCGCAGCGATCGCGCATGGGTCAAGGACATATTGTCGAGAGCGAAGGCCGCCGGTTACCGCGCAATCTGCGTGACCGTGGACCGCGCCTATTACAGCCGGCGCGAGCGCGACGTCATCAACCGCTTCCTGATGAGGGAGTCGGCAGGCGATCCGCGCCATCAGGCGAGCCTTTGCTGGGACGATGTGGTCTGGATGAAACAACACACGGGCCTGCCGCTGATCCTCAAGGGTATCGCGTCAGCGGAGGACGCGCGCCTTGCGGTCGAGCATGGCGCCGATGTCGTTTACGTCTCTAACCATGGCGGGCGGCAGCTCGATCACGCGCAGGCGAGCATCGAGGTGCTGCCGGAAGTCGTCGCCGCAGTCGACGGACGCGCCGAGGTGCTGGTCGACGGAGGCATTTTGCGCGGCACCGACGTGATCAAAGCGATTGCGCTCGGCGCACGCGCGGTCGGGGTCGGCAAGCTCCAGGGACTGGCGCTCGCTGCCGCCGGCGAAGCGGGCGTCGCGCGCATGCTTGAATTGCTCGAGCTCGAAATCCGCACCATGATGGGGTTGATGGGCGTAACCTCGCTCGCGCAACTGAATCCTTCCTGGGTGCGCCCTACGCAGCCGGTATCCTGCGCGAGCATCACGAGCGCGTATCCGTGTTTTGAAGACACCGCGAGGCGATAAGCGTATGCATTGACGACGCATAGCAGGGCGCTTTTAAAAAAGTCGTCACGCCGTCATGGCACCACGTTAAGCCAAGCGTTGCAGCCCGGCAAAGTTCGATGATCGTCGATGCAACGGCATATCGGGTGGATGGAGCACAGCGGAAACCACCAAATCCAGCTAGGATTATTCAATCGGGAGCAATGATGGCAGCGAACGAACTCAAGCTCGAACCGCGCCTCAAGGCGATCGTCGAGCAGGAGTATCCGCGTTTCTCGGACGCCGAATATGCGCGCCGGCACAAACGGCTCGCCGGGGTGATGGAAACAGCCGGCGTCGACCATCTGCTGGTGGTGACCAATAATCGCGCCGGCAACGCGACGCAATGGGTGACGGGCTGGCCGGGCACGGTCGAGGCCTACACGATATTCAAGCCCGGTGTGAAGATGACCATGTACATGGAATGGTACAACCACCTTCCGCTCAGCAAGAAAATCGCGCGCGACGTGGACGTGCACTGGGGCGAGCACCATGGAATGGCCAGGACGATCGCGGAGCTCAAGCGCAGGGGAGCCAAGCGCGTCGGGATCATGGGGCCGCTAGTGGTCTCCAAATACCGCGAGCTCGAGGAACATTTCCAGATGGTCGGCCTCGATACAGAATACGTCAGGCTGCGCATGATCAAGTCCGAGGAAGAAATCGACTGGCTCAGAATCGGCGCGGCGCTGACCGACTTGGGGCTCGCGGCGCTGTTGCGCGAGACTAAGCCCGGGCTTACCGAGCGCGAACTGGGCAACATCGTCGAGCGAGCCTATGTCGGACACGGCGGGACGACGATGATCCATTACATCGGCCGTACCTCGATGGCCAAACCGCACATCTTTGTTCCTCCACAGCACCCTTCGCCGCGTACGGTCGAGAAGGGTGACGTGGTTTTCTGCGAGCTGTCCGCCTTCTGGTGGGACTACGCGGGTCAGGTGCTGCGCACGTTCACCGTCGACGCCGAGCCGACGCCGCTTTATCGGGATCTGTACGCGACCGCCGAGGCCGCATTCGACGCGGTGACCAAGGTTGTCCGCCACGGCGCCACCATGCAGGAGATCATCGACGCCGCGGGCGTGATCGAGAACAACGGCTTCACGGTATGCGACGACCTGATGCACGGTTTTGGCGGCGGCTACTTCCCCCCGATTCTCGGCGCCAAGAGCCGTCCCGCAGGTCCACTGCCCAAGCTGACGCTGGAGGAGAACATGACGGTGGTGGTGCAGCCCAACGTGATCATGCGCGAACAAAGCGCCGGTGTGCAGGTCGGGGAACTCATCCGTGTTACCAAAACCGGTTTCGAGCGGTTGCACCGCGCGGAACGCGGGCTATTTCGAGTCGGCCTAGCAGCCTGATCGGACTTATTAGGAATTTGTCGGATCTAAGTCCGACCAATTCCTTGGAACACGCCACGGAATCAACATGGGCACGTCGCGCTGATACTTCATGTAAGACTCGCCGAAGTGGGAAACCAGATCGCGCTCCTCGAGTACCGCGCCAAGCACTACCCAGACCGTCCAAATGATGTTGAGCAACAGACGGTCCGCAGACAAATCGGGGGAAGAAGACCAGAGAAGAAGGAGAACGCAAGTGTATAGGGGGTGGCGAACCCACTTATAGGGCCCGCGAATTGTCAGCAGTATGTCCTTGAGTTCTTTGCCGCGAAGTCTCGCCATCACGGGCCGAACTCCAAATACGTCGAAAGAACCCAGCGCACGGATACTCCAAACAAAACCGAAGATCGCTGCGACCGCCAGTCCGCGCAACAACCAGCGGCCTGCCCCATCCAAACTAACCAGATTTNNGGGAATGACGGCTTCAAGACGCTGATGAAATGACTGCCTCACCATGCCGCTGTGTTGAACGGAAAAGGCGAGGCACAGGAAGCCATCAAGGAAAAGTGCGGCAGGAGTCGAAAGACGGAGATCCACAAAATGGAATGGCCCGCGGAACAGAAACACGCCCAGAAGCAAAAGGGACACGCCGCCCATGACCTGCGCCGCGGTCACCGTCAGGTACGCCGCAACCGTAGAAGGTCTGGTTAATTTGTCCACTGACACTCTGACTCGCGTTTCTGCACGACTCAATACTCCCTCATCGACGAAAACCCCTTGCACAAATGTGGGTTTTATTTTTTTCAGACATTACATCTACCCGACCGGGAAAGTCAAAGAGGTCTTTGCGCTCATGTAATTACGACTGGTGCCGCTGTCCTACCCACGCACCGGTGCCGCCGATTTTAAGTAATATCAGCACCGCTATTCCGCGCGGGTTGGCGTTGGACTAGAATTGTAACGCAGTCCCGAGGCGGGATAAAAACGAGCCGGGCTATGGACCCGGTGGCAAAAGTTCCAGTCCGCATCATAGTTGCCAAGGAGGAAGCCCATGTCACAGATGACGACCACGTCGCTGACCGTGAACGGCAAGCGGCAGACCGTAACCGCGCATCCCGATACACCGCTGCTGTGGGTGTTGCGCGAGCATATCAAGCTCACCGGCACCAAATTCGGCTGCGGCGTCGGCCAATGCGGCGCATGCACCGTGCATATCGACGGCCAGGCGGCGTTCTCGTGCCTGCGCCCGATCTCGACGCTCGAAGGCGCGAACGTCATTACGATCGAGGGCCTGTCGAAGGACAGTAACCATCCGCTGCAGAAAGCGTGGGTGGCGGAGCAGGCGCCGCAATGCGGCTACTGCCAGTCGGGCCAGATCATGCGCGCCGCGGCGCTGCTCAAGGACAATCCGCGGCCGACGCGCGAGCAGATCGTCGAGCACATGAGCACGAACATCTGCCGCTGCGGCACTTATCCCAGAATTGTCCGCGCCATCGAGCGCGTTGTGAAGGAGGGCTAGGTCATGAGTCAAATCGTACAAATCAAGGACGAAAAGGTCGTGATGAGCCGGCGCCGCTTCATGGTTGGCGCCGCCGGATTCACTTTCGGTGTCGCGTTCGGTGTCCCTGCCGCTCTCAAGCTTGCGAGTGGCGAAGCGTTGGCGGCGACGGCAAAGGATGCCGTAGTCAGTCCGTGGGTGACCATTTCGACGGACGGCACGATTGCCATCATGTCGCCGGCGGCGGAAATGGGGCAGGGTTCATTGACCTCGCTGCCGCTGATCCTCGCCGAGGAATTGGACGCGGACTGGGCCAAGGTGCACATCGTGCCGGCGCCGGCCATCGAGAAGATATACGGTAATCCTGGATTCGGCGGCCTCATGTACACGGCCGGCAGTTTCGCCGTCAACGGTTATTTCACCGCGCTCCGCACATTCGGCGCGCAGGTGCGGCTGGTGCTGCTGGAGAATGCCGCGCGCCACTGGAACGTTCCGTTGGCGGAACTCGCGACCATACCGGGCGTGGTTTTGCATGAGAAGTCCGGACGGCGATTGACTTACGGCGAGATAGTTGCGTTTGCCGAGATCCCCGCGACGGCGCCCGAAATCACGCCCGGCCAATTGAAGAAGGCGAGCGATTTTCGTCTCATCGGCAAGGACGTGAGACGTGTCGAACTGCCAACCAAGGTCAACGGCACGGCGCAGTACAGCATCGACGTGCAGGTGCCGGGAATGATCTACGCGGCGGTGCTGCGCTCGCCCGTCGAGGGCGGCGCCCCCGACAAGATCGACGATGCCGCGGCGCGCGAGGTTGAAGGTGTCATCAGGACCGTGCGGTTGTCTTACGGTGTCGGCGTGCTTGCCGAAACGCCGTGGGCGGCGTTCAAAGCCAAGCGCGCGCTCAATGTCACGTGGACGCGCGGCGGCAACGCGTGGAATTATTCCACCGAGCAGGGATTCAAGACGTTTACTGCAGTGGCGCGCGATCTTGCCCACTCCGGCATGACGTGGGAAAAAGTCGGCGACGCGCCCGGCGCGATGAAGCAGGCCGCCACGGTGTTGGAAGGCGAGTATTACTGCGATTACGCGTATCACGCGCAGATGGAACCGTTGAACTCTGTCGCCTCGGTATCCGCCTCCGGCGACGCCGTGGAAATCTGGTGTGGCACGCAAAGCCAGAGCATGGCGGTCGCCGCGGCTGCGAAGACGCTGGGTATTGCGCAGGAGCGCGTCAAGTTCAATGGCATGCTGCTCGGCGGCGGCTTCGGACGCCGCGGTCACCGCGACGAGGAATTCGTCGTCGAGTCGGTGCTGCTGTCGAGGGAGGCAAAACGGCCGGTCAAGGTGCTCTGGACGCGCGAGGACGACGTGCGCAACGGCCGTTTCCGGCCGATTTACGTGCAGCGCCTGCGCGCGGGCCTCGATGCGTCGGGCCGCATCGTCGCCTGGCACCATCGCATCGTGTGCGACCAGGTGCTGGCGTTCCAGGACCCGGTCCGCTACAAGATATTCAAAGGCAGCGACGGTATTGCCTTGCGCGGCGGCGAGCTGAAAACCTACGATATCCCGAACCGCCTGGCCGAGGGCATACTTGAGGATACCGGCATCCGCACGTCATCGCTGCGCGGGATCGGGGTCGGCCCGACCAAGTTCGCGATAGAGGCTTTCCTCGATGAAATCGCGGCGAAGCGCGGCATCGATCCGGTGGCACTGCGTTTGGAGTTGCTGAAGAACTATCCGCGCGGCAAGGCCGTGGTGGAAAAGGTCGCGCAGATGGCCGATTGGGGCAGGAAGCGCGATGGGCGGGCCTTGGGCTTCGCCTACATCGACTATACGGGTTCGCAGCTCGCCGGCGTCGCCGAGGTTTCGGTCGAACGCGCCACCGGCAAGATCCGCGTCCACAATTTCTGGTGCACGATTGATCCGGGAATCGCGGTCCAACCGGACAACATCATCGCGCAGACCGAGAGCTCGATAGTTTACGGACTGGGCCTCGCGTTGACCGAGCGCATCACGTTCGAGGGTGGCGCGATCAAGCAGGCGAATTTCTACGACTACCAGGTTCCGCGCATGCGGGACGTCCCGCCGATGCATATCACGGTGATGCCGACCGATAATCATCCGACCGGCGCTGGTCAGATGGCGACGCCGCTGGTCGCGCCTGCGATCGCCAACGCGGTGTTCCAGTTGACCGGCGTGCGCATACGCAAGACGCCGATGTTGGCGGAGCAGGTGAAGCAGGCACTGCTTGAGTCGCAATCACGCGTCGCGTGAATAAGGGGATGTAGCCCCGATTTCCACGCCGCAGTATTGAGCTGACATCGGAGTAGTTGTTGATAGTTTCCGCTACCCCGCGTCAACGGGGTAACGGTCATCGGGAGCCCGTAGGCGCTCGTGCTTCAGCATTGCCGCGGCAGAGCCATGGTGCTATAGTGCGTTAGTGCGTTAGGAACCGCGGTGTCCGTGATAAGTAACGGGCGGTTGCAGCAACCGAAAGACGGCATGGTGGAGTCAATGGATACCAGGGCAAGCGTAAAGGTGGTCGGCCAGAACGGCCAGATTTCGCTCGGCAAGGAATTCGCCGGCCGCCAAGTGCTGGTGGAGGAGCGCGAACCGGGAGTCTGGTTGATCCGGACGGCGAAAGTGATCCCGGAGAACGAGCTTTGGCTGCATCAGCCGCAGGCGAGCGAGGATATGCGGCGCGCGTTGGCATGGGTGCAGGCAAATCCGCCACGCGAGTCGGCTCCCGACACGATCTTCGAGAAGCTCGCCAATGAACAACGAACAAAACGAAAAGCGCGTCAGGCTCGACCTAAATAACGAGGTGTTCCAGGAAAACCTGCTCGGGTTGGACAAGGCGGAGAGCGGCCGCGTTCTCAATACGCTCCGGAAGCTGCGGCAGATGACCTGGGTGCAGGTGTACCGCGATCCCGGCCTGAAATGGGAGAAGATCGATAGCGTGAAACTGCCGCAGGGCGTCAGCGCCATCTACTCGTTGCGAATCACTCAGTCTCGGCGCGCCACAGCCTATCGCGAGGCGGATTTCATCCGGTTCCTCACCGTCCAGCCGGATCACGATTCGACGTACGGCAAGAAGTGAAGCGTCGCGGTATCCACGCCATCGGAACTACGTTCGCAGGCGAATGGTAAAGCCGAGTTTTATCCCTAATGATGTCATGGTTGTTTAATTCCACCCTGCTCCAGTAGCATATGCGCGCGGATTGTTAGGGAGGGGGATGAACAATCGCCGCAAACTGCTGCGCTGTGGCGGATTTGGATGCCTGATTCTGCCTAAGGGGGAATATGAAAATTAACAGCACGAAATGGCTGGCGGTTACTTTGGGCGCGGTGCTGTCTCTGGTTGCTGCCGGCGCCGTGAACTCGCAGCCGTATCCGAACAAGCCGGGCCGATTGCTGGTGGGCTTTGCGCCCGGCGGCGGAGTCGACGTGACCGCGCGTATCGTTGCAGCCAAACTGAGCGAGATCTGGGGCCAGCAACTCGTGGTGGACAATCGTGCGGGAGCGGGCGGCACCATCGCCACGGAAATCGCGGCTAAAGCGCTGCCCGACGGCTACTCGCTCCTGCTGTGCGGAATCTGGTCGCACGGCGTGGCCCCATCGCTGTACAAGACCCTGCCGTACGATCACTACAGGGATTTCGCGCCCATATCGCTGATCGGCACCACGCCCAATGTGCTGGTCGTCAATCCCGCAGTGCCGGCAAAATCGGTGAGCGAATTCATCGCCTACACCAAAGCGAACGACGGCAAGATTACCGTCGCCCATCCAGGCGTCGGCAGCTCACCGCACATGACCCTGGAATTGTTCCGGCTGACGACCGGAATCAACATCGTGCCTGTGCCGTACAAAGGCGCCGCGCCGGCGCTGGTGGACTTGCTCGGCGGCCATCTGCAGGCGATGTTCGACAACATGTCTTCACAACTGGCGGTGATAAAATCCGGAAGAACACGCGCGTTGGCTGTCACCTCGCCTAAGCGCAGCGTGCATCTGCCGGACGTGCCGACCATGATCGAGTCGGGCGTAGCGGTCGATGTCACGGTATGGTACGGGCTGTGCGCGCCTGCGGCGGTGCCGAAGCCAATTCTCTCGAAGCTCAACACTGACCTGCACCAGGCGCTGAACGCCCCGGATGTGCAGCGCCGCCTTGTGGAACAGGGCGTCGATCCCGCGCCCTCGACGCCCGATCAGTTCGCCGCGTTTATCCGCGCCGAAACAGAGAAGTGGGCGAAGGTCGTGAAGGACGCGGGCGTGTCGCAACAATAGTCGGCGGAATCCGGCGCGTAAGGGTCGGAAACAGAATAATGCGGTCAGACACCATACAAAAAAGGTGCTGAAGGGTTTTGCAGCGGCAACCACCCGTTACGCATGCCTTGTGGCAAAATGGCAGTGTCCCCTGCATCCGGAGGAGTCGTGCCATGCATCGCTTGATTGCTCTGCCGGTGCTTGCCATCATCCTGGCAATGGCCCCCACGCTCCACGCACTGCAATACCCGTCAAAACCGATACGCATCATCATTCCCTTTCCGCCAGGAACTACGCTGGACATCATGTCGAGGCTGATTGCACCGAAGCTCACGGAGCGGCTGGGGCAAAACATAGTGGTCGACAACCGCGCAGGCGCCGCCGGGCAACTCGGCCTGGAACTTGCGGCGCGCGCGGCCCCCGACGGGTACACGCTGGTTGGCGGTCAGGGCGGCAATCTTGTCGTGGAGCCACACACGTACAAGAAACTTCCCTACGACCCGCTCAAGGATTTCGCACCGGTTGCGCTCTCGACCACGAATTTCCTTGCTTTGGTGATCAATCCGAAGTTGCCGTTCAAATCGCTCAACGATCTGATTGCGTATGGCAAGGCAAACCCCGGAAAACTGAGCATCGCGTCGAACGGGGAGGGCGGCTTCCCGCACATGGCGATCGAAATGCTGCGCGTGCAGGCCGGGTTCGACTACCTGCACGTTCCTTACAAGGGCGGCGTGCAGATCCTGACGGAAATCATGGGCGGGCATGTGGATGCGACGATCCTCGGCATCGCCTCACTGACGCCGTCTATTCGTGCCGGCAGAGTGCGCCTGCTGGCCGTCACGAGCCCTGCGCGCGCTGAACTGTTTCCCGAAACACCGACAGTCGCTGAGGTACTGCCGGGCTACGATTCGCGCGGCTGGTTCGGCTACCTCGCCCCGGCCGGAACGCCGGCGAAGATCGTCGCCCTGCTAAACCAGGAAATCAACCGAGCGATGATGATGCCCGATGTCAAGGAAAAGCTCACCGCAATTGGGCTGACCGTCGCCGCCGAGACGCCCGAGTCGTTTGCGCAGACGCTCAGAAGCGACTACGAGAAGTACGGGAAGCTCATCCGGACGATCGGCTGGCAACCACAATAAGGGGAGGAATCATGGGACAACGCCGGTCGAGTCTGGTGGGTTTGCTTGCGCTGCTGTGGGCGATCTCGATGGCGCCTCACGCCTGGAGCCAGGCGTAAGGTTCGTAAGCGTCATGTCTTAAACCGGCCGGTGCCGTTGAATTTCCTATCGTTATATACTTTTCGCATTTGCAGCGAGAACGCGGCCGAAGCACTGCAGCGCCGTCATGCCTCATCAGGAGAAGACCATGAGCGATCTACCAAGATCAGTCCACCTTTACGAGCAGGGTCCGCGCGAAGGTTTCCAGTTCGAGAAAGGGCCTATCCCCACCGCGCGGAAGATCGAGCTGGTCGATTCGCTTTCGAGAACGGGTCTCAAGCAGATCCAGGTGTGCTCGTTCGTGCCCGCAAAGAACGTCCCCGGCATGGCTGACGCCGACGAAGTCGCTGCAGGTTTCAAACGGCATCCGGGCGTGCGCTACGAAGCGTTGTCGCTGAACGAGAAAGGCCTCGAGCGCGCGATCACGAGCGGTCGCTTCGATACAACCGGCATCATTTCACTCACCGCGTCTGAAGCGTTTCTCAAACGCAACCAGAAACGAACGCTCAGGGAGAACTACGAAGCGCAGCACGGCATGATCGAGATGTACCAGCGGCATAACGTGCCGGTCGACCGCGGCTCGATCATGGCGGCTTTCGGCTGCAACTTCGAAGGCGACATCTCCGTCGAGCGCGTGCTCAACGTCACGCAGCAGATCTTCGATCTCGCTGAAGAGCACGGCCTGACGATCAAGACGCTGAATCTGTCGGACACAATGGCGTGGGCGACACCGCTATCGATTAAACGGGTGATAGGGGCGGTCCGCGACAAGTATCCCGAGCAGCGCCTGTCGCTGCATCTGCACGACACGCGTGGCATGGCAGTCGCGCTCGCTTATGCCGGTCTTGAGATGGGCGTCGCCATTTACGATGCGTGCGTCGCGGGGCTCGGCGGTTGTCCCTTCGCCGCGCATAAGGGCGCGGCGGGAAACATCTGCACCGAGGATCTCGTTTTCATGTGCGAAGAGATGGGAGTCGACACCGGCGTGGATCTCGATCTCCTGATCGAGGCCGCACGGCTCGCCGAAGACATCGTGGGGCACCCGCTGCCGGGGTCGGTCATGAAAGGCGGGACCCTGCGCGCGCTGCGGAAGAAAGTCCGGGCCGCTGCCTGAGAGGCGGCAGGAAGATGATCAACGCTTCGGCTCACAAACAAGAGCTGCCCCTCCAAGGCGTTCGCGTCCTCGAGTTGAGTCATATCGTCGCGGGGCCGAGCGCAGGCATGATGCTCGGCGATCTCGGCGCGGACGTCATCAAGATCGAGCACCCGGCGATCGGCGACACAGCCCGCAGTCACGACAATGCGGGCGGCACGTTCTATACGTTCAACCGGAACAAGAAATATCTCGCCCTGGATCTGCGCCAGCCGAAAGGCAAAGCGATCTTCGAGAAGTTGGTCGCGCGTTCCGACGTCGTGCTCGACAACTTCGCGCCCGGCGCGCTCGCGCGTCTTGGGCTCGACTATGCGTGGGGGCGCAGCATCAATCCACGCATCATTTACTGCTCTGTCAAAGGTTTCCTGCCGGGACCTTACGCCGATCGTCCTTTCCTCGACGAGCTCGCGCAAATGGCAGGCGGGCTCGCGTACCTGACGGGTCTCGAAAACCAGCCGATGCGCGCAGGCGCTTCAATCACCGATATCGGCGCCGCCACGTACGGAATCATCGGCATACTCGCGGCGCTTTACCGGCGGGAGCTGACAGGAGAAGGCGACTCGATCGAGGCCGGGCTATTTGACACGATCGTCTTCTGGATCAGCCAGTACATCACCACGGCCCAGATGACCGGCGTGAACCCCGCCCCCCGCGGCACGCACAACAGCGGCATGGGCAAGACGATGGGCTGGGGTGTCTACCAGCTTTTTCCCACGCGCGACGGGAAGCAGGTTTTCATCGCCGTCACGGGCAACCGGCATTGGGCGGGGTTGTGCGATGCGCTCGGTTTTGACGACTGGAAATGCGCGCCGGAGTTCAGCAATAATCGCAAGCGCGGCGCCGAAAAAAGGCGTATCGCCGAGCGCGTGAAGGCAGCGGTGCAGACGTATACGTATGACGAGATCGCCGCGCGCCTCTACCAGGCGCTGGTGCCCTATGCGCCCGTCGGCACGCCGCTCGATCTCGTGGACGAGAAGCATCTGAACGAAGCGCAGCGCTGGCTGCCGCTGAAAATCGGCGACAAGGATTTCAAGGTGCCCAAGCTGCCTCTGACCATGGGGAGGACGCGTGAATTCGAAGTGCGTGAGCAGCCGGCCTGCCTCGGCGAGCACACCGATTCGATACTCGAAGAGCTCGGCTATACACGGGCGGAAATCGAAGCGCTGAAGTCGGACAACGTGGTGCTGCGCTCGAACAGGATGCTCAATATCGACAGTCCGGAGTGATGAGGTTAAGCGATGATGAGGCGACCTGTGAGTCAGGGTGAGAAGAGGGTCTCCGCGGCGCTTGTGAACGCTGCTGCGTTGACGGTAACCGCGATAGCGCTTATTGCCACTGCACTTCCCGCCGTGGCGCAGATATACCCGTCCCGCCCGCTCCGTTTCATCGTGCCTTTCCCGCCGGACGGCAGCACCGACACCTATGCGCGCATCATCGCCCGGAAGCTCGCCGAAACATTGGGCCAGCCGGTCGTCATCGATAACCGTCCCGGTGCGGGCGGCGCACTCGGCGCCGAACTCGCGGCCAAGGCTCCGCCGGACGGCTACACGATTTGGATCGGGCAGGACGGCAATCTCGCGCTCGGCCCGGCGCTGCGTGCCAGGAACAACTACGATCCGGTGCGCGATTTTTCGCCGATCACGCTGCTCCTGAAAACGCCTCAGGTGCTCGTCGTCAACGAGGGCTCACCGATCGCTTCGGTGAACGATCTGATCGTTGCGGCGAAGAAAAGTCCCGGTGCCCTGACCTACGGCTCGGCGGGACTGGGGACCACCGGACACATCCTCGGTGTTTTTCTCAATCAGGCCGCCGGCATCGACATTACGCACGTGCCTTACAAAGGCGCCGCACCGGCAATGGTCGATTTGAGAGGCGGGCGCATCAGTTACCTCGCCACGTCGATGCCTTCGGCGGCGCAGTTCGTCAGGGAAGGCAAGATCAGGGCGATCGCCACGAGCGGCGCCCACCGCGCCCGCCTGATGCCTGATGTGCCTACGGTCGCCGAAGCCGGATTTCCGACTTTCGAGACTATCATCTGGCACGGTATGCTCGCGCCGGCGAAGGCGCCGCGCGAAGTCGTCGCGCGCCTGAACCGCGAGATCGTGGCCATACTCGCAATGCCAGACATCCAGAAAATGCTGCTCGCCGAAGGCGGCGAGTTGAGTCCCGGTGCGCCCGAGGAATTCGCTGCGTTCATCCGCAGCGAAGTTTCGAAATGGGCCAAAGTAATCCGGCAGGCGGGCATCACTGCCGAGTAGCGTTCTTCGTCGCGGATCAAGCAAAGCCGAACTGTTATCAAGCATACCCACACCATCGGAACTACGTCCGTGGGCCGATGGTAAAGCCGGCCTCCAACGCTTGCGGTAATTGCGCATCGAACTTTACCATCGGCTCGGCGATGATCGAGAGACTGATGGCGGTATAAATCACCATCAATACGGTGAGCGGCACGGAGGCGATCACGGCCTTGTGCGGCGCGCCGAATTCGCGCAGCGCCACGCGATGCGCGAGCCAGATTGCAATGACATGGCCGGCCACGATGGCGCCGATTGCGACATACCACGACACTCGCGCATCGATGAGGCCGATGTCCGGCCTGAAATTCGCGGCGCCGAAGAGGTCCCATTTGAGACCGAGCGGGTCGGAGAGCAGCGGAATCACCTGCTGGCCCTGCACCAGCAGGTTCGAGCAGTTGTGCGCGATATTGTAGGCGATCGCGATCGGTACCAGCGTCGGCGCAAACGCATACACGATCGTTTTGAGCGGGTGGTCGCGCACGAGCAAAGCCGTGATCCGGCACGTCAGCAGATACGCGGTGAGAAGGACGAGCCAGACGCCGACGAGACCGATCGTGCCGATGATATAGCCGTTGCCATCGACGAGCAGCGGCATCGCGCGCGTGAGCTTGCTCTGGATCAGCCACCATACCTGGCCGCTCAACATTCCGTCGAATAACACAGTCGAGAGCATGGCGATTACAAATGAGACCATGGCGGCTGATCCGGCATCTGTTGTGATGAGCCCGCGGCCCGGCGCACGCAACACGACGCTGCGGGTATCGCTACCTGCGGTGAATGGCGCGAAGCGGCCAAGCGTCGCGAAGTAGACCGCGAATACGTCGGCGTTACGCTGCCACGCCTCGCGCCCGAAGCACACCATGCCGGCGAGCGTCAGCGCCGACCACACGAGCGCCGTGCACGCGAGGCGGTACGGCACCGCAGCCTGCGGATAAACCACCTCGAACCACGCCAACGCGAGCAGCAGTATCACCGCAGGCCACACGCCGATCGCCCGTGGATAAGCCCAGCCGAGGACGATGCCATTTTTCCGGCCCAGGCGCCGCGCGATCGCATCCATCATATCGAACAGCGTGCGCCACGGATCGAGCGCGGGCCAGATATTGCCAGTGCAGGCAACCACCAGCGACAGGCCGACCCACCAGATGATCCAGATCATGGTCGGTGCGAGGTTCATCATCGGATCGCCCGTGCCGAACCAACCTGAAACAATGGTGAGCGCAAAGAGAATCAGCGAAGCGAAACCGCATGCCGCGCGCAGGACCGGCAACAGCGGTCCCAGCGATACGACGCGTCCTTGCGTGGCGGTTGCCGGCGGCGCGCTTCGTACAAACAATGCGGCGACGACAAAAGAGAGTCCCACTGCGGCCGCCGCACCGGCCACGAAGTAGGACAACGGCGCCGGCAGGTCGTAGCGATCGTCGAAGGCATGCGGCCACGCCGTCGCGGGCAGGCTCGATAGTGTCGCAGCCGCAACACGCACGTACGCGACGATCCGGCGCGCGCACGTCATTTCGGCCGCACTTCGAGAGTGGCGAGCGGCGGGCCGTGATGTGATGCGGTTTTTCCGGCGTCGCCGGCGCCATGCCATTCGAACGGGTAGCGCCCGGTAGCGTATGCCTTGAAGGCGAGTTCCGCCGGTTTGCCCGGCGTGAGCTTCGCTTCCAGCCGATAGCCGTGAAGATGGATTTCTCCGGGTGCGTCGCTCGTTAGTCGCAATCGTACCGCATCGCCTTTTTCCACCCGGAGCAGGCGCTGCTCCGCACGTACCGCGCCGCGGACGATGGACAGGGTGAACGTCTTTTCCGCCGGCTCGGCGGCGAGCGCGCCCCCTGCGGCGGCAGCAAGGAGGCATAGCAATAGTCTAGTCAGCATAGTAAGTCACCAGTTGGCCTTTGTTTCGTTTTGGTGGGTGGTGGGGCGATTCAATCTCGAGATCAAAGGATTAAGGTAAAAAAGCGTTTCACCGCGAAGGACGCCAAGGACGCGAAGGAAAACAAAGTACAAGCCTTGCAATCAAGATCACCAATCTGGTGATTGCATCCGGGTTCACCTTGGCATTGATTTCCTTGGCGTCCCTAAGCGTCCTTGGCGGTTTAAATGCTGGATTTAGAATCAATAGTTGAATAACTCGCCAGTGTCTTATCGTTTGTGCCCGTCCTCACTCGCCGAAACACACCAACGCTCGCTGAATCCCCATGTTTTCAGTATTGATTGGCTCCTCGACCAGGTCAAAACTAATGGCACTGTTGCGCGGTTATTTCTGTGTCTTGAACGGCTGGAATCGACCCATTGCAGTCACTCGCTCCACACGAAAGCGGACAGGCGGTTAAGTGCAGCCACTGTAATGGACAAGGCTCACGAAATTTGCGATCGGCGTCTATACAGCGCAAGCCAGTATAGAGCAATTTAGCCAGACCGAGCTCGCGCAAGTGCCCCCGGGCGGCGATCTGGCTACCGGTATTTTCGGTGGGAAGCGGGCATATCAGTAGGAACCGCTCCCCCAATTGTCCCGGGGCTGGCGGACGGGTGACGGCACCGGCTATAATTAATTATGAATGATTCGGGTCTTAAAGAGCTGCCCCTGTTTAAGCGGGTTTCCGCCGACCCATTAACTGGAAGCGAAGGAGCGGCCCAGTGTTTCATTGATCTGGTGCGAGACTTCAGCGAGTTTGGTCAGCCTTCTGACGAAAAGCGGGAAGGCGCCATTCCTTACGTGATCAACGAATTCTGGACCTCGGGCCAGCGTCAAGCCCATTCGATCCACGAGGTGAGTTACCGGGCCTGCTTCAAACCGCAGCTTCCCGAGTTCTTCATCAAACGTCTCACGAAGCCCGGTGACGCAATCTACGATCCGTTCATGGGGCGAGGGACGACTCCCGTTCAGGCAGCTCTTATGGGCCGCCAGCCGATCGGTAACGACATCAACCCCTTAAGCATCCTTTTGACCCGACCCCGATTAAATCCGCCGGCATCGAGCGAGGTCGCTCGAAGGTTGGACCAGATCAAGTGGGATGAGGGAGAGATTCAAGATCCCGAACTGCTCGCTTTCTACAGCGACCGGACATTGCGTCACATCAGCGCACTTCGGAGCTGGCTCATCGAACGAGCTCCACTAGGCGGCAGCCCTGATCCCGTCGACGACTGGATCAGGTTGGTAGCAATCAACCGATTGACCGGCCATTCGCCGGGCTTCTTCTCCGTCTACACACTTCCGCCGAACCAAGCGGTGTCCGCCCAGTCGCAGCGGAAGATCAATGAAAAAAGGGGGCAGACGCCCCCGGACCGCGACATCAAGAAGCTGATTTTGAAAAAGACGGCGTCTCTTCTTCGCGACGGGCCTATGGCATCCCACCCACCGTCGTTGTTGACCACTGGCACGGCGCAGTCGACACCTGCGATCCCTAGCGGTTCGGTTCAGCTAGTCGTCACGTCCCCGCCATTTCTCGATATTGTGCAATACGCCGAAGACAATTGGCTCAGGAGCTGGTTCGCTGGCATCGACGTGGCAGGAGTGGCCATCGCGCATCACCGAACCGAAACGGGTTGGGAGAACATGGTTCGGGACACACTAACCGAATTGGCGCGGGTCGTGCGGCCCGGTGGGTACGTCGCCTTCGAGGTTGGCGAGGTCCGTAACGGCAAGGTCCTCCTTGAACGTCAGGTGTGGGAAGCTGCGGAAGGGCTCCCCTTCGACCGCCTGTTCGTGATGATAAACCAGCAGGAATTCACCAAGACGGCGAACTGCTGGGGAATCGGGAACAACGCAAAGGGGACCAATACCAACAGGATCGTCGTGTTGCACCGGCATTGAGATTGGGCGGCCAACCCTCTTTCTCTTCTTGCCGGTCCACTCTGTAGCGACCATCGGGGTACACAATGGACGACAAGGAAAGGCTCAACGTTCTTGAGCAAGCGCTGGCTCAGATGCTTAAACCAGTGAAAGGCATACCGTTTTCAGTGATTGTTAAATCTCTTGCTGAGCGGCAGGTAATTCAAATAGACAAAGCCAATGCAGCCGACATAGAACTTCTGAAAAAGCTGGAAAAGACTATTCAATTCTGCGCTGCTGATCTCAAATCTAATCCGATAAGAAGACCGCGCCCCAACGAAGTTGGGAATGATATCGAGACATATGTGATGAGAGCCTTGCCTAAAGCTGGACTGAATGCAGAAAGGCCGAAATCGAAGTCGGGCCTGGGAAAATCTACCGGATAACTGCCAATTCGTGATTGTTCCTGATCATGACTTGATCTCCACGATACCGCGCTTGGTTCCATCGCGCTGAGTTTGCCACGTTTCAGGTAATGTTGATTTTCCCATCCTTTAGCATAGAATCATTACGGCGGACGAAGGCCCTCCACATTTTGAAAGGCACTGGCGATTTGCAGACGGTTCGAGTGCTCTTGGGCCATGCGAGAATCGAGAGCACAGCGAGATATCTCGGTCTCAAAACAACGGCCGATCGGCATCTGGACTTCGCCTCTCCGCTGCGCAAGATTTTCCGAAAAAGCTCAACCTAGGGAGATTCCAATGACGATGCTCCGGATGCTTCCGGCCTTCCTGGCCGCCATCTTCGCACTCGCGGCCGGCCCGTCGCGGGCCGAGATGAAGAGCGAGTGGGTCGAGTACAGCCACGGTAACACCAAGCTCAAAGCCTATATGGTCTACGACGACAAAGTCACCGGCAGGCGCCCTGCCGTGCTGATGATCCATGCGCGCGAGGGCATGACCCCGAAGACGCTGCAGCTCGCCGAAACCTGGGCCAAGCTCGGCTATGTGTCGTTCGCGGCCGACATTTTCGGCTACGGCGAGGGCGTGCTGCCGAAGAACGTCCCTGAAATGCAGGCACAGATCGCGATCTACACCAACGATCGCGCCCTGATGCGCGCGCGGACCCAGGCGGCGTTCGATACGCTCCTCAAGAGCCCGATGGTCGATGCGTCCAGGGTCGCGCTCATCGGCTACTGCTTCGGCGGCGGGGTCGGCATCGAGTTCGGCTCGACCGGCGTGCCGCTCGTCGCGAATGTGTCGATCCACGGCTCGTTCCGCGACCACGCGGCAGGATGGGCGAAAAACGCCAAGGGCATGTACCTGATCCTGCACGGCGCCGAGGACGAGGGCTTTCCGCTCTCGACGGTCGACAAGGTGGTCCAGGAGCTGCGCGGCGCGAAGGTCCCCTTCCAGTTGGAGGTCTACAGCGGCACCGGCCACGGCTTCTCCACCCCGAAGAACAAGGCGGAGGAGCGCGCCAACGCGCAGTCGATCGCCTCGACGGCGCGAACGCTCAAGGAGCTTTTCGGCAACTGAGAGACCATCGCGCGACAGGGCAAAAACGATCCTGAGCGGACACTCGGTAAGCGTTTGAGGNNTCCGGAGTTCGTCTATGTGCACGAATACAAGCTGGGCGACATGCTTATCGTCGACAACCGCTCGGCCATGCACAAGGCGGGCTTTGACTACGATCATAGCCAGCACCGCATGCTTTACCGCATCCTCGTCCGAGGCGACCGGCCATTTTGAGATCAATGCGTTCAGTTTAGACTTGTCTCCGCGTCGCGCCCACATCTCAAGAGGAAGCCATCATGAAATGCAAAATCCTGCTTACTGCGTGCCTTGCATGGTTCTCGCTCGGCGCCGCGCCGCTCGCGCTCGCGGCGGATGCGCCGGAAATCGAGATGACCTGGATGTCGATCGCAAGCTGGTACTTCAAGATTGGCGACCTTCGCATTGTCCTGGACGGATACGTCAGTCGCGTTCCAGGGCCGCCATTTTTCTACGCGCCCAAGAGTTATCCGAACGACCGATATGCTTACACCAAGGCCCCGGCGGTCGTTGAGGTGACGTCCGTGACCAAGGTGCGCGACGCGATGCTCGGAAGCGCAAAGCTGGATTACTTGCTGTCAGGGCACAGCCACTTTGACCATTCGTGGGATACACCCGCCTGGGCCAAACTAACCAGCGCGGTGATGATCGGTGGGCTGTCGAGTTGCTATCAGGCTGTCGCGCAGGGTGTCGCGCCGGGACAATGCCGGGTTGTGAACGGCGGCGAAAAAATCGACATGGGCCACGGCGTGACGGTGCGGGTGGTGCGATTCAATCACAGTGGCGATGCCTCGAACCCCATACAGCATTTCGCGCGTGAGCTTTACGATCCGCCTAGGCCGGATACCGCGACCGGCGGATTGCGCGCTGGCGTCGGGGAAGACTATCCCAACGGCGGCGGGGGTCGCGCATTTCTTTTTACCGTCAATCGGCCGGGCGGAACGCTGAGCTTCTTCGTGCAGACTTCCGCGAGCGCGTTCGATCTGGCCAAGGATATTCACGTTGATGGTGTGAACTTCGGCGCTCCGCTCGCCAATCTCGCCGCAGCCATGGCCGATGCAGGCCTCAAGAGCGTCGATGTCTGGATCGGGACTGGCGGTGAGCTACTTGCTAAACTGATCGTCCCGGTAATCCGTCCCAAGGTCTACATTCCCAGTCACTGGGATGGACTGTTCAATCCTTTCTGGCCTGGCATGCCCTATCCCTTCAAGGATGAGGCGCTGAAGGCTTATCTGGATTCGGAGGAAGTCGCTCTCATGCCGGAGCAGCAATATTTCGACACCTTCCGGCTTGATGCGCGCGGCGTTTCGATGAAACCGAATGGCGAGGTCAAGAAGAAATTGGGTTTCGCCGAAGTACAGCGATTCAACAAAGCTATGCTGGATGCGACCAGGATGGTGGCATCGACTTCATTAGGCGACGACTGCGGTGAAGGCACATTCAATTCGGAATGGTCACGCTCGACATTCGCAAACTCTGGGCGCTCAATGGGTAATTGGGTCGCCTTGCAGCCAGCTAAGACCGCTGCGCCCTTCGCACCTTAGCGCCGAGAGTTACGACCGAATTTCGGCCATTCGTATTGGCGCGTTTGGCACTGTCCGGGCGGGCGGCAGTGCCGGCGAGCGTCGCTGATCTGCCGTATGAAAGAAACACCCTGGAACAGCCGGGGTGCGGGAAAGAGCTTGCCGCGCTCCGGCGGTTGGAATAGATTGGCCGGTAATTGAGACGAGATCATGACGATGAGTGACTGGAGCAAGGTGACCAGGCCGATTCCCGTCCCGAATGAGTGGACGAAGCCCTTCTGGGACGCGGCCAGGCAGGGAGTGCTGGCGCTGCAGCGCTGCCAGGGTTGCGGGCACTTCCAGCATCCTCCTTACGCGACGTGCGTGAACTGCATGGCCATCGACCTCAAGTTCGAACCCGTGACCGGCAAGGGCGCGATCTACGCCTACACCATCATGTACCACACCGGTGACAAGCGGTTCGCCGCGGCGGTACCGTACGCGAGCATCATCGTGGAGCTCGACGACGCACCCGGGGCGCTGCTCGCCGGCAATCTGCTGGATGCTCTGTATACGGAGGCGAAGGTGGGGCGTCGCGTGGAGGTGGTCTTCCAGCCGCTGAACGACGACATCACGCTGCCACAGTTCCGGCTCGCGCGCGAAGCGCCGTTAACCCCATCCCCACCCTGACCCTCCCCTTGAAGGGGAGGGAAAGTATTTTCGAAACAGGTCCAGGCACCAAGGAGCGAATGCCGTATGTGGGAGCAGCGGTGCAAGGTGGCAGTGAGCGGCGTGGGATTTTCCCAGGTCACCCGGTCGGCGGAGACTCCTCTGGCCGCGCACGCGCTGCAGGCGGTCAAGGCGGCGGTGGAGGACTCCGGCCTGAAGATGTCGGACATCGACGGGTTGGCGACTTATCCGGACTTGCCGGCGAGGGGACACGCGCAGGTGGACGGCATCAGCATCGTGTCCGTCAACTGCATGATGGCGATGCTGAAGCTCCAGAACCTCGCCTGGCACATCCAGACAGGGTCTGTGAATATCGGCGGCGCCGTTCAGCAGGCCGTCAACGCGCTGCTCGCGGGGGTATGCAGGTATGCGGTGGTCTGGCGGGCGATGCACAACCCGCGCGGCACCTACCAGAACCTGCCCGGCACGTATGCACACGGAGCGGATCAGTTCACCGCGCCATATGGCTTCGGCGGTCCGGGGCAAGGCATGGCGGTCGCGTACACCCGCTGGCTCGAAAAGCACAATCAGAATCGCGAGAAGATGGCGACCCTCGCGGTGACCCAGCGCCGGCACGGTCTCCGGAATCCTCGCTCGTACTTCAAGGCGCCGCTCACGCGCGAGGAGTATCTTAACTCCCGCATGGTCGCGTATCCGTTCTGCCTCTACGACTGCGACATCCCGGTGCAGGGAGCCGTCGCCATGGTGCTCACGACCGCCGATCGCGCACGCGACCTGAAGCCGCGCCCCGCGTACCTCGCGGGCTACGGCCAGCGGCTAGCCTTCGAAGTGGCCGGCCGCATCGGAAGCCTGAGTAGTTACATGGAAGGCGGCCAGAGCTCGGCACGCCTCACCTGGGAGCGGTCGGGGTTTACTCCGAAAGACGTCGACGTGGCGCAAATCTACGACGGCTTCTCAGCCTCGGTGATTTACGGTCTCGAGTCGTACGGATTCTGCAACGAGGGCGAGGCGCTCGACTTCATTCAGGACGGCCGCATCGAACTCGACGGCGAGCTGCCGCTCAATACCTTCGGTGGAAGTCTGAGCACTGGGCGTATCCATGGCCTCTGGCACATCATCGAAGGGGCGCTGCAAGCTTCGGGACGCGCGGGGGAACGTCAGGTGAAGGACGTGAACGTCTCGTTCGTCGGCGCGAGCGCGCCGATCGTGGAGGGGACGACCTTCATCTTCGTCAAAGAACCTTATTAGATAAAGGAAAAACAAATGGCATGGAAATTCGAGCTGCTGATGAAGCCTGACACAGAACAGTTCATCACCGAAGGTCCGGTATGGGACGGTGAGCACATCTACTTTACACAAATCCGTAAGAACCGCATCCTGCGCTACGACCCCAAGACAAACGTGATCGACGAATGGCGCACCGGCACCAACCGCACCAACGGTCTCGCGTTCGACGAGCATGGGCGACTGTTCGGTTGCTGCTCGGGCAGCCGGGCGATCGTGCGCTTCGATCCCGATGGCAAAAACGTCGTCATAGCCGACCGCATCGACGGCAAGAAGCTCAACACGCCGAACGATCTTGCTATCGATCGCAAAGGCCGCATCTGGTTTACCAACCCCATCAATGACGGCAACTGGGACAAGACGGAGGTCACGGAGCTCGACAACCGTTCGGTGCTGCGCGCCGACCCGCAGAAAGACGGCACGTACACCGTGACGCGCGTGACCTTCGACACCACGCAGCCCAACGGCATTCTGGTATCGCAAAACCAGAAAACGCTGTATGTCGCCGAGAGCGGCGCCGCCCTCGGCATACCGAGGCAGTTGCGCGCTTACCCGATCAAAGATGACGGCAGCCTTGGCACGTATGACGCGCTCTTCACCTGGGGCGAGGATGCGCGCGGCGTGCATCGCGGTATCGATGGCATGTGTCTCGACGCCGAGGGCAACATCGTTGCCACCGCCGGCTATTACGCGAGCGGATCGGGGCCGATGATCTATGTATTCTCACCCACAGGGCGCGTGCTGGAAACGCACCCGGTGCCGGCAAACCGCCCTACCAACTGCTGTTTCGGCAGTCCCGATCTCACGACACTGTTTGTGACCAGCACGAACGGCCATTTCTTCAAGGCACAGACCGATCGCGTGGGTTGGGCGATGTATCCGTAACGGCGAAGAATCCTCACAATCACCAGGAGAAAATCATGCTGATAGTCGATTCGCAGATCCACATCTGGGAGAACGGCAAGATGAGCCCGCACCATCGCCAGATCCCAACCTATTCGATCGACGACGCGCTCGCCGAGATG
This sequence comes from Betaproteobacteria bacterium, assembly GCA_003153455.1. GTDB lineage: Bacteria > Pseudomonadota > Gammaproteobacteria > Burkholderiales > SG8-41 > PALSA-1004. The sequence continues at coordinate 40,150 of PLYS01000108.1, read as the reverse complement.
GCCTCGGCCGGAGTCGATTGCGCGGTGATCCATCCGCCCAGTTCCCTGGGCGAAGCAGTCAACGAGCTCGCCGTCAAAGCGGTACGGTTGCACCCGGACAAGTTCTGCATCCTCGGGCATTTCGATCTCCAAAGCCCGGACCGCGACAAGATCGTCGCGCATTGGCGCGAACGGCCCGGCATGGTCGGGTTCCGCTTTACTTTTAACCAGCCGCATGAGAAGTCGTGGTGGACCGACGGTTCGCTCGACTGGTTCTGGGCGGCGTGCGAGAAAGCGAACCTGCGCATCGGGCTCCTTGCCAGCGGGAAGAACATAGCGGCATTCGGCAAGATCGCCGAGCGGTATCCTCGCCTGAAGATGCACATCGATCACATCGGACGCGGCGGCGGCAGAGCCGGCGTAAAAGACGACGCGGCCTATGCCGACCTGTCGGAGATGCTTGCGCTCGCCAAACTGCCCAATGTCGCGATCAAGCTGTCGGGTGCGCCGAGCACTTCGACCCAGTCCTATCCGTACAAGAACATCCATCGCTATCTGCAACAGATCATCGAAACGTTCGGTCCCGACCGCTCGTTCTGGGGTACCGACATCACCCGCATGCCGTGCTCCTATCGGCAATGCGTGACGATGTTTACCGAGGAGATGCCGTGGCTCAAGGGCCGCGACCTCGAGCGCGTGATGGGCGGAGCCGTCGTCGACTGGCTCGGCTGGAAGCGCCCCTGAGTCGTTCACGATCGCTCGCAGCAATATGAAAGGACACCAGAATGCCAACGCTTGATTGCAACGGTGCGTCGATCTACTACGAGGTGCACGGCAAGGGGTTCCCCATCCTCACCTTCGCGCCGGCGGGCCTGCAGTCGACGATCAAAGTCTGGAGCGCCCCCTCCGCGCCGATCAACCCGATCACCGAGTGGTCGAGGAGCTACCGCGTGATCGTGATGGATCAGCGCAATGCCGCCGGCGGCCAGTCCCGCGCGCCCATCACTGAAAAGGACGGCTGGCACAGCTACGCCTCCGACCATGTCGCAGTTCTCGACCACCTGGGTATCAAGCGCTGCCACCTGTACGGGCAGTGCATCGGCGGCTCTTTCATCGCGAGCTTGCTCAAGTCTCAACCCCAGCGCATCGCGAGCGCCGTGCTCGCCCAGCCCATCGGTCGCGTGGGTCCCCTGAAGCCGGGCCGCACTGCCAACTTCGAGGCATGGGTGAAGAGCCTTGTGGACCATCCCGAGGCGACCGAGCAGGTGCTCGATGCGTTCTATCACAACCTCTACGACCCCGGCTTCCTCTACAGCGTGGACCGCGCGTTCGTGGCGAGCTGCCTGACGCGTTGCCTCGTGCTCGCGGGCAACGATGAGGCGCATCCGCGCCCGATCTCCGATGAGACGGCGAAGCTGCTGCCCAACGCGGAGTACATCGTGGAGTGGAAGGAAGGCGCGCCGCTGGAAGCAGCGAAGGTCCGCACCAAACAGTTTCTGGCAAAGCACACGCCTATCCTGGCATAGCCTGCGTACTATTGTGGAGTCAGATCACGCTCTTTACGCCGGCCACACCGGCTGGTGGTACCCGAGCGGCACCATGGGTCGGGCCCATCGCGGCGGTGTTTCGGAGAGGCGCACCACCGGCGCGAGGTGCTGCAACCGACCCACCGGCGTGTTGCTTGTCATCGACCAGCGTTCGAGTTCCGCAGGGGTGAATTCCTGCGGCACGTCCTTGAGGTCGGCCTCCGGGACCTGGCCGCGCTCGATGAGCCAACGCCCCACCTGCGCCAGAGAGATCCGCACGAGCCAGCTGCCGCCCTCGCGCGTGCGGCGCGCAAGAGCCACCATCGCACCAAACGCCATCAAATAGCCGGTCAGGAAGTCGATCGCCGACACCGGATAGAATTGCGGGCCAGGCGCATCGTCGGGGAACAGCTCACCCTGGCGGCTGGTGATGCCGCTGACCGTCTGAATCACTGTGTCGAAGCCGCGGCGCGATGCCCACGGCCCGACATGACCGAAGGCGCACAGCGAGACCACGACGATGCCCGGCCGCAATTGCGCCAGCGCCTCGGGCGAAAAACCGCGATTACCGAGGGTTCCCGGCCGGTAGCCTTGCGAGAACACGTCTGCCCCACGGGCGAGCCCGCGCAGGATCTCCCTGTCCTTCTCCTCGCGCAAATCGAGATGCGCTGAGAGCTTGCCGTGGCCGGTGTCGTATTCCTGGCGGCCGAGACTCGGCAGGTGCGCTCCGGTGATTTTCAGCACATCGGCGCCGTGCTCGGCGAGGGTGCGTGCACAAGTCGGCCCGGCGATGACTCGCGTGAGATCGAGCACCCGGACACCCGACAGCGGACGATCGCCGCTGGGGAGCGCTTCCGGCGGGCTGTCGCCGATCCTGACGATCTCCATCAGCGGCAGCGAGGCGACCGCCTTACCTTGCGGATGTTCCGCCCACTCTTCCATGGTGCGCACCATTCCGCCTGCGCCCTTCGCGGCGATGATCGCCTCCTCGAGCTCGAGCGCGTCCCACTGCGCCACCGCTTTGCGCACCGCCTCACGATCTTCAGGCACGCCGAGAACTTTGAGCGCCGCGGAACGATGGTTCGGGAAGTTGCAGTGGAGGTAGCTCCACCGTCCATTCCTCGCCGGATAGGTACCCATCACCTCGTTGCGCCCGAACGGCACGGGCGTTCCCTCGATCGTCAAATATGTCCCGCTGCGAAGCGAGGCCGTCGCCTGGCGGGTATCGACTGCGATTTCCTGGCGACGCCCCGTGCGCAATTCCCACAGATCGGAAACAGCGAGGCCGACCGCCGCGAGCGCTGCGGTGCTGCTCTCGGCGAGGCGGAACGGCATCGGCAATATCGGATCGGCGCCACCGGTGATCTCGACCGCGCGGGCGCGCTCCTCGGGCCAGCCGGCGATCGGCAAAATCGTACGCAGAGCATTATTGATCATGGTCGGGACTCCTGGTTTTGTCGCAATATGCGACCTCACAAGCGGTCGCTCACCCTGACTCTCTCAGATCACGCCCTCTGCCGCAAGATCGTCGATCTCCTGGGACGACATTCCCAGGAGCTCGCCGTACACGTAATGGTTGTCCTCACCGTAGCACGGCGCGCCGCGGTCGATGCGTCCGCCGATGTAGGCAGGGCTCTCGCTCATCTTGATGGGCACTTCGGCGATCGGCCACCGCCCAATCTTCGTGCCGGTCACTTCGGTCAACCATTCGAGCGCTTTGAGTTGCGGGTCATGGTCGCAGCGGTCCTCCGCAGTCTGACAGACTCCGGCCGGCACGCCAGCGCGCTGCAGCGAGAGCATCGCTTCGTACGCATCGCGCGATTTCGTCCAGCCGCCGACGAGAGCATCGAGGGCATCCAGGTTCGCGATTCGCGCTGCGAGATCTTTGAATCGAACATCGCTCGCCCATTCCGGATGTCCCGCAACCTCGGTAAGCGCACGCCATTCAGCGTCCGTGAAGCACGCGATTGCGAGCCACCGATCTTCCCCGGCACAGGGATAGACGTTATGTGGCGCCGCCGGTTTGTACGGAGACCGGTTGCCGTAGCGTGACCAGATACGCCCGTTCGCCGACCAGTCGAGGATAGCGGGGCCGTTGATGAAGAGCCCGACCTCGGTCTGCGAGGCATCGATCCACTGTCCTTCGCCCGTGCGAGCCCGATGGAAGAGGGCGCTCAACATGGCGAGGGCAAAGCTGTAGGCCCCCATCCAGTCCAAGTAGGAGTAGCCCCACCCAGCCGGCATCGCCGGCTCGGGGAGTCCCGACATCTCGGACAAGCCCGCGAACGCATTCGCGATCGGGCCCACGGTGCGAAAACGGCCATAGGTGCCCTGCGCCCCCATGCCCGACTGCTGTACATAGATGATGTCGGGCTTGATAGCGCGCAGTGTCTCGTATCCCAGACCCCAGTTGTCGAGCACGCCCGGCGAAAAGCCCTCTGCGACGATGTCCGACATCGCGACCAGACGTCTCGCGATCTCGAGCCCCTTCGGATGCCTGACGTTCAGCGAGATACCGCGCTTGCCCGGGTTCTTGTTGTTGAATTGTCCGCCCATGTTGAGGTCCGTCACGCCGGGCAGCGGCGCGGTCGCTTTATCGCGAGCAGCACGGCCTCCGACGGGCGCCATCGCGGCAAGGCGCGTATCCGGATGGCTCTTCAGTTCGACCTTGATGCTCTCGGCGCCGAACGCGCTCATGAACCGCGTGCCGCCCGCCGAGGCGAGGAACCACGTGAAGTCGAGGATGCGTATGCCGTATAGCGGAAATGGCTTGCCGCGGGGCGACGGCGGCTCGTCGACTGGCGCGTGCGCAGCCGTATCGACCTTCGGAGATTCGCGCTTCGGCGCCCGCATCACGGCTTCGGCATCCTCATTCAGCAGCGGCGCGCGGCGTCCCACCGACCACGAGTTGGCGGTGGAGATCCACTTGCTCGTGGCGTAGCGAAATGCGCGGCCCAGCTCTGGGTGGGTGATGTCGGTGCAGCTGCCGCGCGCGAGCCAGTGCGGATCGATCGCGTTCTCGTGTGGCTTGCGCAGCGGCGCCCAGAGCATCCCCGCCTCCTGTGCTTCGCGCCACGGCACGTTCTCGTAGGTGAAAGCGCGCACGAAACGCTGAACGGCCTCCATCCCGTGATCACGCGTTCCCTTGACAGGGCCGGTGCCCGGGACGAACCGCCCGCCCTTGGGCACCGCGAGTTCCTTCGCATCGATGCCGGCCGCCATGCCGTAGCGCTCGAGCAACGCAATGAGCCGTTCCCCTTCACCTGAGCGGTTGCCGAGACTCGCCATCACCCACCGCCCATCTTTGGTGTGCGCGATGGAGGGACTCGGCGAGACGGATTCACGGGCATGGCGGCAGGTCTGGCGCAACACCGGGGCGCGTCGCATCACCCACGACATGAGGTCGACCTCGGTGGATTTCGCCACCGCCTCGTGGATCGCGCACGAGAGGTACTGACCTTTCCCCGTCCGGAAGCGAAAGAGCAGTGCGGCCAGGATCGTGAAGGCGAGCTGCTCACCGGCGACGTGGTAGGCGTGCCACATCTGCGGCGCGATTGGTGGGAGATCGTACTTGCCGTCGGGGGCCGGATCGTAGCCGCAATTCATCATGACGCCCCCCAGCGCGAGGTGCACCAGGTCCGAGGCTTTGAAGCCGGCCCAGGGGCCATGATCACCGAATGGGGATACCCGCGCCACGATCAGCGCGGGAAACTGTTTCATTAGCATGTCCGCGCTCAAGCCCAATCCGTCGAGCTCTCCCCTCGGGGTGGATTCCAGAAGCACGTCGGCACTGGCGACGAGCGCGCGGAAGCGCTCGCGGTCTTTCTCCTGGCGCAGATCGAGCACGATCGAGCGCTTCCCGCGGTTGTACTGCCAGAAGAAGAGCGAGCGCTCGGGATCCTCCCGGTCCTGATAGAAGGGGCCGATGCGGCGCGTGGGGCTGCCGCCGGGTGGCTCCACCTTGACGACGTCGGCGCCGAGCCCCGCCAGCGTCAGTCCGCAGTACTCTGCCTGCTCGTCGGCCAGCTCGATGACGCGGATGCCGGCGAGAGCGCCCGGGCCGGGTGCGCGGGTGTCGGGAACTGAACGCTCGTCCTGTGCTGCCATGGTGACCCTCCCTTCAGTCGTCACGGTCGGGGTTCATGTACCAGCCGCAGAAGATCACGCACCTGCCGGATTCAATCGGCGCGCGCGCCAGAGGACTTGATCACGGGCCCCCATTGGTCGATCTGCGCCTTGATGAACGCCCGATATTGCTCCGGGGTACCGGCGACGATTTCCATTGCCAGGGCATTCAGTTGTTTGGCGACATCCGGGCGGCGCAGGATCTTGGTCGTTTCGTCGTGCAGCGTGGCCACGATGGCTGCCGGCGTCTTCGCGGGGGCATGCATGCCGTGAAAATTCAATCCCTCGTAGCCCGGCAATGCGCTGGCGATCGGTGGCACGTTCGGTAAACTCGACGTCGGCTGGGCGCTGGTTACACCGAGTGCGCGGAGCTTGCCCGCACTAACCTGCGCCAACGCCGTCGAGACCGCTACCATGGAGTAGTCCACTTCTCCGGCAAGCAGGCCGTTCATCGCCGGTGCGCCACCCTTATAGGGCACGATGACTACCTTGATGCGCGCCAGGCTGTTCATCAGTTCCGCAAAGATATGCGATGAGCTGGCGATGCCCTGTGCACCGAAGCTCAGCATGCCGGGTTTTGCCCGCGCAAGCTCGATCAACTCCTTCAGACTGGTCACCGGCGAGCTGGCCTGTACCACGAGCACCAAGGGAAACGTCACCCACAAACCGATGGGAGCGAAATCACGCATCGGCTCGTAGGGCAGCTTCTCGTACATGGCCGGGGCCACTGCCATGGTCGCGATCGAGCCGATCAACAACGTGTAACCGTCGGCAGGGGCTTTCGCCACGAGATCGCTCCCGACGGTGCCGCCCCCGGCGGGGCGATTGTCCACGATCACGGGCTGGCTCAGGCCCTCGGCAAGCCGTTGCCCGACGATGCGTGCGAGGACATCGGTCGAGCCCCCAGGCGCAAACGGAACGACCAATCGCAATGCGCGCTCTGGATAACTTTGTGCAAGCGCGCCATGCGGAATGACGAAGATGCCGACCGCAACAATCGCGATCCACAGAATGCAGCGGCGCGAGCGCATTGCCAGTGCTAACACGATGGCCTTTTCTCGCGATCGGCGAAATTGTCGCCTGGCGACTCCGCTCCTGAACACCAGTACCGGCGTGTTGCGTGACGGACACGCGTGACGCACGCTACCCACGCACCCACCCGACCGAATTTGATCTTTCAAAGACAGAGCCAGGAAAGTTCATTCCATCATGATCAGCGCCGCGTGCGTCTCGAGGCCGTTCCATAGATTCTGCAGCCGTAGGTTCTCGTTGCTGCTGTGCTGATTGTTGTCGTAATTGACCGTGGAAATCGAGATGATGTTCGTTCCGAGTTCGTCCGTAATCATATCCCAAGGCGAGCTGCCGCCCGAAGTGGGGTTCAAGACAACCGGGCGTCGCACGGTGCTAACGGTTGCGATGACGTTTTGCGCGACGGGGAGATCCATCGGGGTACGCACCGCGTTATAGCCATCCGCACTCACAACCACCTTCGCAATCCTGGGATGGGCCAGCCGGGTCTTGTCATCGGGCTCGGTCGCGACGACGAAATAGCCTTGCTTGCGGATATGCTCGATAACCCGTGCCACTTGCCCTTTGTTGGTAACGCCTTTGACCAGGCGGAGGTCGATCGCCGCGGTCGCGGCGGCAGGAATGACGTTGGCAGCTTGCTCGCCGATACGCGCGCTCGCCATGCCGCGGATGTTGAGCGACGGCAGATTGATGAGCTCGCCTAACTTCCTGCCACCACCGTCCGTGCGGGCAAGCCCCATTTCCTGCATCAGCGCCGCATCGTCGTCCGGGGTGGCGGCGATGGCCTTCTTTTCGAGATCGGAGAGCGCAACGACGCCGTCGTAGAAGTTCTCCACCAGCACGCGTCCGTCGGCGTCCTTCATCGATGCCAGCAGTTGCGCCAGCATCAGCGCCGGGTTCGGCGCCCAATTGCCGTAGTGACCGCTGTGCAGTTGCCGTTTCGCTCCGTATACCGTGACCTCCATTTTTTGTATGCCGCGCGCGCCGAAATTGATCGTTTGATTGCCGCTTGGATGTTCCGGTCCGTCGCAAATGAACCACAGATCGCCTTTCAACAGTTCTTTGTTGGCGTTGAGTATCCTGCCCAGATTGGGTGATTCCAGCTCTTCCTCGCCTTCAAAAATGAATTTGATGTTGGCGCGCGGCTTCATACCAGCGGCATTGAGGGCGTCGACCGCGGTCAGCATCGAGAAAATCGCGGCCTTGGCGTCGGATGCGGAGCGCGCGTAGATGCGCCAATCCGGATCGAAGCGTTGTCCCTGCGCCGGGAAAGGAACCAACTGCCCGCCCTTGTCGAGCCGCGCGCTGCGCAAGACGGGTTCGAACGGCGGGGTCGCCCATTCCTTCGGATCCAGCGGCTGGCCATCGTAATGGGAATAAAACACGTAAGTGTGGGTCGCTCCCGGCGTGAGTATCTCGCCGTACACGGCCGGCGGTGCACCGGAAACTTCAAGCAAGCGCGATTTGATCCCGCGTTTTTCCATCATCTTCAGCAGGTAATCCGCATTGCGGCGGACGTTGGGCAGGTCACGCGAAACGTTCGGAATCCTCAGGAACCCGTAGTATTCGTCAATGATCTGCCACTCGTGCGATAGTCGCCACTCGCGCGCTGCGCGCGCTGCGGCATTATCCTGCGCCTCCGCTGGCGGCAAACCAGCCAGCGCAACAATAACACCAGCGCCGGCCACGATGCGAGTAAGAGCACTGACGATTTTCAATTTCGTTCTCCCTTGGTTGGCGCGGCGTATTCTGAAAGCACCGCATGGCGATCATGCGAGGTCGCCGGTTGCGCTTCGGCAACCCGGTTCCTGCATCGCATGGACTCTACTGCGAACGCGCCGGAACGGCAAACGGCGTCCATGCTGGTTCGAATCGCTGGAATATGCCAGAATCCCAATGCGGAATAGACTGGCCGGTGGGCGTTCGCGGACGTTGCCGATCCTGACTGAGCACGCGGAGCAGTCTCTCGCTATATCCGACTGCCTGATCGTCGCGAAAATGATTCGATCCGGTTTGAATACGAGGCCGCACAAGGGGTGCGGCAGCGGTTGTTTCTTTCAAGGAGGAGTCACATGCAACGCAATAAAAGCTTGAAGTATCGTTGGTGCGGATTGTTCGCGGTTACGGTCGCGCTTGGCTTGTCGGCTGGCTACGCGTGGTCGGCGCAAGATGCCGAGGTCGTGCCGGCCTCGCGCAAGGTGGAAGCAAAAAACATGCGGCTCGTCGGCTACAACGACCTGCAGGCGCGCAGTGCATACCAGCCGCTGGTCCACCACCAGGGCAATCGCTGGATCGCCTACATCGGCCATCACGGCGGAACCCAGGAAATTCCGCAGCCGTATAACCCGCTGACCAAGCAAAAAGAGAACAACGGAACTTCGCTTGTCGACGTCACCGATCCCAAGCATCCAAAATACGTGGCCCACATTCCCGGCGAGGCCGGTTTTGGTGAATCGGGCGGCGCGCAGATGGTTCGGGTATGCGACGGCAAGCAACTGCCCAAGGGCGACCCTGCCAAGGTCTACCTGTTGCGCACGGGCGGTACTTCCGCGCAGGAAATATGGGACGTGACGGTTCCCGAGCGCCCCAGTTTGCTGACCACCGTCATCAGCGGGATCAAAGACACGCACAAGAACTGGTGGGAGTGCGATACGGGCATTGCCTACCTCGTGTCCGACGGGAGGCCGGAGAAGTGGCGCACCAAGCGCATGACCAAGATTTATGACTTGTCCGACCCGGCACATCCTAAGTTCATCCGGAATTTCGCGCTGGTCGGCCAGCAGCCAGGTGCGGCCGGGGACAACGTGCCGGAAGACACGCACGGGCCGATAGTCGTGGGAAACCGCGTTTATTTCGGCTACGGCACGCTGCTGGGCGGCGTCATTCAGATCGTCGACCGCGACAAATTGCTGAAGGGTAATCCCGCTTCCAAGGATCCATTCGCGCCGACGCCGGAGAACCTGTTGTATCCGCAAATCAGCCGCCTCGACATGTATCCCACCGTGGGTGCGCATACCACTTTTCCGGTGCTGGGCATGGACGTGCCGGCCTTTGAAAAGTTTCATACCAAGACGGGAGACGCCAGATCAGGCAAACCCGCAAAGCGTGACTTTCTCGTCGTGGTGAACGAATCGACCCAGAACGAATGCTACGAGGATTACCACATGATGTTCATGGTCGACATCACCGACGAGACCAAGCCCTTCAGCGTCTCCAATTTTTACGTGCCGGAGAAAAGCGGCAACTTCTGCGCTCGTGGCGGACGTTTCGGCACGCACTCATCGAATGAAGACATGGGGCCGATTTATTACAAGCGCCTGGTATTCATTGCCTGGTTCAATGCCGGCTTGCGTGTCGTGGATATCCGTGATCCGTTCTCACCGCGCGAGGCCGCCTACTATATTCCCGCAATCAGCAAGGACACCGCCAAGCGCTGTGTCAAGGTCGATGGCGTGGACCGCTGCAAGATCGCGATCCAGACCAATAACGCCGAAGTCGATGATCGCGGTTATATCTACATTGTCGATCGTGCCAATACCGGCATGCACATCCTCGAGCTGACGGGAGAGGCGCGCAAGATCGCGAATTTTAAATAAGCGGGGCGTCGCCTTAAGGTCCGCGGAAGATTTCAACGTACGGCGCCCCATTTATCCCGCTGCGCTTGCGGTGTAGGATGAAGTCTCTGTAGCCCACCGGCGCAAGAACCCGGTGGGCGGGGATTTTTCCGTCAGGGGAGGTTCGTCATGTTTTCCAATATTCGAGGCGCGATGGTTCGCGCGTTGCTCATTTCGTTCTGGGTGTTCGCGGCCGCGATCGTTGCCGCGTCGTCGTTTCAAACCGCCGCGAACGCGGATCAGATTCCAAATGGCTGGGTGGCCAACAAGATGCGGCCGATCGGCTACAGCGGCGTCGACGGCCGCGGCGGCGCATTCAAGCTCGCGGTTCGCCGTGTCGGCGAGCGCTGGTTTCTCTACATGGGGCACTTATGGCATTCGGGCTGGACGATCCTCGATGTGACGAACCCGAAGGATCCGAAGTTCGTGAAGTTCATTCCCGGGCCGGACAACACCTGGACAATCCAGATGGAATTCCACGACAACATCATGGTGACGGCGCTCGCGCGCAAGGTGCCGGTCTGGGGCGGCGATCCGAAACGGCCCCACGATGAAGGCGTGCTCATCTGGGACATCAGCGATCCGGTGAACTGGAAGCAGCTTGGGCACTGGAAAACGGGATCGACCGGCGTCCATCGCGTCGGGTACCCGGGTGGAAAATATGCAAGCCTAGCGGCGCGGATGCCCGGCTATCGCGGTCAGATCCTCGTCTTCCTAGACATCAGCGATCCGGCGAATCCGAAGGAGGCGGGCCGCTGGTGGATGCCTGGTCAGAAAGAGGGCGAGGAGCCGGCGCGCGAGGACATTTCGTTTCACGGTCCCGCGATCATTAGCGATGACGGCAAGACCGCGTATCTCGGTTACGGGCCCGCGGTCGTCATACTCGACATCAGCGACATCGCAATGCCGAAGCCCATCGGCCAGCTTACGATCAGCCCGCCGTTCGGAGCGCTCGTCGCGCACGACGTGCTGCCGATCCCGGGCAAGAACATGCTCTACGTGCACGGCGAGGCTACGGGCGGCGGAGATGCGCCGAACGGCGCGTTCGCGTGCTCGAGCCCCTTCACGATTTCCGGGATGGTCGACATCAAGGATCCGAAGAAGCCACGGCTCGTGTCGATTTTCCCCGAGCCGGCGCCTCCCAAAGGCCTGCCGTACACCAATTTCTGCGAAAAGGGGGGGCGTTTCGGGCCGCACAATACGAACCTCGAATATCATCTGCCCGACGTCGAGAAGCAGGGCGACCTTATCTACATCACCTACTTCAATGCGGGACTACGCACCTACGACATCAAGGACCCGCGGCTGCCGAAGGAGGTCGGTTGGTTCATTCCGCCAACCCCGACCAAGCGCTACGGCCCGCTGCCGTATGACAAGCTCGTGACCCAGACGGAAGACGTGCTCGTCGACACGCGCGGCAATATCTACATCACCGACAAGCAGTGGGGCGTTTTCGTTTTGCGCTACACGGGAAAAGGCGAGCCCATGCCAACCGAGATGTTGAAGCGGTAAAGGCGTAAGGTCGGTAGAGCGGGAATTATTTCCAGCCTCCTGCGACGTCAACTGCTGGACCGCGCCACCGCGCGGGAAAACGTGATGAAAAAGAGGAGGCCATCGTGAACGAAGGACCACACAGGTCGACGCGGCGCGTATTGCTGAAAGCAAGCGTTGCCGGCGCTTTGATCGCCGCCGCGCCGGCGCGCGCGCAATCCGATGCGATGAAGCTCGGCGCGGAGAAAGCGTCCGAGGGCGCGGTACACAAGCAAGGGGAGGCGATATCGCCGGTCATGCGCATGGTCGCAACGTACATCGTGCAGGCGCGAATGAATCCTCTGCCCGACGCGGTGACCGAAGTAACCAAGCACCATCTGCTCGATACATTGGCGGCGATGATATCGGGATCGCACCTCCTTCCCGGCAAAAAGGCGATTGCGTACGTCACGGCGCAGGGCGGCGCCAAAGAAGCCTGCGTTCCCGGCTCGCGCATCGTCACCACCGTTGTCAATGCGGCGCTCGCGGGCGGCATGCTCGGGCATTCCGATGAAACCGATGACACACACGGGCCTTCGTCCACGCATCCGGGCGTCGGCGTGGTGCCGGCGGCGCTTGCCATGGCGGAGCACGTTGATGCCGACGGCACGGCGCTGCTGCGCGCAGTCGCCCTCGGCTACGACATCGGCACGCGGCTCGCGATGGCGCTGGGCGGTGCCGCGTTCAGCGCCGCCGGGCATGCGACGCACAGTTTCGGCCCGACGTTCGGCGCGGCGGCGGCGTGCGGTTCACTCGCGGGCTTCAGTGCCGACCAGGTGCGCCACCTGCTTTCGTACTGCGCGCAACAGGCATCCGGCGTGTCATACTGGGCGCGCGATACCGAGCACATCGAGAAGGCATTCGTTTTCGGCGGCATGCCGGCGCGCAATGGCGCCGCCGCTGCGAGCATGATCGCGTCGGGCATGACTGGCGTGGACGACGCGTTTTCGGGCGACCGCAATTTCTTCTTCGCCTACGGACCCAAGAGCAATCCCGAAGAGTTAGTTCGCGAGCTCGGCGCAAGATACGAGGTCNNGGTCGTCGTCCGCCTCTCGCACCAGGGCGTAAGGACGGTCGACAACCGCAGCATGCCTGACATCTGCCTGCAGCACATGATGGCCGTCATGCTGATCGACGGCACCGCGACGTTCGACGCCGCGCACGATGTCGCGCGCATGCAGGACCCGAAGGTGCTTGAATTGCGCAAGCGTATCGACCTCGTCGGCGACGACGAGCTGGAGCGCCTGATGCCGAACCGTCAGGGCATCGTGGAGCTGAAGTTGCGCGATGGCCGCGAGCTGCGCCATCACACCGTATTCGTGCGCGGCACGGCGCAAAATCGAATGAACCGCCAGGAAGTCGATGAGAAGTGCTATTCGCTCTTCGTCCCCGTGCTCGGAAGGAAGCGCGCGCGCGACCTGATCGACACCGTGTGGCAGATCGAGCAGGTGAAAAACGTGCGTGCGTTACGCCCGTTGCTCAGTGCGTGAAAGAGTCGAGATCGTGGCAGGAAAGAGAGCTGCCAGAAAGAAAAGCATACAAGGCCATGAAACTGAACCGAGTGCAAGTCGCAGGCTGGGTGATCGCGTGTGTGGCTGTTGTTGGATGCCAGAGCACGGGCACGCAGGGAACACGCGAACATCAAGCGCACGAGGCCGAAGCCCGCAACATGCGGCTCGTCGGCTACAACGATCTGCAGGGGCGCACCGCGTTTGAGACGGTTATCGTCGAGCAGAACGGACGCTGGATCGCGTACGTCGGACATTTCGGCGGACAGGCCGTGAATTCGCTTACCGGCCAGAACGAGGCCAACGGCACCTCGATCGTCGACGTCACCGATCCGCGGCGCCCGCAATACCTGCACCACATTCCGACCCAGTCGGCGGCGCCCATGGTCGGCGGCGAGGGCAGCGGCGCGCAGATGGTGAAAGTCTGCGCCGGCAAGGACCTGCCAAAGGGCGAGCGCGGCAAGTTCTACCTGCTGCGCGCCGCAGGTTCCCAGGCGCACGAGATGTGGGACGTCACCATACCGGAAAAGCCGACCCGCATCGCTACGGTGGTCGACAAGCTCAAGTCCACGCACGAGCAGTGGTGGGAGTGTGATACGGGTATTGCGTACGTCGTATCCGGCGTGCCCGATTGGCAGGTGCGCCGCATGACCCAGATTTTTGATTTGAGCGATCCGGCGAATCCGCTGTTCATCCGTAATTTCGGGCTGGTTGGCCAGCAGCCCGGCGCTGCGAAGCCGCCCAATCCAAGGTTCAGGGACGGGCACGGCGCGTTTTCCACCGGGCCGCAAGGCAACCGGCTTTATTTCGGCTACGGCAATCTGGGGGATGGCACGCTGCAGATCGTCGACCGGCAGAAGCTGCTAACCGGCCCCCGCGAGCCGACGGCGGAGAACCTGCTTTATCCGCAGGTGGCGCTGCTTCCGATCGGGCGCTGGCAGGCCGTGCACGCGGTTTATCCGCTGCTCGGCATGGAGGTTGCGGAGTTCGCCAGGAACACCAGGGGCAGGGTTCGCGATTTCATACTCGTCATGCCGGAGGCGATCGAAAACGAATGCCGCGAAGAGCGCCAGATGCTGTTTGTCGTGGATGTCACCAACGAGTCCGAGCCGTTCGGGGTCGCGAACTTCCAGGTGCCCGAGCAAAGCGGAAATTTCTGCTCCCGCGGCGCCCGCTTCGGTCCCCACTCGACGCAAACGAACCTGACGCCGATCTACCACAAGCGCATCGTGTTCGTCGCGTGGTTCAATGCCGGTGTGCGCGCGGTGGACGTGCGAGATCCTTTTAACCTGAAGGAGGTCGGCTTCTATATCCCGTCGACGACCGGGAAGACGGTCCCGAGCTGCGTGAAGCTTGACGGCAAAGAACTCTGCAAGACTGCGATCGTGACCAACGCCGTCGAAGTAGATGATCGCGGCTACGTTTATATGGTGGACCGCAATAATACCGGTATGCACATCGTTGAGCTGACCGGTGCCGCGCGCGAGCTCGCCAACTTCAGTAAGTAAAAAACTGCAGGGGAGAAAAATGAAATTGCGGAAAGCATGGATTTCAGCGGTGGCGTTGGCATGTGCGGTCACGGCGTCAGCGGTGCTCGCGCAGGGAAGCAAGCCCGGGCAAGGCGCCGAGGCCAAGAACATGAACCTGGTCGGCTACAACGATCTGCAGGCGCGCAGCGCGTATCAACCGGTGATCGTCGAGCAGAAGGGACGCTGGATCGCTTACATCGGTCATCACGGCGGTGTGAGGGTCAACCCGGCGACCGGGCAGAAGGAGAACAATGGCACCTCGATCGTGGACGTGACCAATCCGAAGCAGCCGAAATATCTCTTTCACATTCCGGGCGATCTGGGCGAGGGCGAGTCGGGCGGCGCGCAGATGGTGCGCATTTGCGCGGGCAAGGACTTGCCCAAGGGCGACCCCAACAAGTTCTACATGTTGCGCGTGCTTGGCGATACCGCGCACGAGATGTGGGATGTGACGGCGCCCGAGCGGCCGCAGCTGATCACCACGATAGTGAGAGGCCTGAAGAGCACGCACAAGAACTGGTGGGAATGCGATACCGGCATCGCCTACCTCGTGTCCGGCCCGCCCGACTGGCGCGTGCGCCGCATGACCAAGATCTACGATTTGTCCGATCCGGCGAAGCCGGTGTTCATCCGCGATTACGGCCTGGACGGCCAGCAACCGGGTGCGGCCGGACAGGCGCCGTTCGAATTGCACGGTCCGATCTCGGCGGGGCCCAGGAAAAACCGCGTTTATTTCGGGCACGGCAATAACAAGTTCGGCATCCTGCAGATAGTCGACCGGGAAAAGCTGCTGAACGGGCCCAAGGAGGTTACGCGCGAAAACCTGCTTTACCCCCAGGTGCGCCGGTTCGACTTCCCGACCAACATCGGCGCGCACACCGTATTGCCGCTGCTCGACATGGAAATCGAGGATTTTAAAAACAGCAAGGACAGCAAGCGCGACTTCATCTTCGTGGTGGACGAATCGATAATCGATGAATGCAACGAGGCGCGCCAGATGGTATGGATATTGGACGTAACCCAGGAGACCAAACCGCTGGGCGTTGCCAACTGGACCGTGCCGGAAGCAAGCGGCAATTTTTGCAGCCGCGGCGCGCGCTTCGGCGCGCATGCCTCGAACGAGAACCTGACGCCGATCTATTACAGGCGCCTCGTATTCGTCTCGTGGTTCAATGCCGGCGTGCGCACGCTCGACATCCGCAACCCATTCAGCCCGAAGGAAGTCGCTTATTACATTCCTGCGATCAACAGCAATACCAAGCCCGATCCGACCTGCGTGAAGCGCCGCGGCGCCGCGAAGTGTAAGATCGCGATCCAGACCAACAACGTCGAGGTTGACGACCGCGGCTACATCTATATCGTCGACCGCGCCGATACCGGCATGCACATACTCGAGCTGGTTGGCGAGGCGCGCAAGATCGCGAATTTCAAATAGACGGAACTGCTGACAAAAAAAGGCGAGGCACACGGCCTCGCCTTTTCCGCTTGTCGCCAGCGCAGCCGGAGCATTACTTTATCAGCCCCAGCCGTTTAGCGACTTCCATGTAGGCTTTGGTGCGTTCCTTCATGAACGCATCCATTTTGTCGACGCCGACGTTGATGAGCTCGAAGCCGCTATTGAATGCCAGCTCTTTCATTTCCGGGTCATTGTTGAGGAACGCCCATAGAACGGACATGCGCTTGCGCGCTTCCGGCGAAGTCGATTTTGGCATGCCGATGCCGCGATAGGCGCCGTCGATCCAGTCGAAACCGAGCTCTTTGAAGGTCGGCACATCGGGCAGCAGCGGGTGACGCTTGTCCAGCGCGATTGCGATGGCGCGAACTTTGCTCTTGGTATTGATCGCAAACGCCGAATACGACATCGCGCCGGTCACGTGCTGGCCGATCACCGCGGTGGTGAGGTCACCGGTGCCCTTGAATGGCACGTAGGTGGTGTGGATGCCGGCTACGATGTTCAGCTTCTCGTGCGCGGCGTGGTTGGCGGAGTTGGTGCCCGAGCCGGCGAGCGTAAGCTTGCCAGGTTGCGCTTTGGCCATCCTGACCAGATCCTGGAAGTTCTTGATCGGGCTGTCATTGGCGACGACGATCGCATCGGGCGTATAGTGAAACCAATAGGCGGGCGTGATGTCCTCGGTCTTGTACTGGACCTGGCCTTCGAGCGGTTGCAGGACGATGTGCGGCAGGTTGATGCCGACGACGTTGTAGCCGTCGCCCGGCAGGCCATTCATCTGCGCCCACATCAGGCCGCCGCCTGCGCCCGGCTTGTACTGAACCACGATTTCGATTTTCTGGCATTTTTTCTTGAGGACCAGTTGCTGGTGCCGCGCCGAGATGTCGGACTCGCCACCGGCGGGGAAAGCCTGCCAGTACATGAGGTTCTTTTCGGGGCAGGGCTGGGCTGAGGCGGTGGTGATGGTGAATGCGGTGCAGGCCAGAAAAGCTAGCGCGACTCGTATTGCGATTTTCATTTTTTCTCCGGTGAGGGAATGGTTGTAATGGACGGATGCGATGTCCGGTTACGTGCGCTAAACAATAGCAGTGGTTCGCACCAAACGCAACGCGGGAACGGGGACGGGTTACAATTTGCGCATGGCGCGAAGCAATACGAAGCACAGACGCTGCGACGTGGCGATGCTGGTTGACGCGGAAACTGGCGAACGCAACATGTCCGGGCGTTTTGTACCCGACCGCGGCAGCACGGAGGAGCGGGTGCTCGAATCTCTGCGCGCGAGATATCCGCGGGTTGCGGTGGTGCCGTTCGGCCCTGACATCGCTGCGACGATGTCGGAGCTCAAGAGGCTCAAGCCGCGCATCGTTTTCAATCTGACGGAATGGTTCGACAGCGACCGCAAACTCGACCACGCGATCGCCGGCCTGCTCGAGATGATGAAGCTCCGCTATACCGGCACTGGCCCGGTCGGCATGCAGCTATGCCGCGACAAAGCGTTGTCCAAGCAGATCGCGGCAGCAGCCGGTGTCGATGTACCGCGCTGTTTCACGCTCGAGCGCGACGAGCGCATAGAAAACCCGGGCCTGCTTTTTCCGCTGATCGTCAAGCCGCAGTTCGGGGACGGCTCGGACGAGATCGGCAAGGCTTCGCTGGTCAGGACCGAGCGCGAATTGCGCACGCGCGTGAGATCGATACGTTCACGGATCGATGAGGCGGTGGTGTGCGAGGAATACATTCCGGGTCGCGATATTTTTGTGGGGGTACTCGGCAACCAGCCACGGGTGTTGGCGCCGCTCGAGATGGTCGTCGGGAGCCGGAAAGCATCAGCGCCGACATTCGTGACCTATCGCATCAAACACGACGGCAGCTACCGCACCAAATGGCGCGTGCGTTATCGGCGCGCAGTGCTGCCGAAATCGCTGCTGCGGAAGATTGCGGAGTTCAGCAGAAAGGCTTTTCGAGTGCTGAAACTGCGCGACTACGCGCGGCTCGATTTCCGGCTCACTGACGACGGCCGGCTGGTGTTCATCGAGGCCAATCCGAATCCCGATCTCACGCCGCACACGCTCGGCCGTAATGTGTGCTTCGTCGGCATCGAGTATCGCAACCTGATCCCGGGCATTGTCGAGACCGCGCGCAAGCGTTACCGATCCGGGGCGAAGTAGGTATTGCAGCTCAATACACCATTAGATCACTACGGAGAATGACCCATGAGACTATTCACTACACTTTCTCTTGCCGCCTTATTGGTTGGCTGTGCGATTCCTGTTCAGAATTCGCCAGCACCGGCACGCCGCATGGCATTTCCTGAGGCAGAGTATCTCGTTCTTCCGAAAACAGGAACCGCCACTGTCAGAGGTCAGGCGTTCCTGACGACAAAAGGAGGTGACGTAAAGGCGGCCGCTGGCAAACGAGTGTTATTGAATCCAGTCACCTCGTATTCGCTTGAGTGGTACGAAAGGTCCTATCTTCCTAGCCGGCGAATCGAAGAGGCTGACCCTAAGCTCGAGGCATACATACGAACACAGATCGCCGATGGCAACGGCCGCTTCGCGTTCAAGAATGTCCCAACGGGCGAATACTTTATCACCACGACAATCACGTGGGAGGTCCCAACTGGCTACCAAGGTACCGTGCAGGTTGAAGGCGGGCTTGTTGCCAAGAGAATCAAGGTGAACGCAGGCGAAGAAGTCGAAGTAGTCGTCACATGGTGATCAGCGCGGGGTTTGCGGAATCGGCTCGAGCACGTTCTCAAACATGCGCACGCGGTCGCCGACTTTGAGCTCGGGCTCGCCGTCCTGCGCCACGAATCCGAATTGGCCATTGTCGTAGCGGACCGTGATTTCCCACACCGAGCGCGTGGCCGGCTCGCGCTGCACGCGTCGCGGGCCGCCGGCGCCGAAACTGAGCATCGGCACCGCCTGGGTGGCGCTGCCGATGCCGCCGACTTGCGGTGAAGAGGTAAGGCTGGGCAATGTGTCGCGTTCGGGCGCGACGGGTTTCTCGATACGGCGGATGTTGGAGACCATTCCGCATTCATTGCACAGCAGCAGCGGCTTGGGTTTGGCGGTGGTCGGCGCGTCGGCGGCCAGCGCCGGCGCCGCAGCGAGACTGGCCGCAGCAATTACTGCCGCAAAACTCAAGCCACCGTGGATTCGAAGCATTGCTGTGACCGCACGTCACTTCACTTCGGGATGGTGACCAGAGTCACGGCATTGACCAAACTGTTGGCCAGCACGAAGTTGCCGTCCCGGGTGACCGAGGTGTTGCGCACGATGTTGCCGCCGCCCGGGATTACCCAGCTCTGGAATTTCTCGGTCTTGGGATCGAAGCGCACGACCGTGTTCGGCGTCGTCCCGGACTCGCTGTACCAGATGACGTCGTTGATCGTCGACATGCCATAGGGTTGGGACCTGGGCCCGCTCGGCGACTGCCGCTCCGTCACTTTGCCGGTAGCGGCATCGAGGCGGCCCAGAAACCCGCGCGAAAAGTCCGCGTACCAGATGATGTCGTCGCTGGTAATCGTGAGGCGCCGGGGACGCGATGCCGGGTCCGGCAGCGTGAATTCGCGAATGGCCAGCGTCTTTGGATCGACGCTTGCTATCTTGTTGGTGCCAAACAGGACGACGAATAATGTGCCCTTGGAATCAAACGCCATGCCATACGGGCGCGAATCCGGAGTTGGCGGTGTGAGCAGCTTGATCTCGCCGGTTTTCGGATCGAGGCGTCCGATCCGGTTGCCCCTCTGCGATGTGAACCACAGGATGCCACTACGATCGAAGAGCAGCGTGTGCACATCGATCACGTTCGGGTCAGGCATCGGGTACTCGGTGACCCCGCCTGTCTTGGGGTCGAGCTTGCCGATCTTGCCAACGGCATTGGCGGTGTACCAGATGTTGCCGTCCTTATCCTCGGTCAGGCCATGGGGCCCGGCGTGCGGCGTTTTGAGCGGGAATTCCTTGAAACTCCCGGTCTTCGGGTCTAGCCTGCCGAGCACACCTGCCATCTGGCCGGAGTACCAGATCGATCCGTCCCTTGTTGCAAGAGGATCATGCGGCCGTGAGCCGGGCGTGGGCACGGGCCACGTTTTCATTGAGACCTTGGCGGGCCCGTCGATCACGACGCCAGCGGGTTTCGGTTTTTCCGGGAAGTTCTTGGTCAAATATCCAGTGACCATGGCGACCTGGTCCGGCGACAACGCGACACCATGATTGATCATCATGCGAATGACGGTGCGCCAGCCCTCGGCCGTGTAGCCGCCGCCCCAATTGACTGCATGGCAGCTGGTGCAAAGCGCACCAACCAGTTCCTTGCCATTGCCCTCGGGCAACTCCGCACTCCAAGCGGGAAGCGCGGAGTACAGCAGAGTGGCTGCCAGCAAGGGCAGGCGTAATTTCTTGGACATTGTTTCTCCCCCATTATTGAAGACCGGCGCCAACGCGCGCCAACATACCGGCTCCGGCAGAGCCGTGGCGCCAATATAATTCAGGGAGCTTCCGAAGTCGAATCTTTTCTCGAAAAACCCGCTGCTTTTGCCCTGGCTGCCGCCAGAAGCGGGTGATCGCCCGGGCATCCTGAGACGCTTAACGGTTCAGCGTTGCGGCAATGATGGCAGCTATGACAGTCCGCTCGAAGATTGTTGGCTTCTTCCACAATTCCAGATGTTTGTCCTCATTGGAAAATAGATAAACACAAATGCCTGACTTGATTACTCAAAGGCATTACTTAGGGGATTAATGGAGTATCCAGGTGGCGGAGAAGTTCCTGCGGAATAAATTGATTCCCCTGGATTCCTGCGTTCGCAGGAATGACGACATTGTTTAGATTCGACTTATCCGGAGGTTCCCTCAAAAGGTTTTCTTCCTCCGCCACCGCTTGGGGCGTTCGCTGGGGAAATTAAGGCCGCTGGCATCGACACCCAGGTCGACAAACAGTTTGGCCAGCACTATGGCGCAGCTGTAGCCCTCCAATACCGGCACTTCCCAACCGATGTCGTGCAGGCGTTTTTGAAGAAATGACTGCAGCCAGAAGACGTCGGAGCAGCCGAAGGTAATTACCTCGGCGCCGTCCTCCTCGATCGCGGCGACGGCTTCCTTGACAGTCCGTTCCACGGCCTCGGACGGTTCACCTCTCAGTGCTTTCTCTCGTTCCTTATCAATGGTGTTCTCATCCTCGACTCCGGGCCTGGCGTGGTAGAAGTTGATATTGCGGATGGATGCGCACCGCTCGGTCAAACAGTGGCGGACCACAAGGTCGTAATAGAACATGTTATGCGTCTCGGTAAAATCGATGACGCTGAACTTGTTACCCAGCATGGAGGCGATGTGCATCTGGGAAAAGGCGCAGGAGGTCACCGGTATGCCGTATTTGCGGGCGATCTCCCTCGATTCCAGGAAACCCGGCTCGCCGCCGCCAAGCAGCACGATGGCGTTGTACTTGCCGCTCTCGCAGGCCGCACGCACGATGGGTAAACGCGCCGCTGCCACGTGGCAAAACTCCTCCCGGGTCTCGACCGCCCAATCGCCGTAGGGAGCAACTGGACCGCCGTGAAAATCCCACTCAACATCCTCCAGCAGATGCCCGATGTTGAGGTAATTCATCCTCAGACGTTGCTCCTTTGGCAGTTCGGCAGAATGATACTTGTCCGCAAACCTGCCTCCGGTAGACAACTGAAAAGGTTGTATGAACAGGAACCTGTATTTCTTTTTTTCCGCCGTCATGATTCGTCTTCTCCTTCCGGATTTACCCGCATGTCGTCACGCGAGCAATTTATCCGGGATCAGAAAACGGGCGTTTGATTTGGATCAAGAGGGTGGGGCGGCATTGACTAACGCCTGCCGATCGACGGGCGGGTAATCTTTGCGGATGTCGCGCGCCGTGTCAACCTGATGCGGCCGCGGGAACGCCGAACTAAAGCTCCTTTCACTTCTTGCCGTTAACCGCATGATCATGGGAGCCCCGAATGATCGCTCACGTTCATATTTGGCTTGCATAGGGAAACCCAGCCGGCCACAATACGGGCGCGCCTGACAATGACAGCCGGGAATAACGTGAGCAGGACGTTAGATTCCCGGCAGATGGCATTGGGTCGGAGGAATATCCATGTTCTGTTGGCACAGAAGCCAGGCCCCCGCAAAGGCTGATGATGTCTGATATGCTCCAGTTCGTTGCCTCGCCCCCCGATACCAGCCTGCTTTATATGGGGCATTACGACCCGCTGCTGGTCTTTTTTTCCATCCTTGTCGCGATATTCGCTTCCTATGCGGCACTGGTTGTCGCGCAGCATGTAGCGAAATGCGTCAATGTAAACCAGCGGCGCGGGTGGATCGCGGCAGGCGGCCTGTCCATGGGCGCAGGCATCTGGACGATGCATTTCGTCGGCATGCTGGCATTCAGCCTGCCATGCGGCGCACGCTATGATCCGGCCTTGACCCTGCTGTCCATGGTGCCGGGCTTACTGGCGAGCACGGTCGCCTTATGGATCATCAGCCGCCCCATGCTCTCGCGGATACAGTTGGCCATAGGGGGCCTCCTGCTCGGCGCCGGCATCGGGACGATGCATTATTCCGGCATGGCTGCCATGCGGATCGACGGCATCGTTCGCTACGACCTCAAGCTGTTTCTCCTGTCGATCGTGGTTGCGGTGATCTTGGCCACGCTGGCGCTGTGGATCAACTTCCAGCTGCGGCCGTTGCACGCCCGCTGGCGCTCGTGGATCACCATGGCGAGCGCGGTTGTGATGGGACTTGCCGTCTCGGGCATGCACTACACGGCAATGGCCGCCGCGTACTTTATCCGTGCCGGAGATGCTTCCATCCCCGATTCAGAGAATACGTCGATTTTTCTGGCGTCCGCCGCGTTGGCGTTGAGCTGCGCCATCATCGTGATGACCATCGTGGCGACTTATGTGACCAACGCTTCCCGCGTGTCACCGGGTCGATCCTACAAGGTTGGCAGTCTGCTGATTCTTGGATGGATCATCGTGGCCTGGCTGAGCACGGACTATTACTACAGCGCTCGCGCACAACGCGTCTATCTGTCAGAAGTACGCCTGGCAGCAGAACAGGCCCAGACGATTGCAGACCAGATACACGACAGCCTGGACTTGCTGCAAGGCGTTCCGTTCGTCCTGGCGTACGACGAAACCATCCACAAGGTATTGGATCGCTTTGGGCCGGATGCCGGTCCTTCTCCGCTCGAATACCAGGAGCGCAAGCGAAGCTGGGAGGGGGAAAGCGCGCTGGATCGGTTCAACCGCTTCCTCGATATTGCCGCGACCCAGCACCACGCGGATGTCATTTGGGTGGTGAATGCCGCCGGCGATTGCGTCGCCGCCAGCAATGCCAAACGGCCAGACAGTTTTGTCGGCACGAACTACAGTGATCGCGTGTATTTCCAACAGGCAAGGAACCGGGTGCGCGGACACCAATATGCGGTCGGCTATGTCAGCAAAATTCCCGGCCTGTTCTACTCCTACCCGGTGATCGTGAACGGCCGCTTCCTTGGTGCCGTTGTCGTCAAGCGCAATATTTCAAATTTCCTTTACTGGATTCGGCAGACCAACGCATTCATTGCCGATTCCAACGGCGTTATCGTCCTGGCGCAGGACAAGAAACTCGAATCGTACACCGTTCCCGGCGCCACCGTGTCGAGATTGTCTGATGCCGACAGATCGTTGCAGTACAAACAGACCCGATTCGAGCCCCTCGGACTCGAACCTTGGGGGGATGGCCGCTTCCCCAAAGCGGTCAGCCTCGGCGATCGGGGTAAGCCGATGGTATTGGACTCCAAGGCGCTGCCGGAGGATGGCATCGTGGTTTATGCACCCCGCTCCTTGACAGAGCTGGTCCGCATTCAGCCAGAACGCTACTGGATTTTTGCTTTATTGTCTGCTGCCGGCGCGATGCTGATTGTTGCCGCCGTCGCCGTGGTGCTTTATCTTCGCGCCACCCGCCAGGCCAGGGAGGCGGCCGAGGCTGCCTCCCGTTCCAAGTCCGAGTTTCTCGCGACGACGAGCCACGAAATCCGCACGCCGATGTTTGGCGTGCTCGGCATGGCGGATCTGCTGCTCGATACCGCACTCACCGGCGTCCAGCGCCGCTACGCACAGACTATCCGAAAATCGGGTGACTTGCTGCTGAGCGTGATCAACGACATTCTCGACTTCTCCAAAATGGAAGCCGGCAAACTGGAAATCGAAAACATCGATTTCGATTTGCGCGGATGCATCGATTCGGTGATCGAACTCCTCGCCGACAGCGCGGACGGCAAAGGCCTGGACCTCGCCTGCACGGTCGATGCGGCGGTGCCGCGCGCTTTGCGCGGCGATCCGGGCCGCTTGCGCCAAATCCTGGTCAACCTGATCAGCAACGCAATCAAGTTTACCGAGCACGGAAAGATTGAGGTTTCAGTGCGCTGTGACGACCAAGGCACCGCCTCAGCTGCGGCCGGAATCCACGTGCTGCGCTTCGCGGTGAGCGACAGCGGCATCGGGATCTCTGAGGAGATACGCATGCGCCTGTTTCAACCATTCGGTCAGGCCGACAGCTCGACTACCCGTAAATACGGCGGTACCGGGCTCGGGCTCGCGATCTGCAAGCAGCTGACACAGCTGCTGGGGGGCGAAATCGGCGCTGACAGCGAACCCGGAAAAGGCTCGACTTTCTGGTTCACGGTTCGCTTCGGGGCGGCCCTGGCGCTGCCGCAAACCCCCAAGCTGCGCAGCGACCTGAGTGGTTTGCGCGTTTTGATCGCCGAGGACAACCCGATCAACCGCACCATCCTTCAAGACCAGGTCGCAAGCTGGGGCATGCTGTTCGAGGGCACCGGGAACGGCCTGCGCACGCTCGAGCTGTTGCGTGCCGCGGCCGCGCGCGGGACGGCGTACCATCTGGTGTTGACCGACATGAAAATGCCGGGCCTGAATGGCATCGAACTGGCGCAGGCAATTCAGTCCGACCCGGCGCTTGCGGGAACGTGCCTGATCCTGTTGACTTCGATCGAGTCTCCAGGTGAAGCCGCGGCGGCACGTGCAGCCGGAATCGCGGCCTGCCTGAGAAAACCGGTCGGCCAATCCGTACTGCGTCGCTGCATTGCCATGACCATGGGAGCGGCGGAAGAAGAGCGACCTGCCGCCGAGGCGCTGCGACGCCCCGCGGCGCTGACCGGCGCACGCGTGTTGCTGGTCGAGGACAATCCGGTGAACCAGGAACTCGCGTCGGCAATGCTGCGGGACCTCGGCTGCAGGGCCGATGTTGCCAATAACGGATGCGAAGCGGTGACCGCGGCAGCGCAGGGTGAGTACGATGCCATCCTGATGGACTGCCAGATGCCGGAAATGGATGGCTTTGCAGCGACCCGGGAGATCCGGGAGAGCGAAGCCGGCCGTGGCCCGGCGCTGCGCCGCACCCCCGTCATCGCGCTCACGGCCAATGCCATGGGAGGTGACCGTGAACGGTGTCTCGCCGCCGGGATGGACGACTATCTCGCCAAGCCGTTTGAGAAAACGCAGTTGCAGACAGTTCTGCAACGCTGGCTGCCGCCCCGGAACGACTCGCATTCGGCGGCGTCCGTTGGGGCTCGAGGCGACGCGGTGCAGGCGCGCGGCACGCATCCCGCTGGCGAGCAAGATCTGGCCCTGGCGCATCAGCACCAGCCGCACGGGCAGGCCCCGCACTCGGCCACGATCGACCCGGCAGCCCTGGATAACATCCGCGCGCTGCAGCAACCGGGTGCGCCCAGCCTGCTTGAAAAAATAATCGGCTTGTACCTGGATGGTGCGCCGAAACTCATCGCCGGCATGCACGAGGCGCTGCAGCGCGGCGATGCCGGCGGTTTGCAGCGCGCCGCGCACACGCTCAAATCGAGCAGCGCCAACCTGGGCGCCGCCAGACTCGCCGGGTACTGCGAGGAACTCGAAACGCTGGCGCGGGCCGGCAACCTGCAGGTCGTCGATACGCGTCTGGCCGATCTGCAAGCCGAATACCGGCAGGTCTGCGCGGCACTGGAGGCTCAAACCGGGTCAAGCGCGGCTGAAGCAGGCCGATAATGACGTTGTTGCCGCAGAAGCGAGTGATCTATTCTCTCCGGGATAGTCATTGCGGCGTGGCCGTCGCCTAGCATTTCCGTCGCACGGAATTCCGGCACTTCGTTACAGTTGCTTAGCGGAAGGGCCTGGGCGGTTGGGACGGTGACCGTGGATCAGCCCCGTTGCGCGCTTTGCTGTTGCCACCAGCGCTTGAGCCAGCCGGTGTTGCCGCCGAGCGCGACGAGTTCCCGCAGAGATTCCGGCAGCGGCGGGTAATCTCTACGGATATCGCGCGTGTAATTGATGAACCGCCCGGCCTGGAAGTCGACTTCGAGTTCGTCGCCGGTTTCGCACAGCCCGGTCACGCCGGAGCAGTCGGTCAGCACGCGCAAGCCGCAGCCGATTGCGGCGCGGTAGGCGAGAAACGGTATCGACTCGCATACCAGACCGAGCCCGAGCGCCTGCATTGCGATGTAGCCGTTGACCTTCGGCCCCATGCCGAAGTTGCGGCCGGCGACGATGATGTCGCCGGGCCTGGCGCGTTCGTGAAAACCCGGATCGGTTTCCTCGAACAGGTGCGGGATCAGTTTTTGCGGATCCATCTCGCGTGCCGTGATCAGCGCGTTTGGAATCACGCCGCCGGGATGCGGCACGTCGTGCCCCAGCTTGTAGCAGCGGCCTTTCAGCAGCCAGCTGAATTCGGTCAGGCTCATGTGCCACTCTCCGTGATCAGCTAGTTGAAGTCGGTAACATTGCGCGCATCGGTAATCCTGCCGGCGATCGCCGATGCCGCTACCGTCGCCGGACTGCCGAGATAAAGCTGCGCGTCCTGCGAGCCGAAGCGGCCGGCGTTATTGTTCGCTGCAGTCGAAATCGAAACCTCGCCCGCATGCAGTGGCCCGACCACCGCATCGTTACAGGGTCCGCATCCCGCGGGCAGCAGGATCGCGCCGGCCTCGATGAATACCTGCAGCAACCCTTCGCTCAGCAGGCGCCGGGTCGATTGCTCGGAGCCGGGCGCAATGAACATGCGCACGTTGGGAGCGATGCGCTTGCCCTTCAGCACCGCAGCCGCGATCGCGAAATCCTCGTACATGCCTGAGCCGCAGGAACCGACGAACGCATGGTTTATCGGTTGTCCCGCAGCCTCGGAAATATTCACCGCGCGGTGCACGCCGCCCGGCAGTGCGACCTGCGGCTCGAGGCTGCCGATATCGAGCGTCGCTTCCTTTTCGTACGCCGCATCCGGGTCGGGAAAGACGGGTGTGAAAGGGCATTGTGCGCGCTCGCGTGCCAGCGCAAGAATTTGTTCGGACGGCGGAAAGAATATGCCGTAAGCGCGCATCTCGGTCGGCGAGTTGCATAGCGCGGTGCGCGCCGCGAGGTCGAATTGATCGAGATCACCCGCGTACTCGAGCACGCGGTAATCGAGATCGAAATCAAGCGTGCCCTGTTGCAGCAGGCGCGCAATGTGGAAGCCGAGGTCGCGCCCGTAGACCCCGGGCTCGAGCTTGCCCTTGAGCGTGAGCCGCACGGTTTTTGGCGCCATGACCCAATTGGTGCCGGTCGCGAGTACGCGGCTGATTTCAGCGCCGACGCGAAAGCCGAACGCGCCGATCGCGCCGGCGTTGGTGGAATGGCGGTCGTTGTCGAAGTAAAACATGCCGGGAAGCAGCATTCCCGATTCCATTGGGAAGATGTGGCCGTGCCCGCCGCGGCCGACATCGAAGAACTGCTTCACGCCCCAGGCTCGCGCTGCCGCGCGGTTGAGGACGCCGAATTCAGCGGCGCGCGCGCTGCCGTAGATCACTTCATGGTCCGTCACCATGATGACTTTGCCGGGTGCTGCGAGACGATCGATGCCGAGCCGATCGAGCTCGCGCTTGGCGCCGCGCACCACGCCATCGTGAATCATGATGAAGTCGGGGTCCGGATAAACCACATCTCCCGGGCTCACGCGAGCGCGCCCGCTGGTGCGAGCGAGAACCTTCTCGACAGCGGTCATTCCCATCGTAACCCCTTGAATTTATCCCCCCGGACCCGCTGCCGCGTCAGGGTGTCCCAACGTCAGGCTCGCGCGCGTTTTGCGCCGGAGAACGCATTACGGCATTCCTCGATCTTGCGCTTCAGGTAATCGAGCGCAAAGTCGATTTCTTCCTCGGTGTTGAAGCGGCCGACCGTGATGCGAATAGAGTTGCCGGCGAGCCGGGTGTTGTTGCCGAGCGCCTGCAGTACGTGCGACACGCTGCCCTCCGATGAGCATGCCGAGGCCGACGACACGGCGATATCGTGCAGCGACGCGATCATCTGGTCGCAGTTCGGCAGCTTCAGGCTGAGGTTGAGGTTGTTGACGATGCGGTGCTGCAGATCGCCATTGACCTGAACTTCGTCGAGCGCCGCCAGCCCGCGCCAGAGCTTGTCGCGCAGCGCACGAAGCCGCGGCAATTCGGTCGCCATTGCTGCTCCCGCGAGGCGGAAGCATTCACCCATGCCGAAAGCGTGCGAGCTGCTCGCGGGATTGCCGAACTTGTCGGCAAGCCACGGCAGCATGGTCTCGACCACGCGGGGATCGACCGGCGTCGTCGCGGAATTATCGAGATAGATCGGGAGTTTCAGCATGCGCCGCGCGTTCCGGAACAATGCCGGCATATTTTATTTACCCGCAGGGATTTGCGATTGAACCGGGACATTTGCAGGATCAGTGCTTGGGCATCAGCGCGCTCAGCACACGCTGGCGTTTTGCTTCGACGTCTTGCGCGAACCCCGGATGCTGCTGTTCGACGAATGTCGTCGCCAGCCCGAGTTTGAGCAGCGCCACCGCGAAGGTCGCGCCGAGGTCGTCGAGATCCGGGCTCTCCTTCGCGAGTTGCAGCGCTTCGATGGTCTCGTCCATCAGTTGCTGCAATGCCGAATGCATTTCGTCGTCAAACAGTTTGGGGTTGCGCATGGTGGAGCCTGCGGTCGCGAAAGTGTTTTATTTTAACGTGTTTCGGCGCTCATGCGCTTTGCAGCGGTGCCCGACCGGTTACAATAACGCTCGGGCCTGGTCAAATCACGGAGGAAAAGGACATGCAGTTGAGCTTGAAGGGGAAGGTTGCCGCAGTTACCGGCGGCAGCGAAGGTATCGGCAGGGCGACGGCATTGCGTCTTGCCGAACTCGGCGCCAAGGTCGCGATTTGCGCGCGCCGCGCCGAGGTGCTGGAGAAAACCGCCGGCGAAATCAGGAAACTCGGCGCCGAGGTGTTCGCCGTGACTGCCGATGCGACCAAGGCCGACGATATGGCGCGCTTCGTCGAACAGGTGGTACAGCGCTTCGGGCGCATCGACATCCTCGTCAATAACGCCGGCGCCACCGGCCAGTTGGCGTTCGATGCGGTCGATGATGCGGCGTGGCAGCAGGACATCGAGATCAAGGTGATGGCACACGTGCGCACCGCGCGCGCGGTGATCCCGCACATGAAGCAGCAGGGTGGGGGGCGCATCATCAACCTCAACATGGTCGGCGCCAAGCATCCCGACGCCAGGCAGTTTCCGACGACCGTCAGCCGCGCCGCCGGGCTCGCGCTGACCAAAGGGCTGTCGAAGGAGCTGGCCGGATTCAACATTCTGGTTAACGCGGTTGCGGTCGGGAAAATCAAGTCCATGCAGCAGGAGCGCCGCGCCGCGCGCAGCGGCATGAGCGTGGAGGAGCATTACGCGAAAACCGGCAAGACCATCCCGCTCGGCCGCATGGGTGAGGCTGAAGAGGTTGCCAACGTGATCGCGTTTCTGGCCTCCGATGCCGCGAGCTACGTCACCGGAACCTGCATCAACGTCGACGGCGGATTATGCGGCGTGTTGTAGTGGCTGTGCAGCGCAATGCTCACGCGAATTGGTTAGAATACGCGGCCTTCAGTCAAGGGATTTTGCTAAATCATGCCGGTTACCAGACGCAAGACCAACCGCCGCATTACCGTGCGCCGCTCCGCCATTCACGGGAAGGGAGTTTTCGCAACCACATTCATTCCCAAGGGCACGCGCATCATAGAATACAAGGGCAAACGCATCAGCGAGGATGCTGCCGATGAAAAGTACGGCGACGATGAGGGCACGCATACTTTCCTGTTCCTGCTCGATAACCAGATCGTGATCGACGCCAACGATAACGGCAACTCGGCACGCTGGATCAACCACAGCTGCGATGCGAATTGCGATGCGAACGAGGAGAACGGACGCATGTTCATCGATGCGATTCGCGATATACAGCCCGGAGAAGAGTTGACTTACGATTACAACCTGATCGTCGATGAAAGATATACGCCTGCGCTGAAACGGTTGTATGCATGCGGCTGCGGCGCGCGTAAATGCCGCAGCACGATCCTGGGCCGCAAGCGCTAGTGAACGCGGTTATTTGAAACCGAACAACCGCGCCGGACTATCCCACAACACCTTCTGCCGATCCTTTGCATCCGGCAGCCAGCGCGTCAGGCACGTAAACGGTGGGCTATAGTCCATGCGCTCATCCATGCGCACGTACGGCCAGTCGGAACCCCACACGCAGTTGTCGCGCGTGAAGGCTTCGATCGCCGCCGCGATGAACGGATCGACGTCGCGGTACGGGTAGCCATCGAGCGACGAGCGGAACGGACCGGATAGCTTGATCACCGCGTTGCCCGACTTGCCGAATTCGAGCAGCGTCCTGAAACCCGGCTGCGAGACGCCGCGCTTGATGTCGGGACGGCCGAAGTGATCGATCATGACGCGCACGCCCGCTTGGCGCAAAATCGGCGCCGCTTCGGCCAGTTCATCTTTCTGGCAGTGGATCTGGAGCAACCATTTCATTTCCTTCACGCGCGCGAGCAACCGCCCGGCGCCCGGCTCGGTGAGCGGTCTCATGCCGTGGCCCATCAGGTTCATGCGAATGCCGACCACGCCCTGGTCGGCCAGCGCGGAGAGCTCGCGGTCCGGCGCCTCCGCCTTCACCAGGGCTATCCCTTTGAAGCGTCCGCCGGATGCGGCAATGGCATCGAGCATGCAGCGATTATCGGGGCCGTACGGTCCGGCGCCGACCAGCAGGCCGTGCGTCAGCCCGTGCGCATCGAGCACGGCGCGGAACTTCGCGGCGGTGCCGGCCTGGCTCGGGTGCGGCTGGTACAATGTGTCCGAAGAATAGGGATAACTGTCGCCGCAGAAAACGTGGGCGTGCGAATCTACGGCGCGAACCGTCGTCATGTATTGTTTGCTCCCTTGCGAATCATTTCAGAACTTTTCGACG
Source organism: Betaproteobacteria bacterium (assembly GCA_003153455.1). GTDB lineage: Bacteria > Pseudomonadota > Gammaproteobacteria > Burkholderiales > SG8-41 > PALSA-1004. Next base: position 8,579 of record PLYS01000108.1, on the reverse strand, counting down.
TACGGCCGCAGGTCGATCTCCAGGCTCCACGCGCTGCGTGGTTGCAGGTGGAGCTGGTAGTAGGTTTCAGCGATAGCAGCGGGATCGAGCACGGTGTCCTTGCCGCGCTCGGCTGTGCTGTGCCCCGGCCGCTCGCCTTCGATCTGGCCGTCGATCACGACGTGCGCGACATGGATGCCCTGCGGCTGCAGCTCGCGCGCCATGCTTTGCGACAGCGCGCGCAATCCAAATTTGCCGACCGCGAGATTGTGAAACAGTGCGCCACCGCGCAGCGATGCGGTCGCGCCGGTAAAGATGATCGTGCCGTTATGATCGGAGTTGCGCGGGAGCATCGCGCGCGCCGCTTCGCGCCCGACCAGGAAACCGCCGAGGCAGCCAACGCGCCAGCAGCGTTCGAACTCTTCGACGCTGGTATTAAGCACGCTTTTGCGCACGAATGCGCCGGCGTTGAAGACGACCAGCGCGGGTGTGCCGAGATCGGCAACGACCGATGCAAACAGTTGCCTGACCGCGGGCTCGTCAGTCGCGTCGCATGCGTAGGCGCTGGAGTTGCGGCCGAGTTCCTTAATCAGGGGCGCGAGCTTGTCGGCGCTGCGCCGCGCGACCGCGACTTTCATCCCGGCGCGCGCAAAGCGCCGCGCCAGCGCCGCACCCAGTCCGGGCCCGGCGCCGACGATGACGGCGGTATCACTCATTCACGCATTCACTCTTCACCGCGAAGCTACTCCGCCTTGACGCCGGCCTTCTGCACCACCTTGCGCCAGACTTCGATGTCCCGCTTGATCAGCGCGGCGAACTGCTCGGGTGTGCCGCCTGCCGAGGACACGCCGTCGCCTGCGAGCTTGTCCTGCATATCCTTGTTCTGGAGGATCTTGTTGAGCTCGCCGTTGACGCGGTCGAGGATCGGCTTGGGCAGGCCCTTGGGCGCGATCATGCCGTGCCACAGGATTACTTCGTAGCCCTTGAGGCCCGATTCCGAGACCGTCGGAATCTCGGGTGCAGCAGCGATGCGTTTGGGCGTTGAGACTGCAATGCCTTTGAAACGGCCGCTCTTCATTTGCGGCAGCGTGGCAGCGACGCTGCCGAACAGGATCTGGGTCTGGCCGGCGATGGTGTCGTTGATCGCGGGGCTGGTGCCCTTGTACGGGATATGCACCATCTTGATCCCCGCCATGTCGGCGAACAGCGCTGTCGCAAGATGCGTGATGCTGCCGGCGCCGCTCGACGCGTAATTAAGGCTGTTCGGTTTTGCTTTCGCGAGCGCGATCAATTCCTTGATGTTCTTCACCGGCAGCGACGGATGTACCACGACCAGGAATGGACCCTGCGACATCTGTATCACCGCGGTGATGTCGGCTACCGGGTCGAAGTTGAGCTTGTAGAGACTCGGGTTAACGGCGTAGCTGCCGGAGATCAGCGTGAATGTATAGCCGTCGGGGGCGGCCTTTGCACCGAGCTCCGCGCCGAGCGTGCCGCCGGCACCCGCGCGGTTGTCGACGATAGCCTGCTGGCCCAGCACCTCGCTCAGCTTTTGTGCCGCGACGCGCGCGATGAAGTCGGTGCCGCCGCCGGGCGCGAACGGCGCGATGATGCGTATGGGTTTGGATGGATAAGCTTGAGCCCAGGTCTGAGTTACCAAGCCGGCCGAGAGCAGGACGATCAGGTACGTGAAAATGCGTTTCATATTGATTTCTCCTGGATGGGCGAAAATGCAATTTTATCCGGATTGCGACGGCTGCGCCGGTCAGATGCTACGCAGGATTTCGGTGCCCTTGAACAAGGTCTGCTCGGTTTTCGCGAAACAGAAGCGCAGTACCTTGTGATGCGGCGGGTTGTGATAGAACGCCGACAGCGGGATCGCGGCGATGCCGTGCTCGCGCGTGAGCCGCATCGCGAAATCGGAGTCATTCTCGTCGGTAATATTGTCGTAGCGCAGGCTCTGAAAATAAGTGCCGCTTGACGGCAGCAGCGTGAAGCGCGATTCGCGGATGCGCTCGCGGAAGTAATCGCGTTTCTTCTGGTAGAACGCCGCGAGCCCGAGGTAATGCTCTTTGCGCTGCATGAACTCGGCGAGCGCGTACTGCACCGGCGCGTTGCAGGTGAACACGTTGAATTGATGCACCTTGCGGAATTCGCTCATCAACGCCTTGGGGGCGAGGCAATATCCCATTTTCCAGCCGGTGACGTGATAGGTCTTGCCGAACGAGGAAACGACGAAGCTGCGTTCGGCGAGCCCCGGAAAGCGCGCCACGCTCTGGTGCAATGCGCCGTCGAACACGATGTGCTCATAGACCTCGTCGCTCAGGACCACGATGTCGGTATTGCGCGTGATTTTCTCGAGCGTCTGCATGTCCTGCGCCGAGAACACGCTGGCGGTCGGATTGTTGGGNNTACACCGCCTTGCCGCCCTGCACCTCGATCGACGGCACGTAGCTGTCGTAGGCCGGCTCGAACACGATCACTTCGTCGCCGGGGCGGATGAGCGTGGCGATCGCGGTGAACAGACCGTAAGTCGCGCCAGGCGTCACCGTGATTTCGTGTTCCGGATCGTAGGACGTGCCGTAGAGCGCGCGCACCTTGCCGGCGATCGCTTCGCGCAGTTGCGGTATGCCGGCCATCGGCGGGTACTGGTTCAGTCCCGCCTTCATGTATTTGGTGACGAGGTCCTGCAGCTCGGGCGCGCAGTCGAAATCGGGAAACCCTTGCGACAGGTTGATCGCATTGTGCTCGGCCGCGAGCCGCGACATCACGGTGAATATCGTGGTGCCGACCTGCGGCAGCTTGGAGACCAGTGCTCCGGGGTAAGTGGGCATGTTGCTTGGTGTTTCGGAAAAATGGAAATTCTAGCAGCAGCGCCGATTCAGGCGCCCGCGCGCCGCGGTTTTTCAGAAAGCGCCTTGCAATCGTCGACGTAATCCTGCAGACGGTGCAGCACGATCTGGCGCTGGCCATGCGTCAGCAGTTTGTCGAGCGCAAGGTAGAACGCGATGCGCTTTGCATAGACCTCGCCCGACAGCTGTTCAAATTCGGGTGTGCGGCCGCGCTCCCAGTCGAGCAGCCATGCCTGCAGTTTCGGCCGGAACTCCCGTTGGTTGGTTCGCAGATTGAGCAATTGCAAAAATTCCTGCTGGCGGCGGATCCGGTCGGCATGGCGCAAATGCTCGATCAGCGGGACGGCGTCAAGCAGCACTTCGATCTTCTGTTCCTGCTCGTAGGTGAGGCTGCCGGTCCAGTCGACGATCTGGCTCAGCGTTTTCTTGAGCCGCGCGCGCTTGCGTTTCTCCAGACTGCCATCGAGCTCGTTCTCGCTGACAAATTTGCGGTTGTCCTTGTCCCACCGTTTCTGCAGCGCCACGATCTGCTCGGGCGCAAGCGCCGCCAGCATCTCCGCGGCATCGACGGCGCCATGGCTGACGATGACACGGTAGCGCGCCTTGAAACCGTCGACAAACCAGACGATGTCGTCGTGCTTGAGCCCGGCCTGCGCCTTCTTGATCGCGGTGGCGAGGAATGCCGCGTATTCGGGCAGTTGCTCGTAACGGTGCCAGATGAGCAGCGGCTCAAGGCGTACGTCGAGCTCGTGCTTCTGGAGCGGATTTAAATCGAAGTATTCGTTGGCGCGCCATGCGAGCAGAGTATCCGCCTGGCGATAGCCCAGCCGCAGCGCACTGCAGCCGGCGATGAGCGCAACCAGCAGCAACAACAATGTCAGGCGACAGCGACCCATTCCCTTCACTCTTTCACCCCTTCACCGGTTCTTATCAGAGGTTTTGAATCAACTCGACCATGCGTTTGCGCTGCGCGGCATCGGGCAGCCGCCCATGGCCGGCTTTGAGGTTGTCGGTCATGTGGCGCGCCGTGCTGGTGCCGGGGATCACACACGTTACCGCGGGTTGCGCGAGGATATACTTGAGGAAGAACTGTGCCCAGCTGTCGCAATCGAATTCCGCGGCCCACGCCGGCAGAGCCTTGTCTTTGACTTTGGCGAACAGTTCGCCCTGCGCGAACGGCCGGTTGATGATCACGGCGGTGCCGGTTTCCGCGGCGACCGACAACAGCCGCGTTTCGGCCTCGCGTTCGGCGAGCGAGTAATTGAATTGCACAAAGTCGTAGTCGCGCATCTTGAGCAGCTTCTCGAGCTCGCGATAAGCGCCGGAGTGATAATGCGTGATGCCGAGGTAGCGCAGCGTGCCGGTTTGCTTCCATTCGCGCAGCGTCTTGAGATGCGTCGCAAGGTCGAGCAGATTGTGCACTTGCATCAGGTCGATGCGTTGCGTGCGCAGCAGACGCAGTGAATCCCGCATTTGTTTGATGCCGGCCTCGCGCCCGCTGGTCCAGACCTTGGTCGCAAGAAACAGCGACGGGCGCAGGGCGAGTTCGTTCGCGAGCTCGCCGACCGCGCTTTCGGCACGCCCATACATCGGCGAGCTGTCGACCACGCTCGCGCCGCCGGCGACGAAAGTTTTCAACACTTCCCTGAGTTCCACCATCTCGGGCGCGTTCGGGGCGACGTCGAACACGATATATGTGCCGAGCCCGATCGCCGGCACGAGCTCGCCGCTGCGCGGAATCGGGCGTTTGATTATGGTGGCGGGGCCTGGTTGCGCGGCGGGATTACGTTGCGACATGGCAATTAATGGGCTTGCGGCGAGCAGTTTCAATGCGCGGCGCCGCGCCGGGCAGTATGAACGCTGTGGTGTGCGCTGGTTGAGGGCGGTCATGGCATAGAGTCATCGGGCATCGAGGTCGGGGGGGCGTCGGGAGCGCCGGCCGGGAACATGATAGCAGCGGCCGGCGCGGATGAGTATGCGGAAAGACCGGCGAAGGTTAAAATGGCGTCACCGCAGCCATCCGCCGTTTCGCCATCATGCTAATTGCCTCCGGCCTTCTGGTTTTCGCCAAGCGAGAATGTCCCACATGCCACCCGTCCCGGTCGAAGTGATGCGACGGGTGACTGGAAGCGGCGCTGTCCGGAAGGCGCGATGGTGAGCGAAACGGTTCTTTATCGGTGGTTGGGGCGGGTAGTCGCAGTGCGCCCAGGCGAAGTGCGGGCGCTCATCTGGTCGTTCGCCTATTTTTTCTGTCTGCTCGCCGGCTATTACGTGCTGCGGCCGCTGCGCGACGAAATGGGTGTTGCCGGCGGCGTGCGCAACCTGCAATGGCTGTTCACCGCCACCTTTGTCGTAATGCTGGCCGCGGTGCCCGTGTTCGGCGCGGTGGTGGCGCGGCTGCCGCGCCGCCGGTTTATTCCGCTGATCTATCATTTTTTCGTTGTCAACATCGCGATCTTCTGGCTGCTGCTGAGCTTCGATATCGGCAAGCTGCACGTTGCGCGCGTGTTCTTCGTCTGGATCAGCGTCTTTAGCCTGTTTGCAGTATCGGTTTTCTGGTCGTTCATGGCCGATCTCTTCGCCAGCGAGCAGGGCAAGCGGCTGTTCGGCTTCATTGCCGCCGGTGGGTCTGCCGGTGCGCTCGTCGGTCCGGCGGTGACGGTATGGCTTGCCGCGCCGCTCGGTCCGGTCAATCTGCTGATCGTCGCGGCGGTATTGTTGGAACTGGCGGTGTTGTGCGCTCACCGGTTGGAGTCAGCGGCACCGCAAGTCAGAAGCGAGGCGGTCGCAGTGCCGGGGGTAACAACGCCCGCCGCGCGACCCGAGTCCACGGGGCTGGGCGGGGGCTGGCTTGCCGGAATCGCGATGGTGCTGCGGTCTCCCTATCTGGCCGGCATCGCGCTGTGGGTGTCGCTGTTGTCGCTCGCCGGAACCTTCCTCTACTTCCAGCAGGCGAACATCGTCGCCGCCGCTTCCGACGACCCGGCGGTGCGCACGCGCATCTTCGCCACGATCGATCTCGCCATCGGGATCCTCACCATCATCGTCCAGTTCTTTGCGACCGGAAAGCTCATCGCGCGCTTTGGCGTAGGGCCGGCGGCCGGTTTTCTTGCCGTCGTTTTCGGCTTCGGCTTCGCGGTGCTCGCCATGTCGCCGGTGCTGGCCGTGGTCATCGCTTTTCAGGCGATCCAGCGAACTGCCAATTTCGCCGTTTCAAATCCGGCACGTGAGGTGTTGTTCACCGTGGTGGAGCGCGAGGAGAAATACAAGGCAAAGAACGTGATCGACATCGTCGTCTTTCGCGGCGCGGACGCGGTGAGCGGCTGGCTGTTCGCGGCGCTGCGCGGGGCAGGCCTTGAGCTTTCAGCTGTTTCACTGGCGACCGTCCCGGTGGCGGCTGGCTGGTTTATCCTTGCGCTCGCTCTCGGACGCACGCAGGAACGCCGCGCGCGGCAAGGCGAATTACACTCTGCTGCTGGAACGACACCAACCACGAAAGGAGCCTGACGTGATGGATAATCATTTCTCCGCCGCCAAACTTTTTTCGCGCCGCGAGATTCTCGCGCTCGCCGCCGGGATCGGCGCCGCAGCAGCGTTGCGGGTTGCACCGGTCTTCGCCGCCGCAGGCCCGTTGCTGACGCGTCCGATTCCGCGCACCGGCGAGCGGCTGGCGAGCGTAGGGCTGGGCACGGCGATCATCTTCGATTTCGACAGCAGCAGCGATGCCGCGAAGCGGGCGGAGCGGCGCGCGGTCATCCGGACAATGATCGACGGGGGCGGCCGGCTGATCGATACCGCGCCGTCCTACGGCAGGGCGGAAAGCACGGTGGGAGATCTGTTGTCGGAGACGGGCGTGCGCGACAAGATATTTCTTGCAACCAAGGTGCGTGCCACCAACAGCCGCGAAGCCTGCACCGCGGAAATGCAGGAATCCTTGAAACGGCTGCGGACGAACAAGATAGATCTCATGCAGATACATAACGTTGGCGGCCGGGACCGCGGCGAAACGGTCGCGCAGCTCGCGCTGCTGCACGAGTGGAAGGAACGCGGAGTGTTCCGCTATATCGGCGTGACGCATTCTCAGGATCAGGAGGCCGCCAATGACTGGCTGATTGATCTGATGCGGCGCGAGAAGCTCGACTTCATGCAGGTCAACTACTCGATGGCGGAGCGCAGCGTCGAGCAGCGGCTGCTGGCGGTTGCCACCGAGACCGGTACCGCCGTGCTGGTCAACCTGCCGTTTGCGCGGGGCCGGCTGTTCAGAGCGGTTCAAGGCAAACGGATGCCCGCATGGGCGGCGGAATTCGATGCGGCCAGCTGGGGCCAGTTCTTCCTGAAATACATTCTCGCGCAGGAGGCGGTGACCTGTGTCATGCCCGGCACGGACAAACCCGAATACATGGTGGACAACCTGAATGCCGGGCGCGGCCGGCTGCCGGATGCGGCGCAGAGGAAGAAGATGGTCGAGTTCTGGAAGTCACTAGCAGCCTGACGGACCTCACAGTCCGCACAGGCTGCTAAAGGAGTTTGTCGGGGCTAAGTCCGACAAACTCCTGCGTTATACTGGCGGCAACGCGGGCTCCGTTGACCCGCGATTTCCGGCAACGAGGAGGATGTAATGATGCAATTCACGCAACGCCTGCTGTACACGTTGGCAGCTGCAGTTTGCTGCATGCCCTGGCAGGGTGCTTGGGCGCAGCCATACCCTAACAAGGTTGTGCGCATTATCGTGCCGTTCGGCGCCGGCGGACCGGCCGACGTCTACGCCCGCTTCCTCGGCCAGCGAATGCAGGAGCCTCTCGGCCAGTCATTCGTCATTGATGATCGTCCCGGCGCCGGTTCGATCATCGGCACCGATCTCGTGGCGAAGTCGCCCGCGGATGGCTACACGCTGCTGCTGATGTCCAATACTCACACGATCAACGAGTCGCTGGTCCCGAAAAAGCCGTTCACGCTGATGAAGGATTTCGTTCCGGTGGCGCCGATCAACTACTCGGATCTGCTGCTGGTGGTGCATCCATCGGTTCCGGTAAAGTCGGTGAAGGAACTCATCGCGCTCGCAAGAGCGAAGCCACATGGACTTAACTACGCATCCTCGGGCACCGGAACGCCGTACCACATGGCCGGCGAGCTTTTCAAGGCGATGGCGCACGTGGACATCGTGCACGTTCCCCACAAGAGCAGCGGCGACGCGCGCACCAGCGTGATGAGCGGGCAGGTGGAGATGATGATGGATGCGATCACCACCATGGCGTCGACCGCGAAGAGCGGGCGGGTAAGAGCGCTGGCAACCACCGGCAAGAAGCGCTCGACGATCCTGCCCGACGTGCCGACGGTGTCCGAGGCCGGCGTGCCGGGTTATGAAGCCCCCATCTGGATCGGCCTCATGGCGCCGGCTGGAACGCCGAAGCCGGTGATCGACCGGCTCAATGCGGAGATTTCGAAAATCGTCAAACGGCCCGACGTGAAGAAAGCCTGGGACGAGCAGGGCGCGGAACCGCTGACGATGACGCCTGGCGAATTCGGGAAGTACCTGAACGACGACATCGCCAAGTGGGCCAAGGTCATCCGCGGCGCCGGCATCAAGGTGGATTAATATCGTGGTAAGTGGTTCGTGGCTCGTAAACGGTCCGTGGTACGTGATTCGTGGCTCGTGGCTCGTAAACTGCCCGTGGTACGTGATTCGTGGCTCGTGACTCGTAAATCGGCGCGCTGCGCGCGTTAACCACGAACCACGAACCATAGATG
>PLYS01000115.1 GCA_003153455.1 Betaproteobacteria bacterium | reverse complement strand
GCCATGCCGCTGCGCTCGAGGATCAGCCCCATGAAGGTGAAGAACGGGATAGCGAGGAGCGTGTCGTTGCGCATGATGCCGAACACGCGCTCTGGCAGCGCCTGGAGCAGCGCCGGTGTCAGCAGGCCGAGCTCGATGCCGATAAATCCGAACAGAAAGCCGATAGCGGCGAGCGAAAATGCGACCGGGTAGCCGAGCAGCAGGAACACGACCAGCGCCGAGAACATCAATGGCGCCAGGTTGGCGACGAGGAACCCGGTCATTTCGCCTCTTCTTCGCTGCGCGCTATCGCGAGTTCCACGGGAACCTCGTGCGTTTCGGCCGGGTCCGGAATCAGTCCCAGCAGGAACGCGAAGCGTTTGATCAGCTCGGACACTCCCTGCAGCGCGAGGAGAAAGAAGCCGACCGGCATCAGCAGCTTCACCGGCCAGCGCACCAGCCCGCCTGCATCGCCCGATATTTCGTGGTGCGTGTAGGCATCCATGAAAACCGGCCACGCGAGCCACATGATGACGAGCGCCATCGGCAGCAGAAAAAACACGCAGCCGAAGATGTCGATCCAGGCCTGCGCGCGTTTTGACAAGCGGCCCGCGATGACGTCGATGCGGACGTGTTCGTTGTGCAGCAGCGTATAGCCGGCGCACAACAGAAATACCGCCGAAAACAGATACCACTGGATTTCGAGCCAGGCGTTNNAGCACCAGCCAGTAGACCAGGCGGCCGACGCGTTCATTGAGTGCATCAATCAGGCGCGACAGCGCCAGCAGTGTCTTCAATTCAGTCTTCTCCGACAGCGCGCGACACAGAAGTTGGCGCTAATTATACGCAAAGCTCCTCATACACATGCCGGCGACATGCGTCGGGAACAGACCACTAAGCCAAGCCAGCCTGTCAGCGTGTGGCTCGATATCCTTGGTCGAGCTACCGAGCCCGAAGCGCCGCCAATGGCGGCTTCGCGCTCGGTAACTAGCGATTCGAAGACGATCTCTCCACAGTGCTGGGCAGGCACGTCGAGCGGCTGAGACAGCGGCTCCGTCAGCGCGCCTCGCAATCGGGTTAATGGTCTGTCGCGTCGGTTCTGTCTCAACGGCATCGACATAGCGGTGGCAGTCAGATAAAAACATCGCAATCATCCGGTACCCGACATCGCCCCAGCGCAGGGCGGAGCGCCTTGTGCTTGACTTGGCGCGCCCGGGGACTGCATGATTTGCCGCAATGTACGTTGCGAAGCGCCCGGGCAGCGCGGATCGGACGGTGGAGCACGCGTGGGCAGTTCCTATCGGGCACACCGAGCACCGGTCCGGCATCACTGCAGCGTTGCATTGGCACAGGACGCCGGCAACGGCGCATTGATTTTTCTATTTCGGCAAGTCTCGCGCAAAGGATATGGCCAAAATGATGATTGCGGATGCACAGGTGCACATCTGGGGTCCGAACACGCCGGAGCGCCCGTGGAAAGAAGGTCCGGTCAAGCCGCACCGCGACCCGCCGCTAGGCGCCGAGGAACTGCTCGCCGAAATGGATCGTGCGGGCGTCTACCGCGCGATACTCGTTCCGCCGTCGTGGGACGGCGATCGCAACGACCTGTGCCTCGAAGCCGCGCAGAAGTATCCTGATCGCTTGGGTGTCATGGGCCGGCTCAACGTGAACGGGCCCGGCGCGCGCGAGCGCATCGCCGGATGGTGCGAGCAGCGAGGCATGTTCGGCTTGCGCTGCAGCTTCAATCGCGCGCAGTGGGCGCCGATGCTCACCGAAGGCAAAGTCGACTGGCTGTTCGAGGAGGCGGAGAAAGCGCGCATGCCACTTATGCTGATGGTCAAGCACAGCATGATGGATATCGTCGATCGCATCGCCCAGCGCCACCCGACGCTCAAGCTCGCGCTGTGTCATCTGTCGCTCGAAAGCAGCAAGCGCGATGCGGAAGCGTTCGCCGAATTCGACAAGCTTCTCGCGGTCGCGCGGCGGCCGAATATTTCCGTGAAGGTGAGCGCGTTGCCGGCGTATACGGCCGACAGCTATCCCTATCGCGCGCTGCATCCTTATCTGCGCCGCGTGTACGACGCGTTCGGCCCGAAACGCATGTTCTGGGGAACGGACCTCGCGCGGCTGACGTGCACTTATCGTCAGGCGGTGACGATGTTCACCGAAGAGATCCCGTGGCTCACGCAGGAGGACAAAGAGTGGATCATGGGAAGGGCGTTGTGCGAGTGGCTCGGCTGGAAAATGCCCGCGCACGCGTGAAAAACAAAGTTGATCACAAGGAGGCACGATGATACTCGAAGTCGCAGTAATGACAGTAAGGCCTGAATGCATCAAGGATTTCGAATCCGCATTTCCGAAAGCCGCCGCGATCAGTGCGAGCTGCGAAGGCTATATCTCGCACGAGATGCAGCGCTGCATCGAAACCAAAGGCAAGTACTATTACATGATCCGCTGGGAAAGCGTCGAAGCGCACGAGAAGAACTTCAGGCAGACGCCGAAGCGCCAGCAGTTTCGCGACGCGATCGGCCAGTACTGGGCCAATCCGCCGCAGGCCGAGCACTTTGAAGCTATCACCGGGGCCCGTATTTAGGCACTTATTTGTCGCTCGTCATCCATCACCCGTCGCCGTTCGAGCGGGCGATTGGACTTTATGACATCGAATGGAGGAGAAGCACAATGAACGACAGAGGCATCTGGGTCACGTGGTACGACCTGCCGGAAAAAGGCCGCGAGCAGCATTTGCAATGGCTGCACGGCACTTACATCCCGAAAATACTGAAAAAGCCCGGCATGCTGTGGGCCGCGCATTACGCGAACGCGAAAATACCGCCCGCGCCGCGCCTGCGTCACACCGACGATCCGTCGGTTCCCACGGGTAACGATTACATTATGTTCTTCGGCGCAGAGACGGTACACGCCTTTACCACGGGCGCAGAGCACTTCTTCAAGAACGCGCCGAAAAAACTCGAAGCAGACCTCACGCCGCATGACCGCGAGATGCTCGCGATGCGAGTCGGCGAGCGCACGTGCGAGTACACCGAAGAGGCGCGTGCCGACGGTCCCGAAGCGCACCGCCGCGGCGGCAAGCTCACGCCGGCTGCTTGCATCCAGATCGGCAGCTTCAACGCGCCCGGCTGCGAGGAAGAGCTGATGTCGTGGTACGGCGACTGGCGCATCCCGGCGCTGAGCAAGCTTCCGGGCTGCGTCGGCATACGCAAGCTCGTATCCGCCGTGGGCTGGGCCAAGCACGCCGTGCTCTACGAGTTCGCTTCGCTCGAGCTGCGGCACGAGAACATGCCGAAGTTGCGCACGATCTATGTCGAGGAAGGCAAGTGGAGCGACCGCTTCGTTCCGGCGCTGCTGCACGCGCCGCAGTCGCCTGTGGTGGGGTCGCGCATCTGGCCGCCGGTGGAGGGTTAGACCGAATGGCAGACGATTTACGCACCAAGTACGGCGACCTCGCTTACGACTCGGGACTGAAGCAGCAGTCGAAAGCTTTCGAGCGCAGGCTCGCGGAGCGCGATGCGCTTGACCAGCATTTCACCAAGCTGTGGCTCGACTTCGCAGTGACGGGCATGGGGTGCCGGCAGGTGCTGGACACGCGCACGCGCTTGCTCGTGCTGACGGGGCAGTTCACGATGTCGAAAAGCCACGAGATGCTCGAAGAGACGATACAGGCCGCGATCAATGCCGGCGTGAAGGCGCGCGAAGTCCTCGAGATCATCCTGCAATGCGCCATTTACGGCGGACAGGTCGCGGTGGACCCGGCGATCCGCATCTTCTATCGGCTCGTGAAGGAAAACGGGCTGCTCGAAGAGCTGCGCGCCTCGCAGTTGCCGATGGACGGCACTGCCAGCCAGCGCAACTACGAAGAAGAGCGCAAAAAGTGGCACCCGGACGATCTCGCCGATCCGCGCTGCGAGCCGCTGTTGAAGCGGCACGGCTGGCTTGCAGTCGGCACGGGGTTGAGGCTGCGCCCGAAGCATCATCTCAACACGCTCGGCTGGCAGGACGCCCTCGATCCTGAATGGGCGGGCCTATGGGTGCGCTATATCTACGGCGGCATGTACACGCGCGGCATCGTCGACGACAGAACACGTCTGCTGTGCATGGTCGGCAACTGCGTCGCGGTCAATGAAGCCGTGCAGGGCCGCGCGCACATGAAAGGCGCGATGCGCGCGGGCGCGAAGCCGCGCGAAGTGCTCGAAGTGATACTGCAGTCCGCGGTGAACTTCGGACAGCCGGGCATGCTGCACTCGCTCAAGATTTTCGTCGAGCTGATGACGAAAGAAGGGCGGCTTGCGGAGATCGGCAATCCGCCGCAGCGCGACAACACCGACTGAGAGCACACGACACATCGATGGTTTTGGTTCAAGCGACTGTTCCCTGCGCTGGCATCGAACGATCGCGAAGGCGAAAGATGGTTCCATTCGTGCCGAATATTTTGAAATGTGCCGTTGTCGCGGTATTACTGCAAAGCGGTTTTGCGGCAGCGCAAAGCTATCCTGCGGGGCCGCTCCGCATGATCGTTCCTTTCCCGCCGGGAGGCGGCACCGATATCCTTGGGCGCGTCATCGCGCAGAAGCTGAACGAAGCATGGGGCCAGCCCGTCGTGGTGGAAAACCGGGGTGGCGCGAACGGCACGATAGGCGCTGCCTTGGCCGCGAAGGCCGCTCCGGATGGGCAAACGATGCTGATCGTGCCGAGCGGTTTTGCGGTAAATCCCAGCATCTACGAGAACCTTCCCTTCGACTCGGCCCGGGATCTTGCGCCGGTGACGCAATTTTCGTCGAACCCCTCGGTGCTTGCGGTCCACCCCTCCTTTCCACCGCGGACAGTGAAGGAGTTGATCGCCTTCGTGAAAGCGCGGCCGAATGAGATCAATTACGCCAGCTCCGGAAATGGTTCGCCGCCGCACCTGATGACTGAGCTGTTCAAACTCATGACCGGCACTCGCATGACGCATGTCCCGTACAAAGGCGGCGGACCGGCGACTGTCGCCGTGGTTGCCGGCGAAGTGCCAATTTATATCCTGGCCCCGGCGCAAGCAGCACCGTTTCTGAAGTCGGGCCGCCTGCGCGGTCTCGGTGTAACGAGCGATAAGCGCGACCCAGCGTTTCCGGATCTCCCGACGATAGCGGAAGCAGGGGTGCCGGGATATGCCATGACCAATTGGGACGGGTTGTTCGTGCCGGCCGGAACGCCCGAGGCAGCCTTGAGAAAACTCCACGCCGAGATGGTTCGTATCGTAAGTCTTCAGGAAATCAAGGACCGCCTGGCGGGCGAGGGCTCCACGGTAGTCGGCAGCACCCCAGAGCAGTTCGCCGCCTTCCTGAAGGCTGAGATGGCCAAGGCCGCCCGTGTCGTGAAAGCGGCGGGAATCACCGCCAGTAACTAGTCTTTGTAGGCTTCGATCTGAAACAGTATTATTCTCCGGCGGGTTTGATGAAAGGGAGCATGCGTCTGAGCACGCCGTCGCGGTCGACGAAATGGTGCTTCAACGCCGCTGCGACATGAATAACGACCAGCGTCAGCATCGTATAGTTCAATGTGACGTGAATAAGCTTGAGCTGCGCAGCGAGCGCCTTGTCCTTTTCCAGCAGATCCGGCAGCTGCAGCAGACCGAGATACACCGTCGGCACGCCGGTTGCTGAACTATAAAGCCAGCCAGTCGGCGGTATCACCAGCACCAGCGCATAGAGCGCGGCATGGATCAATGCCGCGGCACGTTGCTGCCAGGCCGGCATCATCGCCGGCAACGCCGGCGCCGGATGTGTGAGGCGCCACGCCAGGCGTGCGACAACAAGCATGAATCCCGTTACCCCGATCCATTTGTGCCACGAGAAGTATTTAAGCTTCTGCGGCGACAGCGGCAGGCCGGTCATATACACGGCAAGCGCGAATCCGGACGCGATCAGCGCGAACATCAGCCAGTGCAGTGCGATCGCGGTGCTGGTATAGCGGGCGGGAGTGGAATTGGGCATTACTCAGTGCCAGTGCGTCAACTGCGGCAGACAAAGAAAGTCGCGATCCTATTCCATCAGCGGGATGGTTTGCGATCACGCCGGCGAGGCTGGACCCGCGTCATGCCGCGTGCGGGAACACGACCGTGATCAGCGTGCCGCTGCCGCCGGCGCCCGGCCCGAGGCGGGTTTTCGCATTGTGGCTTTGCGCGATTTCGCGCACGATCGCGAGCCCCAGCCCGCAGCCTTCGGCGCCGCTGCCGAGCACGCGGTGGAAGCGCTCGAACACGCGCTCGCGCTCGGCGGCAGGGATGCCGGGGCCGTTGTCTTCGACACTCAATTGCACCTTGTCGCGCTCAGTCGTTACACGCACCGTGACCTGGCCGCCGGGCTGGGTGTAGCGGATCGCGTTGTCGAGCAGATTGCCGAGCAGCTCCTTGACCAATAGCGCATCGCCCTCGATATCCGCGGCGGCTGGTGTGCCGTCCAAGCCGAGATCGATATTGCGTTCGATCGCGCGCGGCACCCATTCGGTCGTGGTGTCGCGTGCAAGATCGCTGAGGTTGAGCGGTCGCAGCGCCTGGGCGCGTCCGGCGCCGGGTTCGGCACGCGCCAGCGACAGCAGTTGATTGACCAGGTGCGTGGTCTGCCCAGTCGCGGTATTGAGGTGCTGCAGCGTATGACGCACCTCGTCCGGATCTTTTTGCCGCAGTGCAAGCTCGGTCTGGGTCTTGAGTCCCGCCAGCGGCGTGCGCAGCTGATGCGCGGCGTCGGCGATAAAGCGCTGTTGCACCGACAGCGCTTTACTCAGACGCGCCAGCAGACCGTTCATCGCGTGGATCAATGAGCGCACCTCGCCCGGCACATTTTGTTCGGGCAGCGGGCTCAGGTCGCGGTGCGAGCGGTTGCCGATTTCCTGTTGCAGCGCAGCGAGCGGCTTCAAGCCCCGTTCCACGCCATACCAGATCAATACGCCGACCAGCACGATCAGCAACAGCTCAGGCAGCAGCATGCCGAGCAGGATTTCGTTCGCGAGAATGTGGCGCTTGTTCAGCGTCTCGGCCACCTGGATCAGTATCGGATCCTGGTCCGATGCCCCGGGCACCAACGAATGCAACGCCGCAATCCGTACTGGACTGCCGCGATAGTTGCCGTCGTAGGTCATCGGCTTGCCCGGAGCTGCGTTCCCGGGCGGCAGCGGCAGGCCTTTATGACCGGCGACGAACGCGCCCTTGGAGTCGTTGACCATGTAATAAATGTTGTCGTGCGTGTCGGATTCGAGCATGTCGAGCGCGGCGCGCGGCAGGTCGACGCGCAGCTCGCCTTCCGTGATTCGCGTCTGCCGGCTGATATCGAGCGCCGATTCGAACAACGAGTAATCGTAGGCGAGGGTCGCGAAATTGAACGCGTAGTAATAAGAAACCACTGCGCTGATCAGCGTTACCAGCACGATCGGCGCGAGCAGCGAAATCAGAAGCTGACGCCGCAGCGTCGCTTTCGCGGGATGGGGTGCCGCTACGCGTCCGCCGATGATGGTGCTCATGAGTCCTTCTCGAGCAGGTAGCCGAGGCCGCGGATAGTCCGGATCACTACACCTGCGGGTTCGAGTTTCTTGCGCAGCCGGTGCACGTAAACCTCGATTGCGTTGCTGCCGACTTCTTCGTCCCAGCCATAAAGCTGTTCCGCGAGCTGCTCCTTGTTGACCACCCGTCCACTGCGCAGCATCAGCACTTCCAGCACGCCAAGCTCGCGCGCCGAGAGCTCGAGTTGCGCGCCGTCAAGCGTCGCGCGGCGGCCGCTGGTGTCGAGCGCGAGCGGACCGTGCGTGAGCAGCGAGCTGCCGCCCGATTGGCCGCGGCGGATCAGCGCGCGCACGCGCGCTTCAAGCTCCGGCAGGTCGAACGGCTTGGTCAGGTAATCGTCGGCGCCGAGGTCGAGCCCCTTGACACGGTCGGCAAGCGCATCGCGTGCGCTCAGCACCAGCACCGGCACCGTCGCGCCGCGCCGCCGCAGGCGCCGCAGCACCTCGAAACCATCGAGCTTGGGCAGTCCCAGATCGAGGATCACCAGATCGTAATTCTGCGCTGCCAGTACGAGATCGGCCTGCTCGCCATCCTGGGAGCAATCGACGGCGAAGTCGGAGTGGCGCAGCGAGCGCGTCAGCCCGTCGGCCAGCACCGGGTCGTCTTCAACGATCAAAATACGCATTTTCTGAATATTCCGGAAATGGTTGACAGACCATTTCCGCTCGACGTTCCCCTCTCCCTCCTCGGGAGAGGGGCTGGGGGTGAGGGACCGGGCAACGTCAACCATTTGCGTAAAGCCCGGTAAGTCCGTGAATCGTAAACGTTTACCTGTATATAGTGTAACGCAGTGGCAATTCTTGTGGGGCATGATAGATTTCGCATTCTCGATGAACGGTTTTCCGGCACGTAAGCTGGTTGTAAGGGAGGGTTGCTAATGTTAACAAATCAGGTTGCGGCAACACGGGATGTCGCAGCACCAATTCCGGGGTGTCTCGACGTGATGGTGTCAGGTTTGTGCACGTTTGCTCTTGCGTTCCTCCTCGGGGGCCTGAGTGCTGCGGCTGCCGGAGCTCAACCGGCATCCAGCCTGGCCTCTTTTAACTCCGACCTGGAGCAGCTAACCCTGCGCCAGGCGGAGATTTTTTTTGCCGGCCGCAATCGCGAGATCCAGTTCGGGCAGCGTCTGGTCGAGGGCGCGCAAGCGGACCGCCTGAGCGCTGCGGCGCGGCCTAACCCCAGCGTCTTCATCAATGCGACCCAGATCGGTAGCCAGTACCCGCCGGGCTACGATTACAGCCGCCCCGACCGCCGTGCCGACACCACGATAGGGATCAACCAGACGTTCGAGCGTGGCGGCAAGCGCGAGTTGCGCATGGAAGCCGCAGATCAAAACATCACGGCGAGCCGCGGCGATTACGCTGATATCCAGCGCCAGCAGAAAGTTGTGCTCTATGCAGCCTATTACGACCTCGTCGCCGCGCAGGAGAAACTGCGCATAACAACGGAGACAGCCGGGCTGTTTCAGAAGACCATCGATGCCGTCGAACGCCGGCTCAAGGCCGGCGATATCGCTGCCTCCGATGTTGCGCGCATCAGAGTCGATGCGCTGCGCGCGCGCAACGACGCGCGCAC
>PLYS01000613.1 GCA_003153455.1 Betaproteobacteria bacterium | reverse complement strand
CCACACCCGAGGGATTCGGACAAAAGGTTGCCCGGGACATCGCCACGTGGTCGAAGGTGGTAAAGGCAAGCAACATCAGAATCAACTGACGCGGTTGCCCCGCCGGGCGGTGTCGTACGGTTGGATTTCCTATTTCGGTGGAATGATAGGCAGGAGCAGATAAGGCCGCCGCGCCGCTCCGAAATGCAGCGTGTTCGCGGTCTCGAAAATTGCGGCCGGGCGGTCTTGCGGGTGCGTATGAAAAAACGGCCCGACTCCCGAGAACGTATAGAACGCATGCGGAATCACAATCGGCGGCCCGCCGAATTCGTAGTCCTTGCCGCGAACCGTCAGCGCCACGCGATATCCACGCGGCACGACGATACACGTGGGCCAGATCTCGATGTCGAGTTCATAAATCTCGCCGGGCTTAAGCGGCTGAACCTCATCATGGGCGTGATAGGGCCGGTAGGGTTTGGTCAGCTTGGGATCCAGTTTGCGATGGGAAGCACGCAGCCATCCTTGGCCGATGGGCGTTCGCGGATCGAGCGCGCCCTGGAAGGTCACCTCTTTCCCGTCCGGGTCGAAGACGCGCAGAACCACGAAGACGTCCGCGTCGTTCGTTGCCGATGAGAGAAACAGCTTGCAGGCGACCGGTCCGATGATCTCCAGCGGTTGTTCCAGTGGTGGCGTGTAAAACGTTACGCCGTCGCCGGTCGTTTCGTACGCAATGCTCGTCTCCGCGGCAGGCGCTTCGCGTTGCAAACCCCGGCCGCCCGGCTCGAGAAAAAACTTCGTCCATTGCGTGCGGGCGAGCGGCCATTCGTTCTCATGCCGTTCGACGAACTTCTCTCCCGGGTGGCGGACCTGCAACTGCACCGGCGGCTGCTTGTCCCACCCGTTCTTTTCCCCTTTCAGGAAGAAATCGAAAAATCTCTTCTGCAGCAGACGACCGTAGTCCGTGTAGAAATGCGGCCAATGGGCGAGGCCGTGGCACTCGAGCCACTTCTGCTTGGAACCCGCGCGAAGGTAGCCCTCGCAATTGCCTCGCGGATGCAGACCCTGCCCGCCCCAATTATTCGCGGAAAGCAGCGGTACCGTGACCTTGTCCCATACCGGCGAGCGCGCCTTGTAATAATCGTCATCGAGCGGATGCGAGAGCACATCCCGTTCGAGATCGCCCCGATTCCGCGCCAGCTCCTCGTCAGAGAGCGTCTCGGGACCCGCAACCAGGTCTCCCGTGACGAGGCTTTTCGCGCCACGTTCGCCGACGCCGTGCTGCACGCTGACAACTTGCCGGGGGTACCATCGCAGCGGCATCATATTGACGATGCCTCCGTGCCGGTAAACGTCGCGGTAAAAATCCGCAGCGCCCTCCCATACGCATATCGCTGCAAGGTGCGGCGGTTGCAGCGAGGCTACCTGCCACTCATTCATCGCGTAATAGGAAATTCCATTGAGCCCAACTTTGCCGTTGCTCCAGGGCTGTGCCGCCGCCCACTCGATGCAATCATGAAAGTCCCGGGTCTCGCGCGGCGACCACACATCCATGTAGCCCGGCGAGCGTCCGGCGCCGCGTGAATCCACGCGAATGCACACGTACCCTTCCGGCACCCATTTCTCCGGATCGACGACTTCCCAGTTCTGATACTTGTTGCTCGAGCCTGCGGGCACATCCGGATGGGCCGCCACCATCCGGTCCCACATGCTCTTGAACCCTTGCTGGAATGAGAGACCTTTTGCGTACGGGCCATGCGTCATGATGACCGGGTATTTGCCTTCCGCAACCGGGCGAAACACATCGGCACGAAGCAATAACCCGTCGTCCATTTCGATCGGGACATCCCAATCGATACTCATGCCGTCACGGGTCTCGGATTTCATCAGAGGATCAGGTTTGGTCGCGGGCTGCTTCATGGTTTGCTCCTGGGTAAGATGCTTTGCAGGTTGTGACGCGGTTTCAGCCGCGCCGGGTCGGCGTAGAAGCTGTCTCGAATTGTAGCAGCCCCGCGCTTGACTTGGCGCGCCCGGGGACTGCATGATTTGCCGCAACGTTGGTTGCGAAGCGCCCCGGCAGCGCGGATCGGACGGTGGAGCACGCGCGGGCAGCCCCGATCGCGCGCCATCGGGCGCACCGAGCACCGATCCGGCATCACTGCAGCGTTGCATCGGCACAGGACGCCGGCGACGGGCGCGTTGATTTTCCTATTTCTTTGGCTCACAGAAAAACGATCGCGAGGAGGATGACATGCGACGCCTGTTACACACGATTGCGGCAGCGTTTGCCGCGCTGTGCTTCGCTCAGGCTGCACCGGCGCAGAATTATCCAGTCAAGCCGGTGCGCGTGATCGTCGGGACCGCCGCAGGCGGCGGCACCGATACGCAGGCCCGCCTGCTATGCAAGCGGTTCCAGGAAAGCATGGGGCAGCAGTTCGTGGTGGATAACCGCGGCGGCGCGTCGGGCGTTATTGGCACCGAGCTCGCCGTGAGGTCGCCGCCCGACGGCTACACGATATTGTTTGCGAGCGCTCAGCTCGCGACCAATGCGATCCTGTTCAAGAAGGTCTCGTTCGACCCGGTGAAGGATCTCGCGCCCGTGGGGCAGGTCTCGTTCGCGCCGCAGTTCCTGATCGTGCATCCCAGCGTGCCTGCCAGGTCGGTGACCGAGTTCGTGGCGCTGGCGAAACGGCAGCCCGGCAAGCTCAACGCAGGCTCGAGCGGCACCGGCACGGCCAATCACCTGGCGGTGGAAATGCTCAAGCAGATAACCGGCATCTCGGTGATACATATCCCGTACAAGGGCGGGGCGCCGGCCATCATGGCGCTGATCGGCGGCGAAGTCGATTTCACTTTCACCGGCGCGGTGACCGCGCTGCCGCATGTGCGTTCCGGCAAGGTGAGGGCGCTCGCCGTGACCTCGGCGACCAAGTCGTCCGCCGCCCCCGGGCTGCCGACCATGGGCTCGATCTACCCGGGTTTCGAATCGGCCAACTGGTATGCGATGTTCGTGCCGGCGGGCACACCCGCCGCGATCATCGCCAGGCTCAACACGGAACTGGTCAATGCGATTAAGTCGCCTGAAATCCGCGACTTCATGACGGGCGAGGGCGCCGAGCCGGTCGGCGGCACGCCGCAGGAGCTGGGCGCGTACCTGAGGCGCGACATAGAGCGTTACGGCAAAGTCATACAGGCAGGCAACGTCAGGGTGGAGTGAGAGGTAACTGCATGGATGAGGGCGGAAGGCGAAACAGTATCGAACAGACCACCCTTTGTTTTCTGAGCGGGCTTAGATCGCAAACCATCGTGGTTTGTCCACGATTGTTCTGCCCTGTCTCGATTTCTCGCGCGTTTAGCGCCGTCGGGACAGGGATGTCACTGCTCGGGCAGGTTATTTCTTGAAACTCGCGGCGGCTGTTTCCAGGCCTTTCCTCATCGATTCCCAGGTCGCGTCCAGTCCGGCTTGCATCTGCTTACCTACCGACTCGGTGGCCGCGCGCATTTCCGCCAGTTTCTTGTACGCGGCATCGCGGTTGACGCGCATTGCTTTGACCTGTTCCTTGTACTTGGCGCTTGCTTCGGCACTGGCTTTCGCGCCAGTGGTGTTCAGCTTATCGATATCGGCATCCCATTTCTTCAGTTGCGACTCCATAGTGGTGAAATACTCGGTTTGCGTACCCATAATGTTCACTCCTTTGTGTTTGAGAATTGATGGCCAGCCGCTGCGAAGCGGCCTGAACCACCTACCGGGGACCCCCGGCGTAATGCGAAGTTGAGATTACGCCGACGACGCGGCGGGTTCTGTACGCCAGCACACGCAGCGCCCGTTTCTTTGATTGAGGCCGTGCCTGATGGCCTGTAACATGCACCGAACGGGATAAAACAGGAGATCGCAACATGCAGCGCAAAGACATCAAGGTTCGTTCCAGCGGCGGTGGCAAGTTCGATTGCTACTTGGTGGCGCCCGACGCCAAGGGCAAGGTGCCGGCCATCGTGCTCGCCTCCGCCATCCACGGTGTGGATGCGGACCTCCGCGCGATCGTGGACGAGTTCGCCGCGGCCGGCTACATCGCGGCGGCGCCCGATTTGTTCTGGCGTTCGGTGCCCGGCCCCCTCGCGCGCGGGGATGAGCGTTCCACCCCGCGCGGGCAGCCGCGCCTCGAGAAGATCAAGGCAGGCGAAGCCGACATGGCGGACACGCTCGCCGAGGTGCGCAAGCTGCCGCAGTTCAACGGGCGCGCGGCGTCGATGGGCTTCTGCTATGGCGGCCCCTACGCGATCCTGGGACCGAAGCGCCTCGGCTACGACGCGGGCATTTCCTGCCACGGCACGCAACTCGGCGACTTTATCAGGGACCTCGACGGCGTGACGAAACCGATCTGCATTATCTGGGGCGACCAGGACCACGCCGCGCCGCCGGAAGTGCAGGCCATGTACCGCGCGGTGCCGGCGCGGATGAAGAACGTGGAAGTGCACATCTTCCCGGGCGTGCTACACGGCTACATGATGCCGGGCGGCGGCAAGGCGTTCGACAAGAAAACGCGCGAGTTCTCGATGGAACGCGCGCTCTCGATCCTGAGCGGGCTGCGCGACGACGCGCCGGCCGCGCAACGCGCCTGAACTCGACGCCCGCTTGACCTGGCGCGCCCGGGGAGACTGCATGATTCGCTGCAAGGTCCGTCGCGGACCGTCCCGGCAGCGCGGATTTGTGCTGACAAAAGCTCCGTAACGCAGCCGCATCGCGCACGGCCAGACGCCGTCCGCTTCCGGATCGTTTCGCCACGTCGTAATCGCGTTGGTGTGGCGCACCCTGATGCGGAGCGATCGTGAATCAGTGAATTCCCAGTTGAATCTTGATGGCGCGCTCGATGCCAAGCATTTCCGACGGGGATACCTTGCCAATCCGCTTCTTGAGTCGCTGCTTGTCCGCCGTCATGATCTGGTCCGCCATCGCTTTGCCTTGGGCGCCTTTGACCTCGATCCGGGATTCGAACACGTATAGCTTGCTCGTATTGCTGGTCACGGGAATTACCTGTACGCGGCTCATGGCCCCGTTGGATGCATCGTTGCTGACAATGACCGCCAGTCGGGTCTTCCTGACCTCGGAGCCCAGCGCGGGCTCGAAATCCACCCACCAGACCTCACCGCGTTTCATCGACGCTCCCGATCAGGCCCTCCGTCCAGGCACGCGCCTCGTGCTCGCGCGCTGCGTCCCGTGCCGCCTCGCGATACTGGGCACCAAGATCCTTCTGCGCGACATGCGGACGGGCGAGATTTTCGATGAACTTGCTGATGCTGCCGCGTCCTACGACCCGGTGCAGGCCTTCGTATACCGAGTCTTCAATCAATATGGTGAGTTTTTTGCTCATGGTCGGCTCCTGCAATTGACACGTATGATTATACGTATCCGGCCTGCCAGTGTCATCCCGTGCTGTATCGTGATACTGCATCAAGAGGAAATTGAATCACCTGGGGTATAGGTTCCATCGGCGTTTCGTCAACCTCAACCTCAACCTGCATGTACACGTGCGCGCCGCCGACGGAGGGCGCGTTTGACTTGGCGCGCCCNNGGACTGCATGATTTGCCGCAACGTTCGTTGCGAAGCGCCCCGGCAGCGCGGATCGGACGGCAGAGCACAGGCGGGCAGCCCCGATCGGGCGCAACGAGCACGGATCCGACATCACTGCAGCATAGCATTGGCACACGATGCCGGCGACGGGCGCATTAATTTTCCTATTTCTTCCTACGGAGGCGCGCATGCGGTCAATGCAGTGGTGGGGTGCGTTGTTGATATTGCTCGTCGCGCAGACCCTCGCGGCTCAGCCGTACCCCACGAGGCCAATTCGCCTGGTCATTCCTTATCCACCGGGCGGACCGACCGATTTCGTAGGCCGCACCGTCGGCCAGAAACTTTCGCAGGCGCTCGGCCAGCAGATCGTCGTCGATAACCGCGCGGGCGCGGGCACGATCATCGGCAGCGAGCTCGTCGCGCGCGCCGCGCCCGACGGCTACACGCTGTTGTTCGGCACCGGCGGGGGGACGTTTCTTGCGCCGCTCATGCTGCCGAAAGTCCCGTACGATCCGCACCGCGATTTCGCGCCGGTGAGCATGCTGGTGCAAAGCCCGCAGGTGCTGGTGGTGCACCCTTCGGTCGCGGCCAATTCGGTGAGCGAGCTCGTGGCCCTCGCGAAAGCGAAGCCCGGCGCACTCAATTTCGCGTCGGTGGGCACCGGCACCTCGCCACATCTTGGCGGAGAACTCTTTCAATCGCTCGCCGGGATCAAACTGGTGCACGTCGCATACAAGGGGACTGCACCCGCCGTGACCGATCTCATCTCGGGGCAAGTGCACATCCTGTTCACGAGCATGCCGACGGTGCTCGCGCACGTGCAAGGCGGAAGGCTGCGGCTGCTTGGGACGGGCGGGACCAAACGTTCGGCGGTGATACCGGATACGCCGCCGATCGCGGAGACTCTGCCGGGTTTCGAGCTGGTGACGTGGTACGGAATCTTCGCGCCCGCGCGCACGCCTGAAGCGATCATCAGGCGCCTCAACGCCGAGATCGTCAAAGCGCTCGCCGATCCCGAAAGCCGCGACCGGCTGGCAGCGCAAGGTCTCGAGCCGACGCCGACGACACCGGAAGAGCTCAAGCGCTATACGCTGCAGGATTCGAGCCGGTGGGCGCGCCTGATCAAGGCGGCGGGGATCAGGGGCGATAAGTGACGATTGTCAGTCCGGCATCAATCGCTTTGTCGTCGTTGCGAGGAATAATCTGGCAAGATCCGGAGAAACCCGGGGAGGCATGAATGGCGAAACAGGATGCCATTCGCGCAGAGTTGGGGCTAGCGCGAGTAAGTTCCTCATCGAGATAAAGGAACACCGTATGCGATGCGCGTATCGCTTGTGATAAGTCGCAGCGAAAATATGCGCCGCATCAAGTCGACGGGTTCGGCACCTGAGATGGCGTTACGCCGGCTCGTGCACGCTCTAGGCTACCGCTACCGATTGCATCGTCATGACCTTCCGGGACGCCCTGATCTCGTGTTTGTGGGCCGTAAAAAGGTAATTTTTATGCATGGCTGTTTTTGGCATCAACATCCACGGTGCAAATTAAGCCACATTCCGAGATCAAATAAGGCGTATTGGGGGCGCTTAGCTAAAGCGCAATATGGTTCGAGATAAGAAGAATCGTTCCGAACTGGGCAGGCTTGGATGGCAATCTCTCGTGTTGTGGGAGTGCCAGGTAAGTGAAGCTGCCAAAGTTAGCAGAGTAGTCCGATCCTTCCTCCGTCAGCTCCGAGCCACCAATGAGAGGAAAACGCAGACCACGCGCCCCCTGTCCCGAAGCGGCCGGCACTCGCTGACACCGTTGGACTTGAAGCGCCAGATATTGAAATTAGAGCGATTGCTGGCCGCGAAAAATTAGAGATACGCCGCCGTATATATACATAACGTAAAAATGGGGTCTACCATCAGCTAAAATGTTGGCCCTGCTCATTCGGCATCGCCGGGCGCGCGGGGCGGCCTCGCTTGGGTGGACGGGCGGCGCATTTTGATGAAACCGGAAGAAATCGCGCGCCACGCCGCTGAGGGCCGCAGCTTCGCCTTCGAGACGACCTTGTCAGGCTTGACCTATGCGCGCATGATTGCCGGCTGGCGGGCGGCGGGCTTTGCGGTGAAGCTGATTTTCCTGTCGCTGGCCACGCCTGAAGAGGCGATCGCACGCGTGGCGATGCGGGTGCGGCAGGGCGGGCACCACGTACCGCCAGAGACAATTCGCCGCCGCTTTGCAGCCGGGCGGCGCAATTTTCACGATGTTTACCGCCACCGCGTGGATTACTGCCAGTGGATCGACAACAGTGGCGACACCCCGATACTGAACGACGAAGGAGGTAACTCATGAACGAGCCGCTGGTTTCGAAGCTGCCGGATGCGGACATGCAGGCTGCGCCCGCAGCGCTGTTAAGGGCTGGCCGGAGAGCGCGTGAGATCGCGAGGCAGACCGACACCGCCGTGGTGGTGATGCGTGACGGCAAGCTGGTTGAGGAGAAGGTAAGCGAGGCGCGTCAAGTGGATAAAGGACAAGAAGCGGGAAAGGCGGCGTGATGAATATCGGCTCAACTGTTACACCTACTGTCATTCACATCGCACCCATGAAAACAAGACGCGCATTGCTGGTGCTGGCCCTCGCCGCAGCGTTGCCGGCGGCGCAGGCTCAAACGGGAAAATGGCCCGAGAAACCGGGGCGCGTGGTCGTGCCATTCCCGCCCGGCGGCACTACTGACGTCGTGGCGCGCACGTTCGCGCCGCAGTTGTCGGAGGAGTACGGCCAGCAGTTCATCGTTGACAACCGCGGCGGCGCGGGCGGCGCGATCGGCGCCGAGATCGCGGCACGCGCCAACCCGGACGGCTACACGATCATCGTGGTGACGTCGAGCTATGCCGCCAACGCGGTCCTCTACAAGCTGCCATACGACCCGGTCAAGGGCATCGCGCCGATCAGCATGATCAGCATCCTGCCGTTCATACTCGTCGTGCACCCGTCGGTAAAGGCGGGCAACCTGAAGGAGTTCATCGAGCTTGCGCGCGCAAAACCCGGCGTCCTCAACTTCGGCTCGCCCGGCACCGGCAGCACGCCGCATCTTGCGGGCGAGCTCTTCCAGCAGATGGCCCGGATCAAGTTGGTTCACGTCGCGTACAAGGGCGATGGCCCCGCGCTCACCGACCTGCTCGGCGGGCAGATTCAGACGCTGCTTGCCACGGAATTGGTGTTGGGCCCGCAGATCAAGGCGGGCAAGCTGCGCGCGCTCGCCGTTACCACCGCGAAGCGTTCGCGGTCATTGCCCGATCTGCCCGCGATCGGAGAGCTGGTTCCAGGCTACTCGGTCGATGGCTGGGCCGGCATGTGGGCGCCTGCGGGCACGCCCAGGGAAATCATCGCGCGGCTTAATCAATCGGTCGCGCGCATCCTCAAGCAGCCCGAGGTGCAGGAGCGGCTGCGCGCCGGTGGCGCGGAGGCCGCGCACTCCACGCCCGAGGGGTTCGCGAGTGCGATCTCCCAGGACATCGCCACGTGGTCCAAGGTAGTCAAAGCCGGCAACATCAAAATCGACTGACATCAAGCACGTCGAATCGTGCTTGCTGCGCCTGGCGTCACCAGCAGCGCGCGGCATGAGTTATCAATGGAGAAGAAAGCCATGGTTGAAACAGCGCTTGTATTCGACCCGACGGCGCCAGGCGGAAACGAGCCGCAGCAGTTTCGGCGCAGGCTGGATTCGCTCACCGGCAAGGTCGTCGGCTTCATCGACAACGCGAAGCCCAACTTCAACTATCTGGCCGACGACCTCGCGGAGTTGCTGGTCGGCAAGTATGGCGTGAAGACGATCATCAAGCGCAGGAAGCGCGGTGCGTCGATACCCGCGGACGTTTCGGTCGTACAGGAGTTGTCCGCACAGTGCGATCTGGTAATCACCGGGTCCGGCGACTGAGGGGCCTGCACGTCGTGGAGTATCCACGACAATGCAGAGGTGGCGAAGCTCGGGCCGGCGGCAGTCACGATCTGCTCGAGCGCGTTCGTAAAGCTGGGCCGCGCCCAGTCGTCCGCGCTCGGCTACCCCGATCTGCCGATCGCCGTCATCCCGCACCCGTTCAGCAGCCTCACGCGCGACGAGGTTCGCGAGTTGTCCGCGCAATGCGCTGAAGACGTGGCGCGGCTGGTATGCGATGCCGACACTGCAAGTCCCGACGCAGCCGCGGCCATCGTGAAGCATTCGCCGTCCGCCGAGCGTGCGGCGCTGGTCACAGTTTCCGACGATCTTGCAGCGATCAACACGTTGTTCCGCGAGCGGCGCTGGGGCGACGGCCTGCCGGTGGTCCCGCCGACGGTCGAGCGCATTGAGCAAATGCTTCGCCACACGCGTCGAGCGCCCGACGAGCTCATTGCCAGGATCGCGCCGGGTTTCGGCACGGCGACGGTCGAGCGCATCGCGATCAACGCGGTGCTCGCGGGTTGCGATCCCGATTACCTGCCGGTGCTGATCGCGGCGACCAAGGCGGTCGCGGCGCGCGAATTCAACCTGCAGGGCCTGCAGACGACGACGGACCCCGTCGCGGTATGGCTGATCGTCAACGGGCCGATCGTGCAGCGTCTCGGGATCAACAGCGGGGTGAACTGCCTCGGCCAGGGAACGTGGGCCAACGCGACGCTCGGCCGCGCGCTGCGGCTGATACTGCAGAACGTAGGCGGCGCGCTACCGGGTGAAATGGACCGCGCGACGCAGGGCCAGCCCGGCAAGTTCACGTTTTGCTGCGCCGAAAACGAGGCGCGCAATCCGTGGACGCCGCTGCACGTCGAGCGCGGCTTCGCGCCCGAGCGCAGCACGGTGACCGTGGTGGGCGCCGAGGGCACCATGAACATGCACTCCTACGCCAGGCACGCCGACGACATCCTGCGTGTGATCGCGGACACGATGGCGCACGGGCCGAGCAACGAATACGTCCACGGCGGCGAGCCTTGGATCGTGTTATCGCCGGAGCACGCGGATATCCTGCACCAGTTCGGGCACACGAAAGACGACGTCAAGCGCAGGCTGTGGGAGCAGTCGAAGATGGCGGCCGGCCGCATGGCGCCCGAAGACATGGGACGCGCGCAAGCCTCACGCACCGGCGTGCTCGGCGCCATCGGGCCGGACACGTTGCTGACAATTGCGCCGGAGCCCGCGGGCATTGGCATCATCGTCGCCGGCGGTCCCGGCGCGCACTCGGTTTATGTTCCCAGCTTCGGCAACACCCGATCGGTCACGCGCGAAGTGGTGTGTAATGCATGATCGTAGAAAAAGCTTTTCACTCGCCCTTAATGCCGCCTTCCTGGATCACTTTTCCCCACTTCGCGATCTCGTCAGCGATGAACGATGTCGTTTGCTGGGGCTTCATACCGCCGACCTCGAATCCCATCGCAGTGATGCGGTCGGACACGTCAGGCATATTGAGGACAGTCGCGATCTCCGAGTGCAGCCGGTCGACCACGCGTTTTGGCGTCTTGCCCGGTGCCAACGCGGCAAACCATCCGTCGACCTTATACCCCGGCAGGCCTGATTCTGCGGCAGTCGGGATTTCCGGAGCGGCGGCGGCCCGCTTGAGCCCTGTGACCGCCAATGCCCGCAGTCTGCCGGATTTGATATGCGGGAACGCGGCGCCGAGAGCCGTCGACAATACCTGGACTTGTCCCGCCACCACGGCCGCAGTCGACGCGCCAGCACCTTTGTATGGCACGTGTACCATATCGACGCCCGCCATGCGCTTGAAGAGTTCCATCGCGAGATGTCCGCTCGTGCCGATACCTGAGGACGCGTAAACCAGCGTGGCAGGTTTCGCCTTCGCCAAAGCTATCAACTCCTTCACGGAGCCGGCCGGAACCGCCGGATGAACCACCATGACGTTCGGAGCCGAAGCGATAATGGTGACCGCGGTGAAGTCCTGCGGCGTCCGATACGGCAGCTTGTCATACAGGAAAGGATTTGCGGCATAACCCAGGGCCACCACCAGCAGCGTGTAGCCGTCCGGGTCGGCTTTGGCAACGATCTCGGTTCCGATGATCCCGCCGGCCCCTGCTCGGTTATCTATCACCAGCTGCTGCCCCCAGCGCGCTGGCAGCTTCTGCGCCAGTATCCGGGACAGGATGTCGAGCGCACCGCCCGGAGTCGATGGAACGACGATCCTCACGGGGCGAAGCGGAAACTCGCTGGCGTAAGCGTGGTTCCATGTTATCACCGCCAACGCCAGGAAACCTGCCAGCGCTCTCGACGCGAACCCGAATATTGCGTTCATGTTTTCATCTCCCTCGTTGCAGGCAGAGCACCGATTGTAATTTACCCGTGCGACGCGAGTATAGATTAACGCGCATCGCGAGCATCGAAGATTGTGTTGTGTGGGATAATTCATGTCGACTTTATGACAAGGCTTGTGATGTGTTTTCCTTCGCGTCCTTGGCGTCCTTCGCGGTGAACAGCTTTTTCTAAGGTAAATCGAGTTTCCGTGCGTAAACCTCATGCCATTATTGCAGCGCTGACCATCACCGCGTTGTTTTGCACTGATACATGGTCTCAAACCTATCCGACCAAGCCGGTGCGGCTCGTGTCGCCATTCCCCGCCGGCGGCGGAACTGACATTATTGCGCGCCTCATCGGTCGCAGGCTCGGCGAAAGCCTCGGTCAGTCCTTCGTGGTGGACAATCGGACCGGCGCCGCCGGAATCATAGGCTGCGAGAACGTCGCCCGCTCCGCGCCCGATGGATACACGCTCCTTTGTGCTGTTCAATTCAATGGCGGGAACAAAAATGGTTCACGTCCCGTACAAAGGGTCGCCGCTCCAGACTCAGGCCACCGTGGCCGGCGAGGTCACGATGACTTTTGATTCCATCACCGTGACCCAGCCGTTCCTGAAAGCGAATCGCATCCGGGCGCTCGGCGTCGGTTCCACCAAGAGATCGTCATTGTTGCCGGACGTACCGACAATCTCGGAAGCCGGTTTGAGCGGATTCGAGTTGATCTCCTGGTATGCAATGTTCGCTCCCGCCGCGACGCCGGCGGAGATCATCCGCAATCTGCAGCATGAAATAGTGAAATGGCGGTGACNNTCACGAGGCAGCGGGCGAGACAGTCGTCTCGCCGCGGCTCAACACCGCCTTCGATGGCGGCTGGATGCGCATCCTGTTTGCGCTCGACCGCCAGTCGGGATATTGCGCGACGAAGGCGTACCATCTGATCGACGGCGCCGGCGTGCGTTACGTCGTCTCGCTGTATCGCCTGCGGGACGGCGAGTTGCTGGCGGTAATGGACGGCCGCACCATCACCGAATTGCGCACGGGCGCGGCGAGCGGCGTGGCGGCGCGAAAAGTTTCGGTCTCGGGCCTCGTGTCCGTCGGCATTATCGGCTCGGGCCACCAGGCGCGTATGCAACTCGAAAGTCTCGCTAACGTGTACCGCATCGAGTCGGCCGCAGTGTACAGTCCGACCGCCGCGAACCGCGAGGTCTTTGCGCGGGAGATGTCGGCGCGGCTCGGCTTTCCGGTGTCCGCCGTCGGCTCGGCGGAGGCCGCGGTGCGAGGCCGGGCGGTGGTCGCCGCAGCGAGCAGCAATGCGAGCAGCGAGCCGGTCGTGCGCGGCGAATGGCTCGACCAGTGCCGCCTGTTCTGCGCAGTGGGCAACACTCGTCCGCAATTCATGGAGGCTGACGTCAAATGTTTCGGCGATGCGAGGCTGGTAGTGATGGACTCGCTCAATGCGATCGCCGAAAGCGGGGAGCTGCGGCAGGCGGAAAAAAGCGGCGCGCTGCCGAAAGCCAAACGGGCGACGCTCGCGCAAGTCGTCGCTGGTTCCATCGCGGTGCCGCAGGAGGGGCTGGTTGCTTTCAAGTCGGTCGGCACCGCATTGCAGGACCTCGCGCTTGCTGTGCGTTATTACGAGCTGCTGGGCACACGTGAGGGCGTGCCCGCCGCGCCGGGCCTTGCGAGCCTGAAGCCGAAATGAAATATCCGTCGATCGAGGCCGGGCAGAGATTTGAATAAGGGAGGCACAATGAAGTCACTTTGGATTCGCGCAACTCTCCCGAGGCGCCGGCAATGGTCCGCCGGCATTGCGGCCGCGCTCGCTGCATGCGCGTTCACACCGATTGCCCTTGCCGCGGGTTATCCCGAAAAGCCCGTGCGCTGGGTCGTGCCATCGACGGCGGGCGGGGGTACCGATACCACGACGCGCATTATCGCGCCGAAGCTCGGCGACATTCTCGGGCAGCAGATCGTGATCGACAACCGCGGCGGCGCGAGCGGCAACATCGGCGCCGACTACGTCGCGCGCGCGGCGCCTGACGGATACACGCTGCTTACGTGCATCGCCTCGCACGCGAGCAATGCGGCGCTGATGAAAAAGATCCCATTCGACCTGGCGCGCGACTTTGCGCCGGTCTCGCTGATGGTGACGGTGCCGGAGATGATCGTCTCGCATCCGTCGCTGCCGGCGAAGACCGTAAAGGAACTCGTCGCGCTCGCGAAGGCCCGGCCCGGCCAGCTGCAGTACGCGACGGGCGGGATCGGCTCGATCCAGCACATGGCGATGGAGCTCTTCCTCAACATGACGGCAACGAAGATGCTGCACGTTCCGTACAAGGCGACGCATCCGGCGCTGATGGATACGATCGCGGGGCACGTGCATCTCACGGTCGTCGCGAGCCTGAGCGCGCTGTCGCAGGTGAGGTCGGGCCGCGTGCGCGCGTACGGGGTCACGAGCGCCAAACGCATGACGGGTGCGCCCGACATTCCGACGATCGCCGAGCAGGGAGTACCCGGCTACGAGGCCGTGCAATGGTTCGGCCTGCTCGCGCCGGCTGGCACGCCGCGCGAGATTGTTACCCGGCTGCACGCGGGCATCGTGCGCGTGCTGCAGGACGCGGAGGTGAGGAAGCGGTTCATCGACGACGGCGCGGAAGCGACGCCGAGCAGTTCGCCGGAAGAGTTCGGCGCGCTGATCCGCTCGGAACTCGCGAAGTGGAGAAAAGTCGTCAAGGACTCAGGTATCCAGCCGGAGTGAACGTGATACAGCGCGGACGAGGCAACGCGGGGCTGCGCGGTGATAATGAGATGAGAGGAATAGCGAAATGCCGCTCGTTCTGAAAGGGGTGATGCAGGCCCCGGTAACGCCGTTCAAGCAAGACTTCAGCCTCGACCTGCCGACGCTCGAGCGGGTCGCGGATTTTCATGTGCGCACCGGCGCGACGGGAATCACGTGGCCGTACCACAAGTCCGAATCGCTCAACATGACGCTCGCGGAGCGCAAGGCGGGCGCGGAAGCCGTGGTCAAGGCCACGGCGGGCCGCGTTCCGGTCGTCATCCACGTCAGTGCGCTGGCGGTCGGGGATTCGCTGGAGCTTGCGCGGCACGCGCAGAAGATCGGCGCTGACTGCGTGGTCGCGATCACGCCCTATTTCTGGAACCCGTCGCCGCAGGCGATCTACGACTATTTCGTGCGGCTCGGCACGTCGATCGATTTGCCGCTGCTCGCCTACAACTCGCCGGGGTATCTCTCGGGCGTCGAGATCACCGGCAAGCTGCTCGCGCGGCTCATCGAGCGCCTGCCCAACCTGATTGGTGTCAAGGAAGCGAGCTTCAACAGCGAGAAATTTCTCGAGCTCTCGCGCGTCGCGCTCGCGATGCGTCCTGACTTCGCGATGATCGCGGGCGTGGAATACCTGCTGCCGTCGATTCCGCTCGGCGGCGCGGGATCGTATTCCTCGGCCGGCGCGATCTGCCCGAATCTCGTGCTTCGGCTCTACGAGTCCTGTGCCGCCCGCAACTGGGCGCAGGCGCGCGAATGCCAGTACAAGATTTCGCGGTTGTGGCTGATCTTCCGCGACCAGTACCCATCGTCGCTCAAGGGCGGGATGGTGATAATGGGCCGTCCAGTCGGGCCGACGCGGCCGCCGCTGCCGACCGCGACGGAGGAGCGGCAGAACTATATCCGCGGCCAGCTCGAGGAGCTGGGCATCCTGCAGACTGAGCCGCACGGCTGGTAACGCCACAACGCAGGCAATCGAACGATACGAGGCGACCCGCAATGACAATCTTTAAAGCAGGCCTGGTCCATACCCCGGTCACGCCGTTCACGCGCGAGGAGCGCATCGATTACGACGTGTACGCGAAGCTGATCGAGTTCCACCTGCGCAACGGCGCGCAATCGCTGGCGCTGCCGATGCACGCTGGCGAGTCGGTGAGTCTGACCGACGTGGAACGCCAAGAGCTGCTCGAGTTCGCGCTGCGGCAGGTCAAGGGGCGCGTGCCGGTGATCGCGCACGTAAGCCAAGCGGGCACCAGCCTGGCAGCCGCGCTGGCGCGGCATGCTGCGCAGGCGGGGGCGGCGGCGGTGGTCGCGACCACGCCGTATTACTGGACGCCGCCTGCGAGCATGCTGCTCGAGCACTTCACGCAGATCGGCAAAGCGGCCGGCATCCCGTTTTTCGTCTACAACAGTCCGCAAGAGTCGGGCGGCGTCAAAGTGACGACCGATCTCGCACTCAAGCTGATCGACAAGCTCGATAACTTTGCCGGCGTGGTCGATGCAAGCCTCGACTGGCAGTTCCTGATCGAGGTGATTTCGACCGCGCAGCGCGTGCGCCCGCAGTTTCAGCTGCTGACGGGCAGCGAGTACATGATCTCGGCCGGCGCCATCGGGGCCACGGCCATGTTCGCGCCGCTGGCGGGCATCGCGCCCAAGGCGGTGCGCGAGCTGTGGGACCGCTGCGCGGAAGAGCAATATGAAGAGGCGCGGCCAGTGCAGGAAGTGCTCGCCGCGTTGCGGCAGGCCATGAAGCCCACCGGCGTGGCGGGGCTGAAAGGCGGCATGCGGTGCATGAAGCGCGAGTGCGGGCAGCCGCGCCCGCCGCTCGACCTGCTCGGTGCTGCAGAGCAGGAGGCGCTTGCGGCGGAAATCGGCGCCATCGCCGCGCTGCACACTGAGCCGCAAGGCTGGTAGCGCGGCATGCAAAATTCGCCGGCGGGCGCGCGTACTTCGCGTACCACGAATAGGCGGGTGTGGGCCAGCGGCTTTCTGTTGGTGATGTTCCTCGGCGTTGCCATACCGTGCGCATCCGCCGCCTATCCGGACCGGCCGCTGCGGCTGATCGTACCGTTCCCAGCCGGCAATCCACTCGACGTGCGCGCGCGCCAGCTCGCGAACCATCTGCCCGCGCTGCTCGGCCAGCAGGTGATCGTCGACAACCGCGGCGGCGCGAGCGGCGTCATCGCAATGGAAATTGCGGCCAAGGCCGCGCCCGACGGCTATACGCTGCTCTTCGCCAACAGCACGCAGCTCGCGTCCAATCCGGCGATGGCGGGCAAGCTCCCGTACGACGTGTTCCGGGACTACGCCCCGGTGTCGCTGCTTGCGCGCACGCCGTCGCTGTTCGTGGTCTCGAATTCGATTCCCGCGAAATCGCTGAAGGAATTGATTGCGCTCGCGAAAGCGAAACCCGGCCAGCTCAATTTCGCATCACAGGGAAACGGCACGGTGCAGCACGTCGCAGGCGAACTCTTCATGCGCCTGATCGGCACGCAGATGGTGCACGTTCCGTACAAGGTTTACAGCCAGATCCTGACCGATTTGTTCACGGGGCAGGTCGCGCTGATCATCGGCGGCACGCCGGTGCTGATTCCCCATGTGCAGGCCGGCAGGCTGCGGGCGCTGGCGGTCAATACGCAGAAGCGGCTGCCATCGCTGCCCGACGTGCCGACGTTCGACGAGGCGGGTGTTTCGGATTTCTGGCCGGCGCCATGGTATGGCGTGCTGGCGCCGGCCGGCACCTCGGCCCGCATCGTCGGCACGCTCAATGCTGCTTTCAACAAGACGCTGCAGGCCGCGGACGTCGTGGATACCGCCGTGCGGGAAGGACAGACGCTGCTCGGCAGCAGTCCGCCGGAATTCGCGGCGTTCATCAAGGTCGAGTTCGCGCGCTACCAGAAGCTCATCAGGGACACGGGCATGCGCCTCGAATAACGAACGAAGACTGCAGGGCGCTGTCAGGCTAACCTAATAGAGAGTTATTGCGCCTTGATGCCGGCGGCCTTGATGATGCGCGCATTGTCCTCGATCTCCTTGCGCACGTACTTGCTGAATTCCGCTGGCGTCATGAGCATTGGGTCGCAGCCAAGCTTGGCCAGCTGCTCGCGCACATCAGCGCTGGCCAGTACGCGGTTTACATCCTTGGAGATCTTGTCAACGAGTTCAGGTGGCATACCCGCGGGACCCCACAGGCCAAACCAGAGCGTAAAGTCAAAGCCCGGAACTCCTCCCTCGGCGATCGTCGGCACATTCGGCAGCTGGCTCGAGCGCTTGGCGCTGCTTACCGCCACCGCACGCAGCCTGCCGCTTTGGACAAACGGAATCGCGGCAGAGATTGGCGCGAAGTAACCGGTGACACGCCCGCCCACGATATCCGTCACCACCTCGGGCGTCCCCTTGTATGGAATATGCGTGACATCGATGCCGGTCATCAGCTTGAATTTTTCCAGGTTGAGGTGCGTGCCGGTACCGACCCCGGCCGAGCCGAAGTTGATCTGTCCCGGCTTGGCCTTAGCCTCGGCGATGAAATCGGCGACCGACTTGATGCTCGAGGCGGGACTCACGACTAGTACGTTCGGCGCTCCGGCGATCGGCGCGATATCGACCAGGTCCTTCACGGTGTCAAATGGCAGGCTCGCGTAGAGCGAAGGATTGACGGTGTGCGCCGAGGAATTGAAGAGCAGCGTATAGCCGTCCGGCGGCGCTTTGACCACTGCGGCCGCGCCGATGGAACTGCCCGCGCCGGGGCGGTTTTCCGCAACCACCGACCGCCCCCAAATTTCCGCAAGCTTTTGGCTGGTCACGCGCCCGACGATGTCGGTGGCTGTGCCGGCCGGAAACGCGATGATCATGTGTACCGGCTTGTTCGGATAGCCTTGGCCTTGGGCGACAGCCTGGAAAGCGCTCACGAACGCGCCGGTCGCGATGACAAGCGCTGCAAAGACTCGAATTGTTTTCATTTATAGATTCCTTCCTTAGGTCGCTTGCCCACCGAATCTGTCGTTGCCCGAAGCATTTCCAGAGCAGTGTATCGAGCAGTGTATCGTTCACTGTTCCTGTTGTCTAATGTCTAATGCGTTTCGCCGGCTCTTTTCGGCAATAGTCATATCGAAACAGAGCGGCGTTTTTTATGTCATCATTCTGGAATCCGCCATGCGCATGTTGGATGCTACGACCTCTCTGGCCAAATGTTCTATTCCATTCCACCCGTCACGCGGGGACTGATCATTGTTTGTGTGGCGATGTTCGGCGTCGAATCCGGCATTGGCGACCCGATTGTCTCGTATCTCGCTTTGTGGCCGATAGGAACCTCGCCGGAGTTTACCGGCGCTCTCGGTTTCGAGCCGTGGCAGGTCATTACCTACAGCTTTCTTCACGGCGGCGTAGCGCATCTCGCGTTTAACATGTTCGCGTTGTTCATGTTTGGCGGCGAGCTCGAACGGTTGTTCGGCCCGCAGCGATTCTTCAATTTGTATTTTGCGGCCGTCATCACGGCAGCGATTACGCAGCTCATTTTTTCAGGCGTTGCCGGCGGGGCGCCCTATCCGACCGTAGGCGCATCGGGGGGGATTTTCGGGTTGCTGCTCGCCTATGGCATGTATTTCCCGCGGCGAATGATCCTCTTACTGTTCCCGCCAATTCCAATGCCCGCAAGCGTTTTCGTGATCCTCTACGGAGTGTTAGAGCTCTATCTGGGTGTCACCGGAACACAAGAGGGAGTCGCGCATTTCGCCCATCTTGGCGGCATGCTCGGCGCGTGGCTCGTTATACGCCATTGGCGCGGACGGCCGCCGTCTCGCATGCGCTGATAAAAGCTCGGAGTTTATGCGCGTCCATGGCGACTATGGATCACGCCGCGATGGTCACCCGAAATGGTCATGACAGTGCATTTGGGTGGAATCAGGAATCCGCCATGCACGCCTTCCGAAAAAATGGGGCACTCCATGATTTATGAACTGAGAACCTACGATTTCAAGCCGGGGACGCTACCCGAGGTCGAGAAGCGCTTCGGTGAGGACTACGACAAAAAGCGCAAGAAACACTCTGAGCTCGCCGCGATATGGCGCACGCATATCGGCCCGCTGAATCAGCTCGTTCACATCTGGCCATACCATGATCTGGAAGAGCGCGAGCGCGTTCGGGCCGCGGCGTACAAGGATGGCTGGCCTCCCAGGATCGCCGAATTTCGCCTGGGAATGCGCTCGGACATCATGATCCCGTTCCCCAACGCGCCCGCCCTGAAGCCCGGCAGGATGGGACCGTACTTCGAGATGTGCATCTGCACGTACGTCCCGGGCGAGTTGCCGGCGATCATGGGGCTGTGGGAAGCCGCGCTTCCGGCGCGGCTGAAGCTGGGACCATTGTGCGGTGTCTGGTACACGGATATCGGCGAGCTCAACACGTTTGTCCATATCTGGCCCTTTCAGTCGTTCAGCCAGCGCGATGAAATCCGCGCCAAGACCGGCGCCGCCGGCTTATGGCCGCCGTCGGTCAAGTCTGATAGCGACGGCGGGGGTTACAAACTCCTCGCCCGGAAAAACACAATCCTGATTCCCGCCTCGTTCTCGCCGCTGCAATAGCGCAAACCTGGCGCCGTTCAATTCCCGGGGGCAGTCATGATCTATGAGATAAGAACCTACGATCTCAAGCCGCGTTCGCAACCGGAAGTCGAAAAGCGGTTCGGCGAGGCCTACGAGAAACGGCAAAGATTATCGGCGCCAGCGGCGTTTTGGCATACCGATATCGGCCCGCTCGATCAGCTCGTTCACGTCTGGCCGTACCTGGGTCTGGCGCAAAGAGACCGCGTCCAGGTCGAAGCCGAAAAAGCCAAAGTGTGGCCTCCCGATATCGGCGAGTTCGTCGTCAGGATGCGCTCGGATATCATGATTCCATTCCCGTGCTCGCCCGAACTCAAGCCTGGCAAAATGGGGCCGTGCTTCGAGATGTGCACCTACACTTACGTCTCGGGTCACCTGCCGACGATTATGAGGGTGTGGGAAGCGGCGCTTCCGGGGCGGCTGAAACTGGGGCCACTGTGCGGTATTTGGTACTCCGAACTTGGCGGCAACCTCTACAATTTCATTCACATCTGGGGCTACCCGACACTCGATGAGCGCAATGGGATCCTCGACCAAGCGCGGGCGAGCGGCATATGGCCGCCCTCGTCAAAAGCAGGCGATGGCGGGGCTTATACCCTGCTTGCTCAGGAAAACAAGATCATGGCGCCCGCCTCGTTCTCGCCGCTCCAATAGCGCAACGTGCACTTCGCGCGCCATGGNNCTCACTCTGGACGTCAGGGTGCGGCCGGCGTCACGTAGAGCACCAACTGCCGCGAGGCGGGATCGAAGCGCACCGACACGTCTTTTCGGATCCGAATGAGATCGATCTGTCCGATCTGGTCGTCGGGAATGTCCGAAAGATCGATCGCGGCGGCGCGGCCACCGGCAGCGAGGAGCGAAATGCCGTCGAACACCAGCCCGCGTTCGAAGCCCGTGCCGGGTTGCGCCGTGACCCAGTACGCAATGCTGTTCGCGTTCATCGGTTGACCCGGGTCGGCGCCGCCGTCCGCGCGGTTCTTCATCACC
>PLYS01000430.1 GCA_003153455.1 Betaproteobacteria bacterium | reverse complement strand
GGAATTTCAAGTGGCCACCGGGGTCCTGAACGCCCCGTCCGTGTGATCGTGACGTTCTCGGCCGGGGGCGGTACCGATATCGTTGCGCGGATGGTGTTTCAAAAGGTGGCCGAGCGTAGCGGCGCCACCTTCGTCATCGACAACCGCGGCGGCGCCGGGGGCACGATAGGCACCGAGCTTGCTGCCAAATCTCCGGCGGACGGTTATACGTTGGTGGTGGTAAGCGGCAGCCACACGATCAATCCCAGCCTTTACCAGAAGCTGCCCTACGATACCGTCCGCGATTTTGCGCCCGTGACCATGCTCGTGACGGGCCCGGGACTGCTCGTCGTTCATCCTTCCCTGCCTGCGCGTACCGTCAGGCAGCTCATTGCATTGGCAAAAGAGCGTCCCGGGCAAATGCTTTACGCGTCGGCGGGCAACGGGACGCCGCCGCATCTTGCGGCAGAACTTTTCAAGCACATGACGGGTACCAACATCGTGCATATCCCCTACAAAGGGAACGCGCAGGCGATGACAGACCTGATCGCCGGTCAGGTCTCGCTGTCGTTCCCGACCATACCTTCCGCATTGCCTCATGTTCAGGCAGGAAAATTGCGTGCGCTGGGGGTAACCAGCGCGCGGCGCTCGTCCGCTTTGCCGGAAGTCCCTGCCATAGCGGAAGCGGGCGTACCCGGCTACGAGGGCAGCGCATGGTACGGTGTCCTGGCGCCAGCCGGAACGCCGCAGGGCATCATCGGCAGATGGCAAAACGAGCTTCATAATACATTGCGTTTGCCGGAGCTACGCGACAAGCTGATTGCTCAAGGCCTCGAACCCGTAGCCAATACGCCGGCCGAATTCGCGGCTATCATCGCTATGGAGATAACGAAATGGAGCAAGGTCGTCGCCGCGTCAGGCGCCAAGGTGGAGTAAGCGCCAATGGCACTACCTTTAGCTTCCTTCCCCTGCGTGCGGGGGAAGGTTAGGATGGGGGCTGATCGATTCTGCCCCCTCCCCAACCCTCCCCCGCGCTACGCGCAGGGGAGGGAGTCTTCAATGCCCACGATCGCGGGCAATAAGGTCTCGCACCTTTATGCCCCGACTTCGGGGCATTCGACCGCGTGGTGCACGCCGCCGGCCGCCGCCATGACTCGCTCGCGCAGAGCGACGAGGTGGGTGTCATGAATGCCGTTGGCGGCGAGGCAGTCGACGGTCTTGTACAGGTAATCGGCGCCCGAGCCGAATTTGCCGTGTGCCGACGCCAGCATCGCGATGATGGTTTCGAGCGGCAGTTTGCCCGCGTAATGCGGATGCTCGTGGTTTACGAGAAACGAGATCGCGCGCAGATTCTGGCTGCCGGCGCGCATCTTGACCCAGCGCGGCGCATACGATCCCAGCACCATTTCGCGCCGCCACGTCAACTTCAATTCGTGGCGCACGTTGCGCGCCGCAATGCGGAATGCAACGCCGTTGCAGCAGCCGCCAAAGTCCAGCCCCAGCACCAGCCCCGGTTTGTCGACCGAGCCGCGGCCCAGGCGCGAGCGCAGGCAGAAACAGCGGTGAAAGCCGTGGATGCTGGCGAGGCTGCGGTCGACATAATGGAACAGCGGGTTCCAGATCAGCGAGCCGTAACCGAATACCCATAGGTCCCGCGCGGGATTCCAGCCGGCGAGGATGCGTTCGAGCGAGGCATGAAACTCGTCCTCGGGCACCAGCGGCACATCGTGTCGCAGGTGCTCGTAGGATTTGCGCAGAACGTCGTTTTCCAGATCTTCGCGAGTCAGCCCCATACCATGAAGAACGCGCAACCCCCGTCAGGGTTGACCATCGAGCTTTACGTAACTTCGTGACATCGCTCGATCCCTCACCTCCGCGCCCGCGGAGGGCGGAACAGGATTCCGTCGGCTTGCCGATGGATGTGACCCCGCAGCGGGATGCAAGGCGCCGGATATCCGCGTTCTATTGTGCGCCTTCACGGTCGCATCCCGTAAACGGGTCCCTGCTCCACGCTCCGGCGCACCCTCTCCCGTCGGGCGAGGGGAGCGTCGAGCGAAACCGGACTGTCGCCCGATTCCGTAATTGCCAACATTGGCGACCTCGGCTGCAGCCGTTGCACGCCGCCGCTCGAGCGCCGCATTGGTTGCCGTCACCAGCAGGTCGAGCACGCAGTAGAACGCGCCGGCGGCGAGCGGCGGATTGAGCGTGGTCAATCCCAGCGACGGCACGTGCGGCGACCAGGTCCAGTTGCCGAGCCAGGTGCCGTAGATTTCCATCGCCAGCGCCAGCAGGAACATGGTGGCGTAAAGTTTTTTCGCCGGCCCGAATACCATGCACAGCAGCAGCAGCGCGAACAGCGGCGCGCCCAAGGTGTCGCTGCCGGTCACGCTCAGCAATACGACAAACGGCGCCGCGAGCAATGGCACTGACCAGGCGAGGCGATCGCTCAGGCGCGGCGCGAGCGCGGTGCCGACCATGAACAGCAGCGCGTGGCCGGGCGGCACGAACAGCGGGATGTTGCCGAGCCGGTATTCATAAAGCCCCCATGTCAGCGACAGGAAAATCTCGCCGATGGTCGCGTAGAACACGCAAGCAACGAGGCTTACCTGCTCCTGACGCGAGGCGTGCCGCAGTATGCAGATGAAGATCAGCCATACCGCGATGTTGGTGATTATCTGGCCCCCGAACGGAAGCTTCTGGTCAAGCAGCAGACCGGCGGCGACAACGCAGATAATTCCCGCCGCCCTGAAGGGGGGCGCGTTCAAATTTCGTCGCATGTGCTCATCTTTTGGGCATAATACCCGAATTGTTTCGTTCAGGGATCGAGGTGCCGATCGTGTTTACCGGAATATCGAGACGTGAGGTTTGGTTGTCGCTTGCGATAGGGGAGGGATATTGATGGCCAGCAGCATTGCGTCGGCCCAGGACAAGACGGTCGTTATTCATGGTACCGCCACGCCGGGCGGCGGTTTTCCGGTCTATGGCGCGGCGTACGCGGAGACCATCAATGAAACGGACACCACGCTGTCGGTCCAGCCCAGGAACACCAAGGGCAGCACCGAGAACGTGCCGCTGCTCGAGGCCGGCAAGCTCGACACCGGGCAGGTCACGGGTGAAGTCACGTACGAGGCGATCGCCGGCGTTGGCCGCGCGCCCGCGAACCTGAAAATTATCAGCGCCATGTATTCCAATTCCGGCATGTTCATCGTTCGCGCCGACAGCCCGTACAAAACGATCGCTGACTTGAAGGGCAAACCGATCGCATGGGGCGCGGGCGGCTCGGGTTTCGTCGTGCTCGCGCGCTACGCCATGGACGGCCTGGGGCTCGACATCAACAAGGATCTTCAGGCCGTCTATCTCGACAAGGCGGCGGACGGACCGGCGATGGTGCTCGACGGCCGCGTCGCGGCGCTGTGGGGCGGCGGCGTCGGCTGGCCCGGATTTGTGGCGGTGGCGAAAGGTCCGGCGGGCGCGCGCTTCATTGCTCCCAGCGCCGATGAAGTCAAGCGCATCACGGCGAAACATACGTTTATCAAACCGCTCACGCTGCCAGCCGGCAGCTACCCCGGCCAGGATGCGGCGGTCAATACGGTGGGTTCGTGGGCGTTCGTGCTGGCGCGGCCGACGCTTCCCGATGACGTCGCGTACCGCATGGTGCGAGCGTTGCACAAAGGCGAGGCCGCGATCGGCAAGCGACTGGAGCAGGCGCGCGAATCCACCATGGCGAATACGGTGGCCGCGGCACCGCGCGTCGATCTGATTCATGCGGGCGCGCAGCGCTACCTGCGTGAGATCGGTCTGCTGCGATGACCCGCGCCGCGGTGCTGCCCGAGGGGCCGACGATGCTCGAGTCCGGCGTGCCGAATTACGAGGTGATCAACGTCACCGGAGTGCTGGCGCCCGCAGGCACCCCCGCCGACATCCTCGAAAAACTCAATGCGGCGACGTTGAAGGTGTTGAGTCAGCCGGCGGTACGCGAGCGTTTTGCCACCATCGGCCTCGACGCGCGGGGCAGCACGCCAGGCGAGTTCGCCGCGTTCATCAAGGAAGACTTTGCGCGGTGGAGCAAGGTGGTGAAGGAAGCGAACATCAAGGTCGAGTGACGATTGAGACACACGACACACGAGACACGAGACACGAGACACGGAACGAATCCGTGGTAGTCGCGGCTTGATTTGACAAGCGGTGGCCGTTGTCGCGCTCCAAGCGCAAATCACCAACCCTACGCCTTACCGTCCCGTGGTCCGAGGAAATACCACAGGATCAAGCCCAGCAGCGGCAGTAGCACCACCGCGATTATCCAAATCAATTTCTTCTCATTGGAAACGGAGCTTTGAAGAATATTGATAATCGCCCAGATATCACCAGCGAGTACCAGCAGGCCCCAGAGGCCGTTGTATCCCATGTTCATCATTTTTGGTTCCTTCCGTTTTATGCCGAAGCCGTCAATCGGNNCGGGCAAGCCACTTGCGCAGCTCCTCCAAAATGAACATGCCTGCCGCGAAAGGAATGACGAAGCCCCAAACCTCTGCTCCAATGGGTGCCGTTCCGAGGAGAGAATTTCCCCAAGACGTATAGTTGATCAGCAGGAGGATGGCAATTTCCGACATCACGCCCAAAATAATCAGTGCGTTGCCAAGAAGCCCGGTTGAAAAGACCGATCGGGTGGCGCTTCTGCATAGGAACACGTTCACGATCTGCATCACGATTATGGCGCTCAAGCAGGCGGTAGTGGCTTGCAGGTACACGGGATCCTGGGCCGCCAGGTTCTGGCCATACTTCCATCCGGCGCCGTTGAGCACAAAGAAAAAGGCCGCCATGGCGGCAGCCGCCTCGATCAGCCCCAAGAAGAGATAGGCGCGGAACGCCAGGGGCCAGTTCATCAGCCTCTCGCCCTGCGGGCGAGGGGGACGCCGCATGATCTGCGGGTCGGGTCGTTCGACACCAAGGCCGAGGGCGGCAAGCGTGTCGGACCCCATGTCGATGGACAGCGCTTGAATCGGTGTCAACGCCAGGGGGATCCTGAACAGCAGGAAGCCGAGGTAAGGGATCAACTCGGCAACATTGTGGACCAGGACGTACGTGAGGAATTTTCGGATATTTTCGA
The DNA here is from genome assembly GCA_003153455.1 of Betaproteobacteria bacterium. GTDB lineage: Bacteria > Pseudomonadota > Gammaproteobacteria > Burkholderiales > SG8-41 > PALSA-1004. Next base: position 2,185 of record PLYS01000430.1, on the reverse strand, counting down.
ATACAGCGCGTCCCTCCTCGACGGCGTTCACGATGCTGGCGAAGTTGTCGTCCAGCAGCACCATGTCGGCCGCCTCCTTAGCCACGTCCGTGCCGGCAATGCCCATGGCGATGCCGATATGCGCAGCCTTCAACGCGGGTGCATCGTTGACGCCGTCGCCGGTGACGGCCACGATCTGTCCCTTCTTCTTCAACGCCTCCACAATGCGCATCTTCTGGTCGGCGACGACCCGCGCGAAGATGATCTCTTGGGCGTCCAAGGCAAGCTGAAGCTGGATAACCGAGAACCGTCTGAGCTGCTCGCCGGTAATGATCGTCGGACTGTCAGACTTCACCAGCCCGATTTCGCGGGCGATCGCCGTGGCGGTCTGGGGGTGATCGCCGGTAACCATGATGACCTTGATCCCGGCCTCTTGGCATTTGCGGAGTGCCTCCGGCACTTCGGGCCTGGGTGGGTCTTCCAGGCCCGCCAGCCCAGTAAAAACCAGGTCCTCCTCCAGCCTCTCCCGGTCATAACCCACAGCCAGCTTCCTGCAGGCGAAGGCCAGCACCCGCAGGCCCTGGTGCGCCATCGCATCCTGCGCTTGCACGATGCTCACCTTTACCTCAACGCCAAGGGGCTGAATCTTGCCGTCAATGAGAATGTGTTGGCAAAGAGGAAGCACTGACTCGGGTGCACCCTTGCAGTAGAGGACAGGGCCTTCAGGCGTCTGTTGCAAGGTGGACAGTCGCATGCGGTCGGCGTCGAACGGGATCTCGTCCAATCGAGGACAGACGGGAGTACCGGAGACGAAGGGCAGCGCCATTTCCACCAGCGCGACTTCCATGGGATCGCCTAGAAAGGCCGGTTTTCCGTGACTTTCTGTTTCCTTCAGATCATGGCACATGCGCGCTGTCAGGAAAAAAGGCCGGTAGAGATCTGCAAGGCCCGGCTTTTCTTTTATCCCAGCAGGTGAACAGAGAATTTTCTCACCTAGATAGAGCTGCCGGACCATCATTTGGCCTTGGGTCAGCGTACCGGTCTTGTCGGTGCAAATGACCGTCGTGGAGCCGAGTGTCTCGACCGAGGGCAGGTAACGGATAAGCACGTTGCGCTTTGCCATGCGCTGGGTGGCCAGCACGAGCGCCAAGGTCAACGTGGGGAGCAGACCTTCCGGCACCATGGCGACGATGATGCCGATCGCGAAAATAAAGACCTTCCAGAAAGGGATGCCGATCATCCAGCCGAGCGAGAAGAATGAGAGACCGATCAGCACCGCGACGATTGCGGTCACGCGACTCAAGTGTGCGATCTCCTTGCGCAGCGGTGAGACCTCCTCCCCAGCCGTTTGGGCGAGATGCGCGATCTTGCCGAATTCGGTGTGCATCCCGGTGGCGAAGACAACGGCCTTGGCCTACCCGGATACCATCGAGGTGCCGGCGAGCACGACGTTCTTGCTGTCGATCAAGTCATCCGCTTCGGATGGGTGGGCCTCGCGCGATTTGGGCAGCGCTTCACCCGTGACGGCCGCGTTATTGACCCGCGCGCCAAACGCCTCGATCAGACGGCAGTCTGCGGGGATGTTATCGCCCTGCTCCAAGTGGACGATATCCCCTGGCACTAATTGCTCCGCGGGCACCCGGGTGACCTTGCCCTCGCGCAACACCTGGGCCTGTTGCGGCAGCAGTTTGCGCAACGCCGCAAGCGTTCGTTCGACGCGATACTCCTGCCAGAAAGAGAACAGCCCACTCACCAGAATCACTGTCACGATGGCGTAGCCTACTTTCGCCATGTTTTGGCCGGGATCACTCCATTCAGCGAAGAAAGCCAGCCCCGCGGCAACCCACAGGATCAGCGAAAAGAAAGTGATGAATTCCTTAATGAGACGCAGCCACAGAGGGCTCCGGGCCACTTTCTCAACTTCGTTGCGGCCGTATTCGTGCAGTCGGTGTTCGACTTCGGCGCGGCTCAGACCTGCCGCGCTGCTCTTCAGGCTCGCGACGGCATCGAGCGGAGTCAGTTGCTGGATTCTCATGGAAATCCCGCTGTGCGGTACTTTTCTCTATATCGGCTACAGGGCGATTTTCTGCCTGAGACAGGGCAGTGTGTCAAAAAGAAGGTGTGGTCGACGAGATGGCCCTGACCTGCCGGATTTCTTCGGACCATTTCAATCTTGAGAAATGGGCTCGGGTTGGTTAGCTAATTG
>PLYS01000214.1 GCA_003153455.1 Betaproteobacteria bacterium | reverse complement strand
GCCGGCACATAGCCGCGGCCATGCTCGACCTTGATCTGCATATCAAGCTTGCCGCCTGCGGTCAGATGCGCGATCACGTGGTCGGGATTGACGATTTCGACGTCGTGCATCGGCTCGATGTCGCCCGCGGTCACCACGCCCTCGCCCTGCTTCTTGAGTGTCAGCGTCGATTCCTCGCGGTTGTGCAGCTTCAGCACGATGCCCTTGAGATTCAACAGTACATCGACCACGTCTTCCTGCACGCCGTCGATCGTCGAATACTCGTGCAGGACGCCGCTTATTTTGACTTCGGTCGCGGCATAGCCGGGCATCGACGACAGCAGAATGCGGCGCAGTGCGTTGCCGAGCGTGTGACCGTAGCCGCGCTCGAACGGTTCCATCGTTACCTTGGCGTGGAACGGCGATATGTTCTGCACGTCGATAATACGAGGCTTAAGAAAAGTGCTGCTTTGCATGGCCTGATCCTCTGGCAATTACTTCGAGTAAAGCTCGACCACCAGCGATTCATTGATGGTGGAAGGCAGGTCGCTGCGTTGCGGCAGGCTCTTGAACGTGCCTTTGAGCGTGGCGGTGTCGACTTCGAGCCATTCCGGATAACCGCGGCCGGAGGTGGCCTCAAGCGCTGCCTTGATGCGCAGATGCTCCTTGGCCTTGGCTGCGACTTCCACCACGTCGCCCGAACGCAGCTGATACGACGGGATGTTGACGCGTTTGCCGTTCACCAGGATCGCGTTGTGGCGAACGATCTGGCGCGCTTCCGAGCGCGAGGCGCCGAAGCCCATCTTGTACGTGATGTTATCAAGCCGCGACTCGAGCATCTGCAGCAGGGTTTCGCCGGTGACCCCTTTCTTCTGCTCCGCGCCGTGATAGGTGTTGCGGAACTGGCGCTCGAGCAGGCCGTAAATGCGGCGCAGCTTCTGCTTTTCGCGCAGCTGCACGCCGTAGCCCGAGAGGCGGGTGTTTTTCTGGCCATGTTGCCCCGGCGGATAGTTGCGGCGCTCGATCGCGCACTTGTCGGTAAAGCACTTATCGCCCTTGAGGAACAGCTTTTCGCCCTCGCGGCGGCACTGGCGGCATTTTGCGTCAAGATTTCTTGCCACGTCGGGTTCTCCTTAAATGCGACGCCGCTTGGGTGCGCGGCATCCGTTGTGCGGCACCGGCGTGACGTCGGCGATGCTGGTAATCTTGAAACCGACCGCATTGAGCGCGCGCATCGCGGATTCACGGCCCGGCCCCGGGCCCTTGATGCGAACCTCGAGATTTTTCACGCCGCATTCCTGCGCCTGCTTGCCGGCGCGCTCGGCAGCGATCTGCGCCGCGAACGGCGTGGACTTGCGCGAGCCTTTGAAACCAGCGGAGCCAGTGGTCGCCCATGACAGCGCGTTACCCTGGCGGTCGGTGATGGTTATGATGGTGTTGTTGAAGGAAGCGTGAATGTGCGCGATGCCTTCCGCGACATTCTTCTTGACCTTCTTGCGAACCCGGGTGTTTGCCTTTGCCATTGTGTGTGCTTTCCGCTTTTAACTTGCTTGCTATCCGGCCGTTACTGCCTTGATAATCTTGACCGCCGCCTTGCGCGGGCCCTTGCGGGTGCGCGCGTTGGTACGGGTGCGCTGACCGCGCACCGGCAGGCCGCGGCGGTGACGCAACCCGCGCCAGGTGCCGAGATCCATCAGGCGCTTGATGTTCATCGAAACTTCGCGCCGCAAGTCGCCCTCGATCGTGAACTTGGCAACCTGCTCGCGCAGCCTGTCCATTTCCGTATCCGACAAGTCCTTGATCTTGGAAGTGTTTTTGATGCCTGCCGCAACGCAGATCAAGCGTGAGCGGCTGCGGCCAATGCCGTACACCGCCGTCAGCGCAATCTCTGCGTGCTGATGGTTCGCAATATTTACCCCACCGATACGGGCCATATTTTTCTACCCTCGTTAATGCCAAAAATCGAAAAAAATGTTAAATTATAACCTGTTAATTTTAAACAGTAAATGCCAAAACTGCACTATCAGCCCTGACGCTGCTTGTGACGTGGGTCCTTGCAGATCACCCTTACCACGCCTTTGCGGCGGACGATCTTACAGTTGCGGCAAACCTTTTTCACCGAAGCCCGTACTTTCATGATCGCTTCCTCAAAAATTCGGTAAATAGAAAATCGGAAATGTGGAATGGGGAGACGCCTCTGTGTTTCCCCAATTCAGCATTTGCTATTTCCCATTCGCCCTCGTCACTTCGCGCGAAACACGATGCGTCCGCGCGTCAGATCGTAAGGCGTCAATTCCACGGTTACCTTGTCGCCGGGCAGAATACGGATGTAATGCATGCGCATCTTGCCGGAAATGTGGCCGAGCACGACGTGACCGTTTTCCAGCTTGACCCGGAATGTTGCGTTAGGCAGGGTTTCCACGATCTCACCCTGCATTTGTATCGTCTCTTCTTTCGCCATCTAACGTGCCGGGAATACGCCACCGCCCTTGAAGTTCGCCTTTTTGAGCAGGCTTTCATACTGGTGGCTCATGGCATAGGCCTGCACCTGCGCCATAAAATCCATCGTCACCACCACGATGATCAACAAGCTGGTGCCGCCGAAATAAAACGGCACGTTCTTCCACACAATCAGAAACTCGGGTAGCAGGCACACCAGCGTCACGTAAATCGAGCCCACCAGCGTCAAGCGCAGCATGATTTTTTCAATGTAGCGCGCGGTCTGATCGCCGGGCCGGATGCCGGGCACGAAGGCGCCGCTTTTCTTGAGGTTGTCGGCGGTTTCCTTTGGATTGAACATCAGCGCGGCGTAAAAGAAGCAGAAGAAAATGATCGCCGCAGAATAAAGAAATACGTAAATCGGCTGCCCCGGATGCAGCGTCGATGCGATGTTGGAGAGCCAGCGCATGTTCTCACTGGTGCCGAACCAGCCGGCAAGAGTCGCCGGAAACAGGATGATGCTGGAAGCAAATATCGGCGGAATCACGCCCGACATATTAAGCTTGAGTGGCAGGTGCGACGACTGACCGCCATAGATCTTGCGCCCGACCTGGCGCTTGGCGTAGTTCACCAGAATGCGGCGCTGCCCGCGCTCGACGAAGCATACCAGCGCTGTCACGCCGATCACCAGTGCCGCGATGAAAAAAACCGTCAGGATTGAAAACGCGCCGGTGCGCTGCAGCTCGAGCGTGCCGGCTATTGCATGCGGCAACCCGGCGGCGATGCCGGCGAAGATGATCAGCGNNATCTGCTCGCCGAGCCACATCAGGAATATGGTGCCGGTCACCAGCGTGATCATGGTCACGAGGCGGAACGCAAGCCCGGGCTCGAGCACCAAGCCACGCTGTGACTCGAGCGCAATCGCAATACCCAGGCCCTGAAACAACGCGAGCCCAGCTGTGCCGTAGCGCGTGTATTGAGTGATCTTGCGGCGCCCAGACTCGCCTTCTTTCTTTAGCGCTTCGAGCGTCGGCGACACCACCGTCATCAACTGCATGATGATCGAGGCCGAGATGTAAGGCATGATGCCGAGCGCAAAGATCGTGAAGCGCGACAGCGCGCCGCCCGAGAACATGTTGAACATGTCGAGGATGCCGCCGCGCTGCGACTTGAACAGCTCAGCGAGCGCGACGGGATCGATGCCCGGCACCGGGATGTGGGCGCCGATGCGGAACACAATCAGCGCGCCAAGCAGGAACAACAGGCGACGCTTCAAGTCGCCCATCTTGCCCTGCATGCTGAACATTGAATCCTGGTTAGCCAACTTTATTCAGCCTTCCTGTTTTTCTGGGACGTGGCGGGTTTTGGTTTACCACCCTTGGCTTTGGATTCAGCCTTGGTGTCGGCCCTGGTCTCGGCTTTCGCTTCAGATTTGGCCTTGGTCTGCGCTTTCTCAGCCTTGGCTTTGGTCTCGCCCTTGGCTTCAGCCAGAGCCTCGGCTTTGGCCTTTTCCTCGGCTATGGTCGCGGAGGTCGTTTCAGCCCTGGCCTTGGCTTTGACTACCGCTGCAGCTTTACGGGCGGCTTTTTTGCCACTCGCAGCGGGCGCAGCTTCCGCGCCGGCCCGCATTTCGACCCTGCCACCGGCCGCTTCGACCGCCGCCTTGGCGCCTTTCGACACCAACAGGCCGTGCAGCGTGACGCTGCGCCTGATCTCGCCGGCCACGATCACCTTCGCCGACAGCGCGTGTATCGGCACCACGCCAAATTCTTTCAAAACAAGAATGTCGATGGTGTCGGCCGTAAGCTTATTGAGATCCGACAGCCTCACTTCGGCGGTGTCATCGCGCGTCTGCGATACGAAGCCGCGTTTCGGCAGGCGCCGTTGCAGCGGCATCTGCCCGCCTTCAAATCCGATTTTGTGATAACCGCCGGCGCGCGCTCTCTGCCCCTTGTGACCGAGGCCGGCGGTCTTGCCCGTTCCGCTGCCGATGCCGCGGCCGACGCGTTTTTTCGCGTGCTTGGCGCCGGCTGCCGGCCTAATCGTGTTCAGTTGCATTTAGCCCTCGCACTTCAGGAGGTAGGCGACCTTGGTGATCATGCCGCGCGTGGCAGGCGTATCGATCACTTCGACCGCGTGGTTGATACGGCGCAGACCCAGGCCGCGCACCGTGGCGCGGTGCGTCCGCATGGTCCCGATCAGGCTTCTGACCAGCGTGACCTTGATGGTTTTACCCGACTGTTTGGCCATGGCTTACCCCGTGATCTCTTCGACCGTCTTGCCGCGCTTAGCTGCGATTACGCTCGGCGTATTCATCGCTTGCAGGCCGTTGAGCGTCGCGCGCACCACGTTGTAAGGATTGGTCGAGCCAATGATCTTGGCGAGCACGTTGGTCACGCCCATCACCTCGAAAATCGCGCGCATCGGGCCGCCCGCAATAATGCCCGTGCCGTCGGACGCGGGCTGCATATAGACCCTCGATGAACCGTGCCTGCCGGTCACCGCGTGATACAGCGTGCCATTCTTGAGGTTAATCTTGACCAGCTTGTTGCGCGCCTCGTCCATCGCTTTCTGCACAGAAACGGGTACTTCGCGCGCCTTGCCCTTGCCCATGCCAACGCGACCATCGCCGTCACCGACCACCACCAGCGCCGCGAAACCCATTACGCGACCGCCCTTCACCACTTTGGTGACGCGGTTGATCGCGATCATTTTCTCGCGCAGGCCGTCGCCACGTTGTTCGCCGCCTGACATCCTGTTTGCTTGCAGTTTCGCCATATCATTTCCTGATTAGAACTTGAGTCCGTATTCGCGCGCGGCTTCCGCCAGCGCCTTGACACGGCCGTGATACCGGTAGCCGCCGCGATCGAATGCAACCGTTTCGATGCCGAGCTGCTTCGCTTTTTCCGCAATGCGCTTACCGATCTCGGCTGCCGCCTTGACGTTGCCGCCGCATTTGACGCTTTTGCGCACCTCGGGCTCGAGCGTCGAGGCGCTGGTCAGCACCTCGTCACCGCTCGGCGCGATCACCTGTGCGTAAATATGGCTGTTCGAGCGGTGCACCGATAGCCGCACCACCTTGAGTTCAGCGATTTTGTGACGGGTCTGCTGCGCCCGGCGCAGCCGCGCTTCATTCTTGTCTTTCATGTCTCGCCTCTACTTCTTCTTGGTCTCTTTCAGTACCACCGTTTCGTCGGAGTAGCGCACGCCCTTGCCTTTATACGGCTCGGGGCTGCGGTAAGCGCGCACTTCGGCGGCGACCTGTCCGACCACTTGCTTGTCGATGCCTTTGATCAAGATCTCGGTCTGGCTCGGCGTCTCGACCTTGATGCCCTTCGGCATCTGGTGCACCACCGGATGCGAAAATCCGAGCGTCAGGTTCAGTTTGTCGCCCTGGGCCTGCGCGCGGTAGCCGACGCCGACCAGCGTCAGCTTCTTCTCGTAGCCCTTCGTTACGCCGCGCACCATGTTGGCGACCAGCGCGCGCACTGTGCCAGACATCGCGTTGGCGGCAGTCGAGTCGTTGGCGACCTTGACCTGCAGCTGGTTCTCGACCTTTTCGACCGTTACCTGGGCCGACAAGGACTGCGTCAGTGTGCCGAGCGGGCCTTTCACCGAAATCTCGCTGTTCGACAGCTGGACTTCGACATTGATCGGCAGCTCGACCGGAAAATTACCTATTCTTGACATCGCGATTCCTCGTCTGCAGCGTCAACTCTAAGCAACGATGCACAATACCTCGCCGCCGATGCCTAAGCCCCGCGCTTTGCGGTCGGTCATCACGCCTTTCGAGGTTGAAACTATCGCCACGCCGAGGCCATTCATCACCTTCGGAATATCCCCGCTCGGCTTGTAAACGCGCAGGCCGGGACGGCTCACGCGCTCCAGCTTCTCGATCACCGGATGGCCGGCGTAGTACTTGAGGCCGACTTCGAGCACCGGCTTGCCGTCCATCGGGCGCACCGCGAAGTCGTCGATATAGCCTTCGTCCTTGAGGACCTTGGCAAGCGCAACCTTGAGTTTGCTCGCGGGAATTGTAACTGAAACTTTTTCCGACATCTGCGCATTGCGGATGCGCGTCAGCATATCGGCGATCGGATCACTCATGCTCATAGTTTCTCCTGCTACCAGCTCGCCTTGATCACGCCGGGAATCTCGCCGCGCATCGCAATATCACGCAGCTTGCTGCGGCCGAGACCGAATTTGCGGTACACGCCGCGCGGTCGGCCGGTTAGCGCGCAGCGATTACGCAAACGTACCGGGCTCGCATCGCGCGGCAGTTTCTGCAGCTTCAAGCGCGCCTCATAGCGATCTTCGGGGGAGAGCTTCTGATCGTTGATGATCGCCATCAGTTCAGCGCGCCTGGCGGCGAATTTCTTGACCGTCTTGCGGCGCTTCTGGTCACGGTTGGTCAGTGCGACTTTTGACATGGGTCAGTTCCTGAACGGGAATTTGAATGCCGCCAGCAGCGCTTTGCCTTCCTCGTTGCTTCTGGCGGTGGTGGTGATCGTGATGTTCATGCCGCGCAAGGCATCGATCTTGTCGTATTCGATCTCGGGGAAAATGATTTGTTCCTTGACGCCGAAATTGAAATTGCCGCGGCCATCGAACGACTTGGCCGGGATGCCGCGAAAGTCGCGGATGCGGGGGATCGCAACCGTTACCAGGCGGTCGAGGAACTCGTACATGCGAGTGCCGCGCAGTGTGACTTTGCAGCCGACCGGATAGCCGGTGCGGATCTTGAACACCGCGATCGACTTGCGCGACTTGGTCACCAGCGGCTTCTGGCCGGCAAGCTTGGTCATGTCGGCGACCGCGTTGTCCATGATCTTCTTGTCCGCGACCGCTTCGCCAACGCCCATGTTGAGCGTGATTTTCTCGATGCGCGGAACCTGCATCACGGTCTTGTAGCCGAACTGTTCCATCAACTGCTTGACCACGGTGTCGCGGTAATGCGCCTGGAGCCGGGAGGCGGGCGCCGCCGCTTTTGCTGGGTTGCCTGCGGTACTCATGCGTCGATCACTTCGCCGTTGGATTTGAAGTACCGCACGCGGCGGCCGTCGTCGAGCAGTCGGGTGCCGATGCGGTCGGCTTTTTTCGTGCTCGGATTGAAAATCGCGACGTTTGACACGTGCAGCGGCATTTCCTTGTCGACGATGCCGCCAGTAGTGTTTTTCATCGGGTTCGGGCGTTGGTGTTTCTTGACGCGGTTCGCACCCTCGACCAGCACGTGCCCGAGATCGACCACGCGTAACACCGTGCCGCGCTTGCCCTTGTCCTTGCCTGTGATGACGATCACGTCATCGCCTTTCTTGATCTTGCGCATCTTGCCCTCTTACAGAACTTCCGGCGCGAGCGATACGATCTTCATGAAACGCTCGGTACGCAACTCGCGCGTCACCGGACCAAAAATGCGGGTGCCGATCGGCTCCAGCTTCGGCGTCAGCAGCACCGCGGCGTTGCTGTCGAACTTGATCATCGAGCCGTCGGAGCGGCGTATGCCCTTGGCGGTGCGCACCACCACCGCGCTGTAGATCTCGCCCTTCTTGACACGGCCGCGGGGAGCTGCGTCCTTTACGCTGACCTTGATCACATCACCAATGCCGGCATAGCGGCGTTTCGAGCCGCCGAGCACCTTGATGCACATCACCGCGCGCGCGCCGGTGTTGTCAGCAACATCCAGAATGGATTGCATCTGTATCATTTTTGCTCTCGATTAATAGCTGCAGCTTTTTCCAACTTGATCCGCCCGGCAGCATGCCGGCGGTCAGTCTTGGAACCCGTCAGGGTCAGGTCGTACGCGCCGGCAATGCCCGACCTAGGCGCGGCGCAACAATAACGTTAGATTTTACTGAAAATCCCGATCTATTTCAAGCGTTTTATGCTGTCGCGGCGTTCAAACCGCCCGCGCCTTCTCGATCAGCCGGCTCACGCGCCACGCCTTGGTCTTCGCGAGCGGCCGGCACTCCTCGATCAACACTGTATCGCCTGCCTTGAACTCGTTCTTTTCGTCATGTACGTGGTATTTCTTCGAGCGCGTAACTATCTTGCCATAGAGCGGGTGTTTGACGCGGCGCTCGACCAGCACCGTCACCGTCTTGTTCATCTTGTCGCTGACGACGCGGCCGGTCAGCGTACGCTTGTTGCTGCTCGATTCAGTCATGATTGGCGTGCCTTTTCGTTAAGCAAAGTGCGCACGCGCGCAATGTCGCGGCGCACTTTCTTGATCTGGCTGTTGTTGGCGAGCTGCTGGGTCGCAACCTGCATGCGCAGGCCAAACTGCGCCTTCAGCAGCTCGTTCAACTCCTGCTGCAACTCAGCCGGGTTCTTGGTTCTCAAATCGCTGGCTTTCACGGCTCAACCTCCAACCATGCGGTGAACGAATGTAGTCAGCAGCGGCAGTTTGGCGGACGCCAACCGGAACGCTTCGCGAGCAGACACCTCATCGACTCCGTCCATTTCATACAGCACCTTGCCGGGCACGATTTCGGCGACCCAGTACTCGGGGTTGCCCTTGCCATTGCCCATGCGGACCTCGGCCGGCTTCTGCGAAATCGGTTTGTCCGGGAAAATGCGGATCCAGATGCGGCCGCCACGCTTGATGTGGCGCGTCATGGCACGGCGTGCGGCTTCGATCTGACGCGCCGTCAAACGGCCGCGCGTGATCGCTTTCAGGCCATATTCGCCAAAGCTCACCTTGTTGCCGCGGGTCGCAATGCCCTTGTTGCGCCCCTTCTGCTCCTTGCGGTATTTCCTTCTAGCTGGCTGCAGCATGTTTCACTCCTGACCTTCTCTTTTTGGGCGCGGCCTTCTTCGGCGCGGCCGGCGCGTCGGGCGCGGGCGCCGCCTCAGGCGCAACGGCCGGCGCCGCCAGCGGCTGCTCGTGCTTGCTGATGATTTCACCCTTGAACACCCACACCTTGATGCCGATNNACGCCATAGGTGGTCTTGGCTTCCGAGAAGCCATAATCGATATCGGCACGCAGCGTATGCAACGGCACGCGCCCTTCGCGATACCATTCGGTGCGCGCGATCTCGATGCCGTTCAGCCGTCCCGCGCTCATGATCTTGATGCCCTGCGCGCCAAGCCGCATGGCGTTGGTGATGGCGCGCTTCATCGCGCGGCGGAACATGATGCGCTTCTGCAATTGCTGCGCAATCGAATCGGCGATCAGTTGCGCATCGACCTCGGGCTTGCGGATCTCCTCGATGTTGATATGTACCGGTACTCCGAGCATCTTCTGCAACTGCCCTCTGAGCGACTCGATGTCTTCGCCTTTCTTGCCAATCACCACCCCTGGACGCGCGCTGTAGATGGTGATCTTGGCGTTCTTGGTCGGGCGCTCGATTATGATCTTGCCGACCGCGGCGTGCGCGAGCTTCTGTTTCAGGAAATCGCGCACTTTGATGTCTTCCTGCAGCATGCCCGGAAAGTTTTTGCTGTTCGCATACCACTTCGACGACCAGTTGCGCAGCACCGAAAGCCGGAACCCGATCGGATGTATTTTTTGTCCCATGACTATTTCCTTCCGTCGCCGACGGTCAGGTGAATGTGGCAGCTGTGCTTGAGGATGCGCACACCGCGGCCTTTGGCGCGCGCGGAAAAGCGCTTCAGCACCGGTCCTTTTTCAACGTAAATGCGCGTCACCTTCAATTCATCGATATCGGCGCCATCGTTGTGCTCAGCATTGGCGATCGCCGACTCGAGCACCTTGCGGATGATTACCGCGCCCTTCTTCGGGCTGAAGTTGAGAAGGCTAAGCGCCTTCTCGACCTGCAGACCGCGGATCTGGTCCGCGATCAGCCGGCCTTTCTGGGCCGACAGCCGTACGCCGTTAAGTTTTGCCGTAGTTTCCATTACCGCATCCTTCATTTTTTGGCCTGCGCAGCCGGCGCGGCAGCGGCCGCCGGCGCACCGACGCTCGATTTTTTGTCGGCTGTAGCAGCTGCCGCCACGCTGCCTGCCTTGGAGTGGCCCTTGAAAATCCGGGTGTGGGAAAACTCGCCGAGCTTGTGGCCGACCATGTTTTCGGTTATGTAGACCGGAACGTGCTGCTTGCCGTTGTGTACCGCGATCGTAAGCCCGACGAAATCAGGCAGTATGGTCGAGCGCCGCGACCAGGTCTTGATCGGACGCTTGTCGTTGGATGCGCGCGCCGCTTCGACCTTGGCCATCAGGTGGTAGTCGACGAACGGGCCTTTTTTGATTGAACGTGCCATGGTTTACCTCGTTATGCGGCGCTGACTTTGGCGTGCCGACGGCGCACGATCATGCTGTTGGTACGCTTGTTATTGCGCGTACGATAGCCCTTGGTGAGCGTGCCCCACGGGCTGACTGGGTCTCGTCCCGCAGCGGTCTTGCCTTCGCCGCCGCCATGCGGGTGGTCGATCGGGTTCATCGCAACACCACGCACCGTCGGGCGGATGCCNNCCGACGTCGCCGATCGTCCCGCGGCAGTTAACGTGAACTTTGCGGATTTCGCCGGAACGCAGCCGCAGTTGTGCGTAATCGCCTTCGCGCGCCAGCAGCTGCACCGAAGTGCCGGCGGCGCGTGCCAGCTGCGCGCCCTTGCCCGGCAGCATCTCGACGCAGTGGATGGTGGTGCCAACCGGGATGTTCCTGAGCGGCAGTGCGTTACCGGCCTTGATCGGCGCGTCGGGGCCGCTCTGCAGCTGCATGCCGGCGGTCACGCCCTTGGGCGCGATTATGTAACGACGCTCGCCGTCGGCGTAGCACAGCAACGCGATGTTGGCACTGCGGTTCGGATCGTGTTCGAGGCGTTCGACCCTGGCAACGATGCCGTCCTTGTTACGCTTGAAGTCGATCACGCGATAGTGCTGCTTGTGGCCGCCGCCCTGATGACGTGTGGTCACACGGCCGTAGTTATTGCGGCCGGCATTCTTGGTCTGGCGCTCTATGAGAGCATCATGCGGCCGGCCTTTGTGCAGATCCGGGTTCACCACCTTGACCACCGCGCGGCGGCCCGGCGATGTCGGCTTGACTTTAACGAGTGCCATTACTTGGTCTCCCCTGCCGCGAAATTGATCTCCTGGCCGGGCTTGAGAGATACGTAAGCCTTCTTCCAGTTGTTGCGGCGGCCCATGAAGCGGCCGAAGCGTTTTTCCTTGCCCTTGACGTTGGCGACCTGTACCGACAGGACCTCGATTTTCCTGTCCTTGGTGCTGAACATCAGTTCGACCGCGGCCTTGATCTCGGGCTTGGTCGCGTCCGACGTCACGCGGAACGCATACTGGTTGTTCTTCTCGCCGATGAACGTGCTCTTCTCGGACACCACCGGGGCGAGCAGCACCTTCATCAGGCGCTCGGTATTTTTGGTGCCGGTTGCGGCGCTACTCATTTCAGCAGCTCCTCGAATTTGGCCATCGCGTTCTTGGTCAGCAGCACCTTGGCATGACGGATCAGGCTCACCGGGTCCGCATGCGCGACCGCGACGATGCTGACGTTGGGCAGATTGCGCGACGACAGCAGCAGGTTCTCATCAACGCTGTCGGTGATAATCAGCACGTTGTCAAAGCCCATGCTTTTAACTTTCTGTGCCAGCAGCTTGGTTTTCGGCGCTTCGAGGGTGAAGTTGTCGACCACCGCCAGCCGCCCTTCGCGCGCGAGCTGCGACAGGATCGAGCACACACCGGCGCGGTACATTTTCTTGTTCAGCTTGTAGCTGAAGTTCTCATCCGGCCGGTTCGGGAAAATCCTGCCGCCGCCGCGCCACAGCGGGCTCGAGGTCATGCCGGCGCGCGCGCGGCCGGTGCCTTTCTGGCGCCACGGTTTCTTGGTCGAGTGCTTTACCTCGCCGCGGTCTTTCTGCATGCGGGTGCCGCTGCGCGCGTTGGCGAGGTACGACGTCACCACCTGGTGTATCAACGCTTCGTTGTAATCGCGTCCGAATACCGCGTCCGCTGCTGCGACATTGGCAGTTGACTGCCCTTGTTGGTCGATCAGTTTGAGTTCCATCATGCACCTGCCTTGGCCACAGCCGGCTTGCCGGACGTCTTGCCGCCCTTAACCGCCGGGTAGACGGTGACATCGCCGTTCCTAGCGCCGGGAATTGCGCCGCGGATCAGCAGCAGCTGGCGCTCGGCATCGATGCGCACGATCACGAGGTTCTGAGTGGTGCGTTTCATGTTACCAAGATGACCTGCCATCCGCTTGCCGGGAAACACACGGCCAGGGTCCTGCGCCATGCCGATCGAACCCGGCTTGTTATGCGACACCGAGTTGCCGTGGCTTGCGCGGTTGGATGAAAAGTGGTGGCGCTTGATAACGCCGGCAAAACCCTTGCCGATCGAGGTGCCAGCAACGTCGACTTTCTGGCCGACCTGGAACACGTCGACGCCGATCACTCCGCCAATCTTGAGGCTGGCGACCTGCTCGGGCGTAACGCGGAATTCCTTCAGCACCGAGCCGGCTTCGACGGCGGCTTTGGCGTAATGACCGGCGGCGGCCTTGTCAACGCGGCGCGCGCGGCGCTTGCCGTAAGCGACCTGGACGGCGCAGTAGCCATCGGTTTGAGGCGTCTTGATCTGGGTCACGCGATTGTTCGACACGTCGACCACGGTCACCGGGATCGAATCGCCGTCGTCGGTGAACACGCGCGTCATGCCGATCTTGCGACCGATTAATCCTAAACTCATTTTCTTCACCTTTTGTTTAACCAACCCTCGGCATTAATGCCTCGGGTAAGGCGCCAGTTGCAATTGACTGGCAATTCTATTCTAGTGCTGAGTATTTAATTCTGAGTGTTAAGTTGAAACCTCACTCAACACCCAGCACTCAACACTTACAACTTAATCTCAACGTCCACTCCCGCCGGCAGGTCGAGCTTCATCAGCGCATCGACCGTCTTGTCGGTGGGGTCGATAATGTCCATCAGCCGCAGGTGCGTGCGGATCTCGAACTGATCGCGCGAGGTCTTGTTCGCGTGCGGCGAACGCAGTACGTCGAAGCGCTCCTTGCGCGTCGGCAGCGGTACCGGACCCTTGACCACTGCGCCGGTACGCTTCGCGGTTTCAACGATTTCGAGCGCCGACTGGTCGATCAGACGGTAGTCGAACGCCTTCAACCGGATGCGAATTTTCTGACTCTTGATTGTGGCCATCGCGATTACTCGATAACCTTGGCGACCACGCC
>PLYS01000611.1 GCA_003153455.1 Betaproteobacteria bacterium | reverse complement strand
CCGCCGGGTGTTTCCGCTGTAACCGGCGAGGACCACGATGGCCGGCCGCAGCGCATCTCCGGGCTTCCAAGCGTCAGGGGCGTGGAGGTAGCCAGCGAGGCGTTCGCCATCGCTGTAGAAGAACACGTCAGAAGAACTCATTACCCATCCTGGATTAAAAAATGAAAGACGATTCGAAGCGACGGTTCAGTCGGCTTTGAGGCCCATTTCCCTGATGACCTTGCCCCACAGCGCAATATCGGAAACGATCAGCTTGCGAAAATATTCGGGCGTGCTTGCGATAACTTCGGAACCTTCGCGCGTGAAGTGTTCGCTGACGTCGGGCGTGCGTGCGGCCTTGACGATGTGCTCGTTGAGCACCTTCACGATCGCGGGCGGTGTCGATGCCGGGGCGAGTATCCCGACCCAGCTTTGAAACTCGTAATTCGGTACGCCCGACTCCGCCACCGTCGGGACATCGGGCAACAAGGCAACGCGGTCCCTGCCCGTTACGGCGAGCGCGCGCAGCCGGCCGGCTGCGATCTGGCCAGCGGCCGCGAGCACCGTCTGGAAGCTCACATCGCATTCCCCCGACATCACCGCGGCGATTGCGGGGCCTCCGCCCTTGTATGGCACGTGCACGACGTCGCTCCTGGTTAGATACTTGAACAATTCCGCACCGAGGTGGGTTAAAGTGCCGGAACCTCCCGAGGAATACTTGATGACACCGGGTCTCGCTTTCGCGAGCGCGACCAATTCCATCACGTTGCGGACTGGAACCGAGGGGTGCGCGACGATGATGCTCGGTCCGTTGACCACGAGCGACACTGGCGCAAAATCTTTCTCCGGATCGAACGGCAGCTTGGGAAACAGGCTGGGATTGGCGACAAGCGCGATCGTGTTAGCCAATAGCGTGTAACCGTCCCCGGGGGCGCGCGCAACGAGTTCCATACCGATATTGGTGGATGCGCCGCCGCGGTTGTCGATCACGACGCCTTGAACCAGCGATTCTGACATCTTGCGCGCGATGAGGCGAGCCACGGTATCCACGCTGCCTCCGGGCGGCACCGGGGCCACAATACGGATCGGCCGTTGCGGGAAATCCCTGGTTTGTGCAGCCGCGGATCCTGCCACCAACAAAATGATGAGCGTTGTCAGGAGCAACCGAAATGTCATGTCATGGCCTCGAGAAAAATATGCGTTATATTACTCGATCTGCAATGCGCCGGACTTTATCAGCGGGGCCAGGCGGGCTGCTTCGCTCCTGATGAGCGCGCCGAATTTCTCCGGCGGTCCCCCTTCGATCTCGACTCCCAGCTGTTCGAGCCGCTGGCGCAAGTCCGGCATCTGCAGCGCCTTGTTCACTCCGCCGTTGAGCTTCTCGATCACGGACCGGGGCGTCCTGGCTGCGGCCAGCAGGCCGAACCACAGGATCGAGTCGGCACCCTTCACGCCCTGCTCCGTGAACGTCGCGACGTCGGGCATTCCGGGCTGCCGCTTCGTTCCGGAAACCCCCAGGACCTTGAGCCACCCCGCTTTGAGGTAGTTCTCGGCGGAAATGCGCGAGGCGTACAGCGCGTCGACCTGGCCCGCGACCAGGTCCGTCAATGCCGGTCCGGAGCCTTTGTACGGGATGTGGACCACGTCGATGCCGGTTGCCGCTTTCAACATCTCGAGCGAGATGTGCGGATTGCTGTTCGTGCCGGGAGAGGCCCAGTTGACCTTGCCCGGGTTCGCCTTGGCGTAGGCCACCAGTTCCTTGGCGTTGTTGGGCGGGAACTTCGGGTTGGCAACGATGAGGTTCGACGTGTAACCGATGTACACGATGGGCGCGAAATCGTTCAGNNGTGAACATGATGGTATAGCCGTCCGGCGTGGCCCTCGCGACCGTCTCGGCGCCGATGGAACCGCCGCCGCCGGGGCGGTTGTCGATGACGAACTGCTGGCCCCATAACTCAGCGAGCTTCTGCCCGATCAGCCGCCCGACGATCTCGCTGGAGCCGCCCGGAGCGAACGGCACCACCATCCGGACCGGCTTGTTGGGGTAGTTTGCGACTATGCCCTGCGCCCAAGCGGTACTTTGCGCAACAACGATGATGCCCGCGCATGCGAGACGGATTGCTCCACGAATAGGAATTCGCATTCTGTTTATCCCGTAATGTCGTACGGCACCTGCGTGATATCTACGCCTGCGGCCTGATTGAAAAGCACACCGTTGATGTGGCCTGAACTTCCGATCCCCGCCGATCCGTAGGTCAGTCCACCAGGGTTCTTTTTCGCTGCCGCGACCAGGTCTTGCACCGATGTGATCGGAGAGCCCGCGTTCACGACCAGCACCTGGGGTGCCTTCATGAGCAGCGTGATCGGTGAGAAATCGCGAACCGGGTCATAATGGCAAACGCTAGCTTGAAGTTAAATCCTGTTGCGTTTATTCTCTGACAGCGGTTCCCCCCATATAGCAGCTTCGAGCGCATACGTCCATTCACGGAGAAGTCCATGAATCGCATCAAAACGACACGGGTAAACGGGGAGCAAGCGGTGGAATTGCTGATGACTATGCGCCGGACTTTAAGCGGCTGCGCACGGATGCTGGCAGGGATGTTGGGCGCCGCGCTGTTTTTGCTATGCCCGGTCGAGTCATTTGCGCAGCCAGCCTTTCCGTCCAGGACGATCCACGTCATCTCGCCATTTCCGCCCGGCGCCTTTAACGACCTCGCCTCCAGAACAATCGCGCTCGGCCTGCAGCAGGAGCTCGGGCAAACTGTGGTGGTCGAAAACCGGCCGGGAGCGGGCTCGTTGATCGGGGCCGAATTCGTTGCCCGCTCGCCTGCCGATGGTTACACGCTGTTGATGGCAAGCAATCCTATTATGGCGATACTGCCACATCTCGTTTCCAACCTGTCATTCGATCCCGTGAAGGACCTCACCCCGGTTTCCAATGTCGCCGCCGCGCCGAAACTGCTTTTCGTCCGCGCAGGGCTGCCGGTCGAATCGGTTCGGGACGTGATCTCATTGGCGAAAGCGCAGCCGGGCAAACTCACCTACGCATCCGCCGGCAATGGCACGGTGGGGCACTTGAGCGGCGAGTTGTTCAAGTTTACGGCCGGGGTAGACATCACACATGTGCCTTACAAAGGTTCCGCGCCGGCACTGAATGATTTGATGGGGGGGCGAGTCGACCTCCAGTTTTCTGATATTGTCAGCGGCGGAGGATTGATAAATTCCGACAAACTACGGCTGCTTGCCGTGATGACTGCGCGCCGCGTTCCCCAGCTACCCGAGATTCCGACGTTCACCGAGTCGGGCCTCGATGGGTTCGAATCGTACTTGTGGAACGGGATCGTCACGCGCGCCGGGACTCCGAAGGAGATCGTGCAGCAGCTCAGCAGCGCGATCGCCGCGAGTCTAAAACGCGCTAGCATTGCGGCGCCGATGACGAAGTTAGGCGCCCAAACGATAGGCGATTCTCCAGAGCACTTCTTGGAAACGATCACCATTGAGCGGGCGCTCTGGGCGCGAGTCGTTAAAGCAACCGGCATCAAGCTTGAGCGCTGATCAGCGTCGGTGAAGCGAATCCGCCTCCCGCGCAGCCGAACTTTGTGAAGCCGGTTTTCGGCCTGGAGGAACTCGATGACAATCAATTGGTGGCGATGAACCCAGCCAGCCACAACCATCAGCAGGAACAAGAGCAGGATTGAATTTCTTATCGCTTTTAACGGCGGTAAAGCAGCACGCCAATCACGACGCCGAGGACGACACTGAGACCCGCGGCGATACCCACGGTCTGCCAGGGGTTCTCGTGCACATACTCATCGGTCGCACGTGCGGTCGCCTTAGTTTTCTCCATCAACGCGTCCTCCAGACTGCGCAGCCGCTCCTTGGCGGCATTCAGATTTCGTTCCACCTTGGTGCGCAAAGCGTTAGCCTTGTCGCCGCCTTCGTCGGTCACGAACTTCAGCAATTGGTCGGCTTCGGTCACGACCGCGTGGAAATCGGCGAGGAGCTTCTGCTTCATTGCTTCGGAACTTGAATGGGTCATCTCACTCTCCATCATGTGGCAGGCCGGCGGCGCCGGGATAGCTTCACTGATCCAACCCGCCTTTGTGAAGGTTATCCGGAGCGCCGAACGCGGTCTGTACGGTAGCGAACATTGGCCCTCGGCCTGTGGTGTCTTAACAGACTGTTGAGAAACGCTCTTCATGAGCGATACGGCAAATTCGCTCGCGGCTCAGCGATAGGAAAATCAATTAACCGGCATTGCCGATCGGCTGAGCGCAGGCGCAACATGCTTCTCGGCGCAATGCTCGGCAGCGCCGAATCGGCGCCAAACCGTCACCAGCGGCCAGACGCGCGAAAAGATCAGGATTGAATTTCCTATCGTTCCACACGGCGCGGACGCCACCCGGGCGGAGGAGTTTCGCGAGGGTGACAAGCAGGTGGATCGCCAGGAGGAGCAGATCGCGCATGAGTCGAACGTTATCACGCCCGCCAATCTGTGCAAGACTGCGCCGCAAGGGCCATTCGGGCTAGAATTCAGGAATTCGCCACCCACAAGTCGAATTTCTGGACAGTACGCGACTAGCACTGCTGGGCGTGGCAAATTGATAGGGGGCACGCATGAACATCAGCCGTAACCTGCTCGCAGCACTCGTTGGCACCCTGCTTGTTCCGTCCGCGTGGGGCCAAAGCTATCCGGCCAGGCCGATCCGGGTGATCGTCGCTTATCCTGCAGGCGGTGCCAACGACATCGTCGCGCGTACCGTGGGGCAGAAAATGAGCGAACTGCTCGGGCAACCGATCGTGGTCGACAATCGCGGTGGCGCAGGTGGAACGATTGGCGCTGACGTTGCCGCCAAGTCACCACCTGATGGCTATACGCTATTAATGGGAGCAGGTGGACACACGCTGGCGCCGAGCCTTTATTCAAAGCTTCCTTATGACATCATCACAGACTTCACCCCGATCAGTACTGCGGCGAAAAGCTCCTATATGCTGGTGCTCCATCCCTCCGTCGCGGCGAAGTCGGTCAAGGATTTGATCGGGTTGGCAAAGGCGAGCGCCGGCACGTTGAGCTACGCGTCTCCAGGTATCGGTACTCCACCGCACCTTGCCGCTGAGATGTTCAAGACCATGGCAGGCGTGGACATGATTCATGTCGCCTATAAGGGTGACACCCCGGCGATAGCCGATCTTCTAGGCGGCCACGTCGATCTTGGGTTTCTCGCGATCTCTGCCACTGTGCCGCATGTCAAGGCGGGCAAACTGAAGGCCCTCGCCGTAACGAGCCTGCAGCGCACGCCGGTCATGCCCGACATGCCCACCGTAGCGGAAGCCGGTGGCTTGAAAGGCTATGACATCAGCACCTGGTGGGGCCTGTTTGCGCCGGCGGGAACCTCATCCGAAATCGTCCATCGGCTGAGCGCGAACATGGCCAAGATCGTCACATTGCCCGACATCAGGGATCGTTTCGCCGCACTCGGAATCGAGCCGGCAGCGAACACGCCGGAGCAGTTCGCGCTACTTGTCAAGGCCGAAGTCGAGAAATTTGCGAGGCTCGCCAAGGCAGCCGGCATCAAGCCTGAATAACCAGAACCTACTGTGTGAAGTTTCGACCTCGAAGCACTGTGGTCCGCGAAAATTCGAGTCACTTGCTATTGATGGCGTAGTGTCCAAAAACTGAATCGACCATCGTTAAGCGGCAAGCCGATAGCGATGGCGCACTCCTAATTTAGCAATTCGCCGTGGACAGGATGTAGGCTCCAGCCGGTTCATTGCGCCTTGAGCCCGGCAGCCTTGATGACTTTTCCCCATTTCGCTATCTCTCTCCTGAGGTAATCGCCAAACTCCTCGGGCGTACCAGCAACGATCGCGCCCCCCGCACTTTCAAAGTTCGCCCGCACGTCCGCGTTTTCCTTCAGTATCCGCACGATCTCGCCATTGAGCCTGCGCACGATATCTGCCGGCGTGCCCGCGCGCACCACCACCGCATGCCACGATTCCGCATCGAATCCGGGATAACCCGATTCCGCTACCGTGGGCACGTCGGGCAAAGGCGGAAACCGCGCCGCCGAGGTTACGGCCAGCGCCCGCAGCCGGCCCGACTTGACGTGCTGAACCATGATGATGGGCGTCAGCATGCCCATCGAAATCTGGCCGGCAATGATCTCCATCACGGCAGGATTATCGCCCTTGTAAGGCACGTGCGTTAGCTTGATACCGGCGGAAAGGCTCAGATACTCGGCAACCAGATGCGTGGCTGTGCCCTGTCCGGTCGTGGCATTCGTAATAGCCAAAGGCTTCGCTTTTGCGAGCTTCACCAGTTCGGCGACCGACCGGGCCGGCAGGGACGGGTTCACAACCAGCATAAACGGAAAAGTAGCCACCAGCGTAACGGGAGCGACGTCCTTCAAGGGGTCGTAGATAGGCTTCTCCTGTCCCGCCGGCGTCGTCGCCAGCACCCCCGCAGCTCCTATCATGAGGGCGTAGCCATCCGCCGGTGCCTTGAGCAGCGTGTCCACGGCTATCATGCCGGCAGCGCCCGGCCTGTTCTCCACGACCACGGGCCTGCCGAACGATTCACTTAGCTTCTGGCCGATCAGGCGGGCGGTCGTATCGACTGCACCGCCCGCAGCGAAGGGTACGAGGATACGCACCGGTTTAGCCGGGTAGGTTGTGGCGGAGGTGGCAGATGAGGGTGCGGATGACTGAGCAGCGTATGAGCCGCCCGCAGGCAGACACACGACAGTCAGCATCATTCCGAGGCGGTACAGCACCGGCTTCAATTTTTTCTCCAATCGTAATCAGGGCGCTTCATCGGATCGGCAACACCAGGTACGAGGGATGATCCTTGCCGAGGTGTATCGTGTTAAGAGCCACCTGCGGCGCGAGCACGCGCTTGGCGAACGGCTCCCCGGTATTCGGATTTGCATCGAAGCGGGGGAAATTGCTGCTCGAGATATCGAGGCATATCCGGTGTCCGGCACGAAACAGCATGCTGACGGCGGCGAGGTCGATAGTGATTTCGTACACTTTCCCCGGCGCCAGCAATTCTTCCCGCACCCCATAGGACCGGCGGGCATGCGGCACGAACTGGGTGTAGAAACGCAGGCGCGCCCTGACGATGGAGTCCTGCAGATTCATGGCGTAGGCTTCAGGATAGTCCGGGGTCGGCGGATACTGGTCGATCAGTTTGGCCGTGAAATCCGTATCCACCGCGCTGGACGATATCCACAGGTTCACGCTGACCGGTCCGGTGACCTCGATATCCTTTTCCAGAGGCGGGGTCATGAAGGAAATAATATCGGGGCGGGCGTTCAACGGCAGATCGTTCCCGCACTGGGGCAGCCTTTTCTGGCCGCGCTGATCATAGGGACCCGCGGGAACCTGCTCCGCCCCCGAGGTCAGGTTTCCTCCCACGGACGGCACCGGGTCTACGGGGTCATACCGATAGGTGATCTCCGCTGAAATAGGCACGGTCCCGGCGAGGATCCTGTCCACGGTGAGATAGTAGTTCGTGGGCTTGGCATCGCGCGGCGGCCACTCGGCAAACTCCTGCCATGTCCCGCCGGCCTGCAACTTGCCGGCGGCGTTCCTGTTTCCCCTGCCCCCCTCTATCCTGAATGCGCGAAACAGGTTGCCCGTTTTGACGCCGGTATCCGCACCTTTGAGGTAACGATCGAACCACTGCATCATCAGCGCCCGCAAATCGATCGGCAGACTCTCGCCGAAATCAACGTCTCCGGCGTGCGTATGCCGCCAGTACGCGTTGTCGTGTTCGCCGCCGCCGATCACGGCGTGCACGGGCGTCCGGCGCCCGGGCGTCGCGGTGTACCCCAGGTACGCATTCAGCTCGCCGCCGATAAATGCGTCGAACCAGGAACTGACCAGCAGCACAGGCACGTCCGCAGCGTGCCGGTAGAATTCCTCGAAGTTGTAGCCGTTCTGTTTCCAGTAGGCGTCGTACAGGTCATGGCTTTGCCAGTCCTGGTACCATTTTTCGTAACTAGGCGTCAGCGAGAACGGAGAGAGTCCCCGCTTCAGCGGAGACTGGAGCATCAGGTTGTAGGCGTTGGCGGTTTCGAACATCCGGCTCAGCGCATCGCTGATGGCGGGATTGGCCGTCGCTTCCTTGCCGCGGCTCGCCTGCTTGAGCGTCCAATTGACGTTGTGGGCTAGCTGGAAAGCACCGCCCTGCCACGCGCCATCTTCATGATAGTTCGACGGCCCCACGCGGATGACCGCGGCTGCCAGTCCCGGCGGATTCTGGACCAGTATCGCCTGTGCGGTCGAGGCAAAGTAGGACGAGCCCGTTACCGCGATCTTCTTGTTGGACCATGGCTGCCCGTAGATCCACGCGAGCGCGTCGATTCCATCGTCCGCCGCTTCAGTGTAGACATCGAACACGCCCTCGGAGGCGAAGCAACCACGCGAGTCCTGGACGACGAACACATAGCCGCGTTCCGCGTAGTACTCGGGCAGCGGCGTGTTGGTATAGAACAGAGTCTTGTTGTAGGCAGTGCGCTCGAAGACCACCGGCCACGGACCCGGGAGGGCCTTGCCGTCCCTGGCCGGAACGTAGATGTCCGTCGCCAGCTTCACGCGGTCTCTCATTGGCACCATCACGTCGCGATTCACCACGGCTTCGAACTCGGGCGGGCTGGTGATTTCCCATCCGATATCCAGAGGCACCAAACCGCGCTTTCCCCCTATGCCTATGTCTTTATCCTTGTGAGCAGTAGTCATCGACTGCGCATCCCTTTCTGAAGTCCCTAGAGTTAGGCGCCTATTTTACTCCCGCACGTTATGGCGGTATCAGTACTAGTCTGGCTGAATAGCCATGCAGAGGAAACGATTTGCTCCTCGTGCAAGTGCCGTGTACCATGTCGTCACTTACAGCACATAGGGAGGAAGGCTGACATGCCAAAATTGGAAATTCTGAATCCTGTGGCGGCTATCGCCAAGCGCAGCGCAACGGCGGCGGCCCGCCCGAAAACTCTGGATGGCAAGACGATGGGCCTATTTTGGAATAATAAAGTGGGCGGGAATACAGCGCTGAGAGCCGCGGCGGACGCACTTCGGAAACGGCACCCTACGCTTGAGTTTAAAGAATATCAGGGGTCGGTCGGCAGCAGCACTCGCTATATGACGCCCCAGGATCTGGCGCAAATCTCTTCCGAATGCGACGTCGTGATCGGGTCAACCGCGGATTGAGGCTCCTGCACGTCGTGGCTTGTCCACGACATGGTCCAACTCGAGAAGGCCGGCGTACCGACGGTTTCGTTGACGGCGCGCCACTTCGAGCGCGATGCCCGCACGTCCGCCGCAATCATGGGACTCGGTGCGATTCCGCTCGCCATTGTCGACGAGACGTTCACCAGCCATTCCGAGGCCCAGATCCAGGCGATGGTCGATACGGCCATAGACGCCATCGAGAAGAGCTTGACGACTGCGCCGATGGAGGTGGCAGCGAAAAGCGTATCCCGCGTCGAGCGCGAGAGCTTCGAAGGTGACGATCTGCTCGACTGCGCCGAGCGTTTCAACCGCGCCGCGATCGAGCGCGGCTGGAGCGACGGGTTTCCGCTCGTCGCGCCCACACCACGAGCGGTCGAACGCATGCTGGCCGGCTGTCCGCTCGCACCGAACACGGTAGTTGCCGAGGCCTTGTATCCGGGCCTGGGGGTCGCCACACTGGAGAAAATCGCCATCAACGGCGTGATGGCGGGCTGCCGGCCCGAGCATCTTGCGGTACTTGTTGCCTTGGTGCGAGCGTATGTCGGTACCGGAGCGATGGGCAAAACACAGGCAATGTCGACCGGGCCGAATGCTCCGCTCGTACTCATCAGCGGGCCCATAGTCGAGCGGCTGGGTTTCAACAATTCCACCTGTGCCTCGGGACCCGGTTCCTCTTCCTATGTGAACACGGTGATCGGGCGCGCGCTGCGTCTTATCCTGATGAACATTGGCCACGCGTACCCCGGGCAAATGGACATGGACACGATAGGCACGCCCAACAAGTACAGCTTTTGCCTGGCGGAGAACGCCGCCAAGTCCCCGTGGAAACCGTGGAACGTTGAAAAAGGCTACTCGCCCGAAACCAGTACCCTGTCCATTGCCCTGGTCTATCCGGGACCGGACGTGCTCGACTGGACGTCAACGACGCCTGAGGGTTTCCTGGACACGCTTGCCAGTCTGACCGCACACTATCGCGGCACCGCGAGCATCGGCCGCTGGCTCTACGGCGGCCGCGCCGAACCTGAAAGCGGCAAGAAAATTCTCGAGCGGAACATTCTGCTGCTCGCGCCGGAGCATGCGCGCATCATGAAGGAACACGATTGGTCGCGCGCCGACATCGGCAAATATTTGTACCAGAAAAGCCGCATGCCCTTCAAGGACCTGTATTCCCCGTTGGTGCGGCATAAGGACGAAGCGCTTGCGAAGGCCTATCCGGAGCTGATGTGGCTGCTGGACGAGCCTGACACGCTTATCCCCACCGCCGAGCGCCCTGAGTGCTATGAGTCCTTCGTTGTCGGGGGTGAGGCGGGGCGCAGCCAATACCTGTTCGGCGGCAGCGAGGTTTCGACGGTAGCCATCGATGAGTGGCTGACGAAATGACCTGATAGAAGATCGGTATGCAACAGGAAATCGATCAAGTGGAACGAAACTAGCGGCTCGCGCCGCCTGCCGCCTTCCAGTGGCAACTAGTCGATGCGCAAACCGATATCCTTGATCAACTTGCCCATCTTGATGATGTCGGATTTTATTGCCTCCGCGAACTGCTCAGGCGAGCTGCCGACCATCTCTACTCCGCTTTTCAGGAACTGCTCTTTTATCTCGGGCTTGTCAAGAAATCGCAGGATCTCCTGATTTAGCCGCGTGATGATGGGCTTCGGCGTTTTGTCGCCCACCGCAAAGATACCCGTCATCCCGATCGATTCGTAACCCGGCAAGCCCGAGGCCGCCATCGTGGGCAGACCGGGCGCCAGCTCGGTCGGCTCGGCGCTGGTAACCGCCAACGCCCGCAATCTTCCCGCCTTGACTTGCGGCGCGATCAGCCCCGCGTCGAAGATCGCCATCTGGACTTCGCCGCCCATCAGCGCCGAGATCGCCGGTTGATTGCCCTGATAAGGAACATGCACGATATTCACGCCGGCCATAGCCTTCATTAACTCGGACGCGAGATGAGTCGTCGACCCTACCCCGGGCGACGAATAATTGAGTTTTCCCGGATTGGCTTTGGCGTAGGCAATCAGGTCCTTGACCGACTGCACCGGCAGCGAGGGATTCACGGCAAGAATGTTGACCTCCCGCTCGATCAGCGAGATCGGCGAAAAATCCTTGACCGGATCGTAAACTGTTTTGCGCAGCAGCGGCCCGATCCAGAAGGCCCCACCCTGCACGGTCAGCGTATAACCGTCAGCCGGCGCTTTGACCGCGGCTTCTCCCGCGAGAACTCCGGTGCCCCGATTTTCTATGATAATCTGCTGGCCCAGCGGACCCGAAATCCCCTGCGCGATGATGCGCGCAATGAAATCGCTGCCGCCGCCCGCCGCCGCGGTGACGATGCGTATGATCCGGTTCGGATACTGTTGGCCGGACGCCGCACCCGCTCCCAGAACCATAGGGCCAACCGCGATCATTCCCACCACGAAACGCGAAAGTTTTACCGACATGATTCCTCCCTGATTTGCGCCTGTGGTGGCGAATTTCTAGATTTTAGCCAGAATGGCCCTTGCGTGTTTTGCGGAAAGAATATCTGGAACTTGCAAATTGGCAGCGGCGTGACTAATGTACGCTACTCAGCCGCAGTGAATCAAGGCGGTTTCGATTTGCAGCGCCGGTGGGTTCACGGACAACCATTTTCGGGAGATTTGTGATGAAAGCGAATGACGCCATGAAGCAAAACCGCCGCGGATTTCTCCGGGTCGCTGGGGCTGCCGCGGCAACTTTCGCCTTGGGTGGTCTGCCGTTCGCGGCACGCGCCGCGAGCGACGCGACTGTGAAAATGAAGATCGGGATCGTCGGTTCGGGCAGAATCGGCGGGACACTCGGCGGGATTTGGGTGAAGGCCGGGCACGAAGTCATGTTCTCGTCGCTCGATCTCGAGCATGACAAAAAACTGGCAGCAAGCCTCGGGTCCAACGCCCGGGCCGGAACGCCGCGGGAGGCTGCCGCATTCGGCGACGTACTGCTGATCGCGGTACCTTACAGCGCACTCCCGCAGCTCGGCCGGGATCTTGCGGACTTGATCAAAGGCAAAGTGGTAATCGATACGTCCAACCCCATTCCCGCGCGCGACGGCGAGATTGCGACCTGGGCGCGGGAAAAGGGTGCCGGTCTCGCCTCGGCGGAGCTGCTGCCAGGGGCACATCTGGTCCGTGCCTTCAATGCGATCGGCTACGCGAAGCTGCCGGAGGCTGCGCTTCGCCAGGGCGAGCTTACCGGAGTTCCGATGGCGGGCGACGATGCGAACGCCGTCGCGGTAGCGTCGGGCCTGGTACGCGAGGTCGGCTTCGAGCCGGTCGTGATCGGGCCCCTCGCCATGGGCAAATATTTGATCCCGGGAACGCCACTTGCAGGCGAGCACACGCCGGAGCAGATCCGGAAAATCGTTGCCACCCTCAACCGGAACTAACTGTGAAATTCATGATCAGTTACTTATGACTCAAAGGATCGGAACGCAATCTTACGGTTTCCCGCAAACATGGTTGGGGCGCGTGGTCGGCAGCGTTCTGGCCGCGGCACTGCTTGTATCGGCGTTCTTCTTCCTTTTTATCTTCCTGCTGGTCGCTGGCGTCCTGATACTGGGAATTTCATTGCGCCTGCTCTGGAGGGCGAGACAGGTTCGCGACCAAGCGTCGCAAGACATTCTCGAAGGGGAATATTCTGTCGAGCCGCAAGAAGTAGGAATACTGGACGGTTCAGCAGCGGATATCACAGACAAACACTGAAGTATTTTAAGATCGCCCCAGGAACCGCGTTCTTCGTTCCGGGTACCCTGGTACCACAGCCCCACCGCCAAGCTCGCCACGGCCTCGTACGACCACCGCAGGTACCAATTACCGCTGCGTTGCCCTCCCCGCTCCGCCGGTCTTCGCTTCGCGCTCGCGCTGGAGCTGTGTCAGGTGTGTGCAGGACGTTGCAGCCCCGACTGCAGGAAGCTCGGAACGAGGCCGGCCGTGGCAGGTATCTGTCCGAAGCAACTAGACCTAACCAGCATCGCGCTAGCACGCGCCGAACGCAAAAAAAAGCCCCGCATAAACGGGGCTTTTTCTCGGAACGGGACCCCGGATCGCGTCCGGAGTGACTGTGAACGGCTGGCGCTTGCGCGCTTATTACATGCCCATGCCACCCATGCCGCCCATCCCACCCATGCCACCTCCCATGCCACCTCCCATGCCGCCGCCCATGCCGCCGCCGGCGGATTCTTCCTGCGGCGATTCTGCCACCATCGCGTCGGTCGTGAGTATCAGGCCGGCCACTGAGGCAGCGTTCTGCAATGCAGCTCGCGTGACTTTCGTAGGATCCACAACGCCCATCTCCATGAGATCACCGTACTGGCTGGTCTGTGCGTTGTAACCATAGTTACCGTTGCCCTCGACGACTTTGTTGAGCACCACCGACGGCTCGTCACCGGCATTGGCGACGATGCAGCGCAGGGGTTCTTCGAGTGCGCGCAGCACGATTTTGATGCCTGAGTCCTGATCGTGGTTGTCGCCCGTAAGCTTGCCCAAGGCGGAACGGGCCCGCAGCAATGCCACGCCGCCGCCCGCAACAATGCCCTCTTCCACCGCAGCGCGGGTCGAGTGCAACGCGTCTTCCACGCGAGCCTTCTTCTCTTTCATTTCGACTTCGGT
>PLYS01000342.1:600-3415 GCA_003153455.1 Betaproteobacteria bacterium | reverse complement strand
GGAATTTCAAGTGGCCACCGGGGATGATCGGCGGCAGTGCGCTACCTTCCTTACGCATGCGGTTTAGGGTGCAGTTGATTTCGAACCATCCGTGCATAGGCATAGCAAACAGGACTCTGCTTCCGATGATGTATTCCATGAAAGATAAGGACGCGTTATGGTTCGGCGATCTCGGATCGAACGTGTCGAGTATCACATTTGAATCGATCACGATTGATGATCGTATGCCCTTGCCTTCGTGGATCTTGTGCCCCTTCAGCATTCAAAGTGCCTTCATTATTATGGCCAACGTCCCGGTTGAGGCGCGCAAATTAGGGCGCACCGCGCCCGCTGGCAAGCGTCGCCCTCGAACCGGCGGTTAAGTGGCAGCGTCATGTCAGTGGATCGAGCCCGAGATTCTTCTCGATTCGAGCCACGCGCTTGTCGATAGTTTCGAGCGCCTCATTTGCTTTTGGGCCCGTTTCGTGGACGTACGTCGAAAGGCCGCGCAACTGCACGGCAGCTTCCACGATCGCTTTTTTAGAGGGAAGGAACCCACCTGATGCCTTTGATAGGAACCCGTAGAACGGAATGGCGTTGACTCGGGCCAACAGGTCGCAGGAGCTTTTCATCAAAGCCTCGTACGCCTTTTCAGAGCGTTCACTGCTCCGAGCAATAGGAGTGTGGATCACGGGCGCATGAAATGCCAGGTTGAATCTGACATCGCCGATAGTTTTCTTGAGCTCGTGCATCGGTTCGATAAAGAACTTAGATAGAAGCTGGCCAACAACGTAGACCAGCACCCCGCCCGCAATCGTAAACGCTGCAGTCGCGCCAATCTTCTCTAGATCCGTCATTGAGGCACGTAGCTCCCTCTGCCACTTAACGAATAGGATTTTATCCGTCATGCGACAGCATGGTGGATAAAATTGGTTGGACTGAACCGCTGGGTTTAGAGCGCGGTGCTCTTGTAATTAGGTGACAAAAATTAATTGACAGATTAGTTGCCGAATTAGTTGACACTTTTCGTCCATCAATTCCCGATTTCCTTAGTCGAGCCCGTCATCCTTCTTACTTCCACTGTATACGTTACGCCGCCCAAGGCGGTTACGCAATTAGGCCTTATCACGGCACGCTGAACGCGACCTCGCGCACCACCTCGCTGCCTGCGACCGAATAAACTGGTAGCATGATCGCCCCTGTATAATCGCGAAAGCATCTCCCGATCATGAAAACCTGCTGGATCGTTACCCAGGACCACAAGGCGGTCTTCGAATGGCGCGAGATGCCGGTACCGCAACCGACGGCGGGCGAAATCGTAATACGCGTGCGCGCAACGGCGCTGAATTACGGCGAACTCGTAGTGGGTGGCGCCGTGCACGGCGGGCCGGAGAAACTCGGCGGCAACGAGGCTGCGGGCGAAGTGCACGCGGTGGGGCCGGGCGTCACGGCGTTTCGTCCCGGCGACCGCGTATTCGGGCGCGTGCGCGGCGGATTCGCGGAATATGCCGCGGCGTTCACGCACCAAGTGATGCCGATGCCGTCGCGGCTCACCTGGGAGCAGGCCGCCGCGATTCCGGTTTCGTTTCTGACCGCCTACGAAATGCTGTATCCGCCGTACGGCAGACTCAAGGCAGGAGAATGGCTGCTCGTCACCGGGGCTTCGTCCGGCGCGGGTGCGGCATGCATCCAGATCGCAAAGATGATCGGCGCGCACACGATCGGGACTTCGGGTTCGGCGGAGAAGCTCGCGCGGCTCAAGGCCATAGGCCTCGACGTGCCCATCGCCACGCGCAGCGCGGATTTTGCGGCGCAGGTGAAGGCAGCGACCGGCGGCAAAGGCGCGGACCTGGCCGTCAATCTGGTCGGCGGCTCGGTCTTCGCCGAATGCCTAAGTTGTCTCGCACGGCACGGCCGGCTCGCGGTGGTGGGTTATCTTGACGGCAAGCTCGAAGCGAATATCGATCTTTCGGCAGTGCACGTCAACCGCCTCGAGATCTTCGGCGTTTCCAATGCGAAGCTCACCGTGGAGGAACGCGCGCAGGCGGTGAGCGGCTTCGCGCGCGACGTGCTCCCGGCAATCGCCGACGGGCGCATCACGCCGCTCATCGGCCGGGTGTTCGCATTCGACGAATTGCCGGCCGCAAAAGCCTGCATGGAATCAAGCGCAACGGTGGGCAAGATCGTCGTGCGCGGAACATAAGAGGAACACCATCATGGCCAAAACTCGTACTGCCAAACGAACCCCCGAAGCTGCGCCGCTCCTGATCCGCCGCGTCGATGCCATACCTGTATCGGTACCCCTGAAGCATCCGGCACTGATGGGGGGGGGACAGCGGTATGACGTCTCCGAAACGCTGATCGTAAGGATCGAAGCCGCCAACGGACTCGTCGGCTGGGGTGAAGCTTCCGCCGCGCCGACGATGACGGGAGACACGCTGCCCGGCATGGTGGCATCCGTCGAGCGCCATCTCGCCGCTTGCCTGATCGGCCAGAATGCCCTCGATCGCGCGCTGCTCTCCCGGCGTCTGTTGCGCACTGTCATCGGCAATACCGGAGCGAAGGCCGCGTGTGACGTCGCAGTCCACGACCTGGCGGGCAGGCATCTCGGTGTATCGGTGACGGACCTTCTGGGCGGCAAGGCGCGCGACTCTTTGCTTGCCTTAATCCAAATTGCCAATCCCAAGGTCGAGCAGGACCTCGCCGAAGCGAAAGCGAAGAAGCGTGCAGGCTATAGGTTTTTCAAGCTCAAGGTCGGCGTGAAGCGGGTCGAGGAAGAGATCGAGTCGGCCTACGCCGTGCGCAAGGCGCTGGGACCGGACGTGATCCTCTGCGC
>PLYS01000342.1:0-582 GCA_003153455.1 Betaproteobacteria bacterium | reverse complement strand
GCGGACGAATCCGCGCACAGCCTCGAGAACATCATGGAGTGGCAGCGCGCAGGCGCCATCGCAGGCGTAAACCTGAAGACCATCAAATTGGGTGGTATCGCCGAAACAATGCGCGTGGCGGTGGTGAGCGACGCACTGGGACTTGCGCTCGACCTCGCGAGCAAGACGGGGGAGTCGAGCATCGGCGCGGCAGCGCTTGTGCACTTGGGCTATACGATCCCAAATCTCGACTGGGGCATCAATATCAACAACCACTACCTCGCGACCGATCTGGTCAAGCAGCCATTGCGGCAGAAGAACGGCAGCGTAGAATGCCTCACCAGCCCGGGGCTCGGTATCGAGGTCGATGAGATTGCGCTGCGGAAGTTCCGGGTGAAACCCGGCTAGACATCACGGTTTCCGGATAGTAACCTTCAATCATGACCCGTCCGCTCAGAATCGAGTTTCCCGGTGCGATTTACCACGTCACCACCCGCGGCAATGCACGCAAGGCGGTTTTTCGCGATGATGCCGACCGCGATCTGTTCCTGGACGCCTTGAGTGAAGTCGTCACGCGTTTCGGCTGGCTTTGTCACGCCTACT
>PLYS01000200.1:9510-11285 GCA_003153455.1 Betaproteobacteria bacterium | reverse complement strand
TCGCCAGCCCGGAAGAACTGGAATTGGCCCAGTTGATCGTCGCCACGCTTAACCTGGAAGTAGCGGCTGCTGAAATCAACCCGGCTGCCCCTCTCTACCGGGAAGGGCTGGGACTGGATTCGATCGATGTTCTGGAACTCGCCCTGGCAATTTCCAAGACCTACGGCCTCCAGTTACGATCAGACGACGAGAACAATCTGAAAATTTTCAGCTCATTGCGCAGCTTGAACCGGCATATCCAGCAGCATCGTACTAAGAGCCCCTAACATAATGAAACGCGCGATGGCGCGTCGGTTCGGTTGGCTGTGGGCGGCACTGATCCTGCTGATGGGCGTCGGGTATCAATGCCTGGTTCACTCAGCCGTCGTAGGAGGACAGAACGAGTCTATCCGCATCGCGCTGGCATTTCTGCCGCTGCTGGCGCTGGCCTGTTGGGTTGCAACCCGTGCCCGCAATAAGCTCGCGTGGTCATTTATCCTGCTCGCGGCGGGCATGGCGATCTATGTGCTGGAGCATCAGGAGCGCTGGGGACTTGCCGCAGCGTACGGCATTCCCCACGCTGCAATTTATTTGTCTTTATTGTGGCTTTTTGGCCAAACGCTGTGGCACGGAAAAGAGCCGCTCGTCACCCGGCTTGCCCGCCGCGTGCATGGCACGCTGCCGTCGGAACTGGCAGCGTACACACGCCGCGTGACAGTTGCCTGGTGCGTTTTTTTCGCCAGTCAGATGGTTATTTCCGCGCTCCTGTTCAAGTTTACGTCGCTCGACATCTGGTCGCTGTTCATCAACTTCCTGAATTTTCCCCTGCTGGCCCTCATGTTCATCGGCGAGTACGTCTATCGCGTAATTCGCCACCGCGAGTTTCCACATGCATCGATCTTTGACGGAATACGGGCATTCTCGAACGATGCCGCGCGCTCCACCAGCGCCAAAATGCACTAGCACACGAACATGATCAACATTCCCCTGATACGCGCTTACAGCGATGACGCGGTGTTCGCTTACCGTGACCGGCGCCCCATAGGCGTGGCCCCGTTCCTGCGGGACGTCGCGCAATTGGCCGCGCTGCTTCCCGATCGGCGGTATATCCTCAATCTGTGCGCCGACCGCTACCATTTCGTCGTCGGTTTTTTGGCGGCACTACTGCGGCGGCAAATCAGCCTGTTGCCTCCCAACCATACACCCGATCTGATTGGACAACTGAGCCAACGCTATTCCGACGTCTATTGTCTGACCGACGCCGCCAACGAGTACCGGTCGCTGGAAACGGTGTTCTATCCCGCATTGTCCGGCCCGGACCCAGCGGTGCCGTCAGTTCCGCACATACCCGCGGCGCAGATTGCCGCCATCGTATTCACATCGGGCTCCACCGGGCAGCCCGTGCCGAACGAAAAATCCTGGGGCAGTCTCGTCCGAGGCGCCGCGGCCGAGATCGATCGTCTGGGCATGCAGGCGTATCCCGGCATGGCTGTCCTCGGTACGGTACCGCCGCAGCATATGTACGGTCTGGAATCCTCCGTGCTTATGGTTATCCAGGAGGGCCTCGCGCTGCATGCCGGGCGGCCGTTCTATCCTGCCGATATCCTTGCCGAGCTTGCCGCGCTGCCGCGGCCGCGCTGCCTGGTAACCACGCCGATTCACTTACGGGCGCTGTTGGCCGAAACAACCTGTTTGCCGCAACTTGATTTCCTGCTGTGCGCTACCGCGCCGCTGCCGCCGCAACTGGCGGCCGCTGCGGAAACGCGCTTTGCCGCGCCGTTGTATGAAATTTACGG
>PLYS01000200.1:0-9429 GCA_003153455.1 Betaproteobacteria bacterium | reverse complement strand
CTGAATTCCATCACCGGCGTGCGCGATGGCGTGTTTGTCATGCCTGAGCAAGAGGATGGGGCGGTAACCCGGCTGACGGCTTTCGTGGTGGCGCCTGGGCTCACCAGCGAGACGGTGATGAACGCCCTGCGCCAGCGCATCGACACTGCCTTTCTTCCGCGCCCGCTGTGCCTGGTCGAATCCCTGCCGCGCAACGACACCGGCAAGTTGCCNNGCGCAAGGGCATTTTCCGGGCAATCCCATCATCCCGGGTGCGGTTCTGTTAAGCGAGACGTTGCGGGCGATCGAAGCAAGCTTGGACATAAGCCTGTCGCCGGGACAGCTCGGGTCCGCCAAGTTCCTGTATCCGACCCGGCCCGGGGATCGTGTCAGGATCGAGTTTTCAGATTCCGCATCAGGCGCGATCAAGTTCGCATGCTCAGTCGGGCAGATAACGGTGCTGACGGGAATGGTGACATGCGAGGCCATATCGACACCGGGCTAGAAGGCAGCCCGCGCGACACCGGCCTAGAAGGCAGGCCGCGCAAACTTGGTCTGGAAGGGCAGCCGCGTCCGGAATGGGTTGCCCGCCCCGAGCGCGGCAATACGCTGGCACTGCGTTTTGTCGTGTGGGTGGCGCTGACGCTGGGCCGCCCCGCCGCACGATTGCTGCTCTACCCGGTCTGCCTGTACTTTCTGATCTTTTCATCCGCGTCACACGCGGCATCGACAAAATATTTGCGCAAAGTTCTGACTCGCGAGCCCGGGCTCGCGGACGCGTTCCGTCACTGCCATGCCTTTGCCGCCACTCTTCTCGACCGTGTTTTTCTGTTCAACGATCAATACGCGCGGTTCGACGTGCACGTACATGACGAAGACATTCTCGCCGACATGACGGCGCGCGGCGAAGGTTGCTTTCTGCTGGGCGCGCATATGGGCAGTTTCGAGATTATTCGCGCCCTGGGCAGGCGCAACACGGGGGCACGGATAAGCCTTGTAATGTATGAAGAGAACGCCAGAAAATTTAACTCGGTACTCCGCGCCATTAATCCAAGCCTCAGCCTCCAGGTTATTTCATTGGGCAAAATCGACTCCATGCTGAAGGTGGAAACGGCGCTGAATCAAGGCGAAATCGTCGGCATGCTGGGCGACCGCACGTTCCAAGGTGAGGGCACCGTTGCGTGTCAGTTTTTAGGCGAGCAGGCCCGCTTTCCAAGCGGCCCGTTTCGCCTCGCTGCCATACTGAAACGGCCTATGGTACTGATGTTCGGTTTGTATCGTGGCGGCAATCGTTACGATATTTATTTCGAACGCCTCGTCGATACGTGGCAGGCGCCGCGCGCGGCGCGCGACCTTCTTCTCGAACGGTCGCTGCACCGTTATGTCGAACGCCTGGAACACTACTGCCGCGATGCCCCTTACAACTGGTACAACTTCTATGACTTCTGGCAGTAGCCACTTGATCCGCCATAGGCTGGTCGCGCTCCTCCTGGCCGCAACCGGCATTTGCTCTGCCGCCGCAGCCGAGACGGAAGCGGCATGGGGGATCGAGCAACTCATGCAAAACCTGGGACAGGTCAAGTCTGCCAGGGGCAAGTTCGTCGAGCGCAAATACCTGGCCATGCTGAATGCGCCGCTGGACTCTTCCGGTACGCTGGTCTACACCGCGCCCGGGCGTCTGGAAAAGTACACTCTGTTGCCCAAACCTGAAACCCTGGTGCTGGAGCAGGACAAGCTCGCCATTGAGTATAAAGACCGGAACCAGCGCCGCACGCTCGCGCTGCAGGACTATCCCGTCATCTGGGCCTTCGTCGAGAGCATCCGGTCGACGCTGGCCGGCGATCTGCAGACCTTGAATCGTTTTTACCGGGCCAGTCTGGAGGGCAGCGAAGACAAGTGGCGTTTGTCGCTCAAACCGGCTGAGCCAACAATGCAAACCGTTGTGAAAGAAATCCACATCGGCGGCAGCAGGAACCGGGTCCGCACTATCGAGATCATTGAAGCCGAAGGCGACCGTTCGGTCATGACGATCACCGAGGATGCGCCTTGACGGCGGGTCCCTCGTCACGCTGGGCGATCACCGCCTGGCTTGCCACCGTCCTCGTTTGCGTTACCGTCATCGGAAGAACGGAGTTCAGTGCCGATTTGTCCGCTTTCCTGCCACGCTTGCCCACTCCGGTACAACAGGTACTGGTACAGCAGTTGCGCGATGGCGTGGTTTCCAGGCTCATACTCATCGGCATCGAAGGCGGAGCACCGGCAGCACTGGCGCAGACCAGCAAGCGTCTGGCAGCGGAACTGCGCAAACAGCAGGAGAATTTCGCCGCAATCAATAATGGCGAAGATACCGGATTGGCCAAGGACCGCGAATTTCTCTGGCACAATCGCTATTTGTTGAGTCCGGCCGTCAGTGTCGGGCATTTTTCCAGCGCGGCACTGCGTG
Source organism: Betaproteobacteria bacterium (assembly GCA_003153455.1). Lineage (GTDB taxonomy): Bacteria > Pseudomonadota > Gammaproteobacteria > Burkholderiales > SG8-41 > PALSA-1004. Next base: position 7,007 of record PLYS01000200.1, on the reverse strand, counting down.
TAGCGCTGGAGGAAAACCTGCAGCTGCTCGGCTCACCCGCCGGTGTGCTGGTGCGGCGCATCCTGCCGAATGATCCGAGCAGTGAGTTGTTGCGTCTGGTCGAGCAGTTTGAAGGACAAGCCAGGCCCCACGTGCAGGACGGCGTGTGGTTTTCGAAAGACGGCAAGCGCGCGCTGCTGGTGGCGCAAACCCGGGCTGCGGGTTACGACATTGATGCGCAGGAACGCGCTTTGGCGCTGATCCAGAGTGCTTTTTCGGATGCCNNCCCGCGCCAGGATCAAAAATGATGCTTTACGATTTTCCGTTATCGCAACGACGCTCGTAGCCGCGCTGCTGTTGGCGCTATATCGCTCGCCGCGCGCGTTGCTGCTCGGCCTTTTGCCGGTCGCCAGCGGCGCGCTGGCGGGCGTGGCCGCTGTGAGCCTGGGTTTCGGCGCGGTGCATGGCATAACGCTGGGGTTTGGTGTCACGCTGATAGGCGAAGCGGTGGACTACGCCATCTACCTGTTCACGCAAATCACTCCGGGGGCAACACCCGATGACACGCTGGCCCGCATCTGGCCTACGTTGCGGTTGGGATTGCTGACGTCGATCTGCGGCTTCGGTGCCATGCTGCTGTCCGGTTTCCCGGGGCTCGCGCAATTGGGGCTGTTTTCCATTGCCGGCCTGGTCATGGCGGTGGCGGTTACGCGTTATGTGCTGCCGGCGCTGCTGCCGCCGGGATTTACCGTGCACACGGCCGCCGGCCTGGCACCGAAGGTGACAGCCATGGTGCGATGGGCCCCGGTCCTGCGCTATCCGCTGATGCTGGTCACTGTCCTCGCCGTATTCTTCCTGGCCGCGCAGCGCGGCCCATTATGGAGCGACGAACTGGCGAGCCTGAGTCCGATCGCCAGCAGCGACCGCTTGCTGGACGAGCAATTGCGGCGCGACATCGGCGCGCCGGATGTGCGCCATTTGGTTGTCGTCAATACCCAGGATCAGGAAACCGCGCTCGAAACGAGCGAGAAAATTTCCGTAATCCTGCAACGGTCGGTTCAGCAGGGACTATTAGAGGGCTTTGAGTCCCCCGCCGTTTACCTGCCCAGTCTCGCTTCCCAGCGCGCACGCCAGGCCGCATTACCCGAGCCCCCGATATTGCGTGAAAATCTGCAACAAGCGCAGCGCGGGCTGCCGTTTCGCCCCGGCCTGTTCGAACCTTTTCTGCGCGATGCGGCCGCGGCCAGGGTGCAGTCGTTGCTGAATAGTGCCAGCCTGCAAGGTACGGGGCTCGCGTTGAAGCTGGATTCTCTGCTGGTCAAACGCAATAGTGGGGGGACAGCGGGCTGGACCGCCATGCTGCCGCTGCGCGGCGTGACCGACTCCGCAGCCATAGGACTGGAAATCGCCCTACTACCGGACAAGCAGGCTGTGCTGATCGATCTGAAGCACGAATCCGATGCGTTGTACCAGACCTATCGCCGCGAAGTCATAACCTATTCACTGCTCGGCACTGGCGCCATCGTGCTGCTGTTGCTGGTAAGCCTGCGTTCGCCACGCCGCGTACTCGACGTGTTGGCGCCGCTGGCGGCGGCAGTGATTATCACCTTCAGCTTGTTGGTGCTGACCGGGAACCCGTTGTCTATTTTTCACCTGGTCGGCCTGTTGCTGGTGGTCGCGATCGGATCCAACTATGCACTGTTCTTTGAACGGCAAACGGCGACCGCTCAGGATCGTGAGCGCACCATGGTTTCGCTGCTGTTTGCCAACGTCACTACCATGATCGGCTTCGGCCTGCTCGCGTTTTCAAAAGTGCCGGTCCTGCATGCCATCGGCAGCACGGTCGGCATCGGTGCGATCCTGAGCCTCGCGTTTTCCGCCATCCTGATCNNGCACTAACCGCATCATGCTGGTCATGTTGCCGAGCGCCAAAGCCCTGCCACAAGACCTGATGCAATACGGATTTGTGCGGGCATTGCGGGAACGCAGCCTGCCCATCGACGTAGTCGCCGTGGAAGCCCATCTGGGCTATTACCTGGAGCGCAGCTTCAGCAAGCACCTGACGCATGACATCATCGCGCCGGCACGCGCCAGGAATTACCAGCGGATCTGGCTCATGGGCATCTCGCTGGGCGGCATGGGCTCGCTGATCTACACCCGCGAGCACCCGGCGGATATCGAGGGTGTAATCCTGCTGGCGCCTTTCCTCGGTGCACGCGGGACAATAGCCGAGGTCGTGCGCGCGGGAGGGTTGGCTCGCTGGCAACCCGGCGCAATCAAACCGGACGACGACGAGCATCGGCTGCTGGCATGGATCAAAGCATACCAACCCGCAGCTAGCGCGTTGCCCAAGATCTACCTGGGTTATGGGACAGACGACCGGTTTGCCGCGGCGAGCAAAATGTTGGCAGAGCGTTTGCCCGCGGCGCAGGTTGTGACCATTCCGGGCGGCCACGATTGGGCGACCTGGATACACTTGTGGCAACACTTGCTGGATCAGGACTTGTTTTCCGGCGACACTCCACGGCAAACGTGATTCCCCGCTGGCGCCCGGCGCCCCTCATTCGACTGTCCGTGCTGTGGCACGCCGTGGGCGCCATTACGCTGGTGGCGCTACCGTCATGGTGGCCGTGGGTGTTGGGCGCGCTGGCCGGCAATCACCTGGTGTTGATTGCAGCGGTGCTGTGGCCGCGCGGGCGCTGGCTGGGGCCCAATCTGATCCGGCTGCCGGCATCCGCCGCCGGGCGCGCTGAAATTTGCCTGACATTTGACGACGGCCCCGACCCGCAAGTGACGCCGCAGGTGCTCGACCTGCTGGATCGTTATGAAGCAAAAGCCAGTTTTTTCTGCATCGGCGAAAAGGCCGCAGCTTTTCCCGAAACCGTCAGGGAAATCGCGCGCCGCGGTCACAGCGTCGAGAACCATAGTTATGGTCATCCCCTCGCGTTTGCGTTTTACGGCATGTCCGGACTGCGGCGCGAAGTCGAGTCGGCGCAGGCGGTCATTGCCGGCATCACCGGCCGGGCTCCGCTCTACTTTCGTGCGCCGGCGGGATTCCGCAGCCCGTTGCTCGATCCCGTGCTGGCCAAGTGCGGAATGCGTTACGTGTCCTGGACCCGACGCGGCTATGACGCCGTCCGCCGCGATCCCGTGCGGGTATTGCAGCGGCTCGCCCGCGGGCTCATCGCAGGCGACGTGCTGGTGCTGCACGATGGCGCGCGCGCGCGCACGGACGCGGGCGAACCGGTCGTGCTTGCCGTGCTGCCGGCCCTGCTGGATCAATTAGCGGCGAGAGGCCTGAAGTCCGTTTCCCTGCCAACCGCGTGTAACGACGCGTCCACCGCTGCGCTTCACTCTTAGCATGCAACCTCTGGCCATCAACCATTTTTCCATCGTCAACAGCCTCGGCGCCGGCTCAGGGGCGATCACTGGCGCGTTGCGTGCAAGGCGGTCGGGATTGGCCGCATGCGATTTTGAAACCGTCGTGCTCGATACCTGGATCGGACAGGTTGCAGGATTGGACGAATTTCGCGTGCGGTCCGATCTCGGCGCGTATGACTGCCGCAACAATCGGCTGGCGCAACTGGGCCTGGAGCTGGATGGATACGCGGCCGCCGTGATGGCGGCGCGTGAAAAATACGGCGCGGGGCGCATCGGCGTTTTCATGGGTACGAGCACGTCCGGCATTCTGCAGACCGAGCTGGCTTATCGCCGCCGCGACCCGCATACGGGAACCTTGCCGGCGGATTATCGCTACGCCGAAACGCAGAATACTTTTTCCCTTGCGGATTTCGTGCAACGCTATCTCGGCTTGACCGGCCCGGCGTTGGTCGTTTCTTCGGCGTGTTCGTCGTCCGCCAAAGTCTTTGGTCATGCGGCGCGTATGATGGCAGCGGGCGTCTGTGATGCCGCGGTGGTCGGTGGCGTGGACTCGCTGTGCCTGACAACCCTGTATGGCTTTAACTCGCTGGGACTGACATCGCGCGCGCCGTGCCGCCCCTACGACGTGGACCGCGACGGCATATCCATCGGCGAAGGCGCGGGCTTTGCGCTGCTGGAAAAGACGTCGGCACAACCGGCTGCCGGCGCGATGCTGTTGCTTGGCGTCGGCGATAGCTGCGATGCCTATCACATGTCCACGCCGCATCCCGAAGGAATGGGGGCAAAACTCGCCATGCAGCATGCGCTGGATGCCGCGGGGCTGGCGCCCACTGATATCGATTACATCAACCTGCACGGGACAGCCACCAAAGCCAATGATGCCAGCGAAGATAAAGCCGTGTACGAGCTGTTTGGCGCCGCGACGCCCAGCAGTTCCACCAAAGGCTCGACCGGGCACCTGCTCGGCGCGGCCGGAATTACGGAAGCGATCATCGCCATGCTCGCCATTGAACAAGGCCTGCTGCCCGGCGGCATGCACACGCAGAACATCGATCCCGCGCTGCACGGTAACTATCTGCTCGAAAACCGGGACGCCCGCGTGCAGCGGGTGCTGAGCAACTCGTTCGGCTTTGGCGGCAGCAACTGCAGTCTCGTGTTGGGGGCTGGCGGCTGATGCGCGTATTCGTCGAAGGTGTGGGTTTGCTCGGCCCCGGGCTGAACGGTTGGCAAGCAAGCCGCCCGTTGCTGGCGGGCGATGCGGCTTATGCCCATATGCCTACCGTCGTGACGGCAAGCGAGCTGCTCCCCGCCGCGGAACGGCGCCGCACCGGTCTGCCGGTCAAGCTTGCCCTCGCCGCGGGGCGCGCGGCATTCGTCCACGCCGGGCGTGACGCCGCGACCACTGCGACCGTGTTTACGTCCTCCTCCGGCGACGGCGAAAACCTCCACCATATTTGCGCCACGCTGGCCTCCCCGGAACGGGAGATCTCGCCGACACGCTTCCATAACTCGGTGCACAACGCGCCAGCCGGATACTGGAGCATCGCTACGCGATCGCACGAATCATCAACCAGCCTGTGCTGCCACGACGCCAGCTTTGCCGCGGGCTTGCTCGACGCCGCGGCTCAAGTCGCGGTGGATGGCAAACCGGTGGCGCTGATCGCCTACGATCAGCCATATCCTGAACCATTGCACACGGTGCGCCCGATCAGCGCGAGTTTCGGCATGGCCCTGGTGATGGCACCGCAAGCCACCGACCATGTCTTCGCCACCCTCGACATAAGTTTTGTGCCTGGAGAGGCAAGCGCAACGCGCATGACGGATTCCGGTCTCGACGCCGTGAGGGCTGGCGTGCCGGCGGCGCGCTGCCTGCCGTTGCTCGCCGCGCTGGCGCGCGGCGCCACCGCGGTTGTCATCCTCGCATATGGCAAGGAAAATCATTTACGCGTGGCGGTGGCGCCGTGGCAGTGACTANNCCGATATCGCCAGGCTGATTCCTCACGCCGGAGCCATGTGCCTGCTGGACGGCGTGGTGCGGTGGGACTCGGCGCAGATCCGCTGCGTCAGCCGTACCCACCGGGACTTGGGAAACCCAATGCGCGCCGGCGGACAGTTGCCTGCCGTATGCGGAATTGAGTACGCAGCCCAGGCCATGGCGGTCCATGGCGGGCTTTCCGGCATAATCGGCAGCAAGCCCAAGGCCGGCTATCTGGTAAGCCTGCGGGATGTCATTTGGCGGAAGAGCCGACTCGATAATCTGGAAGGCGATCTCATCGTGGATGCCGAGCAACTCATGGGCGATCAGAGTCGTGTCATCTATCAATTCACGCTGCGGGTGGGCGGGGTCGAGGTATTGAGCGGGCGGGCAACGGTAGTGCTTGATGTGGCGACATGAGACATCCGACGGGAGACGCATTATGAAACGAGCGCTGGTCACCGGTGGCAGCGGAGTCCTCGGCGCGGCCATCTGTCGGCGGCTCGCGGCTGATGGTTGTCATGTCTACGTGCACGCCAACGGCAATCTACAAAATGCGGAAAGTTTGAGCTCCGAGATAAACGCCCGCGGCGGTTCGGCGCGGGCGGTGGCATTCGATGTTACTGATCACGCGCAGACCGGAAGCGCGTTACAAACATTGCTCGCCGACGGGCCGATTCAGATCGTCGTCAACAACGCGGGCATCCACGACGACGCCGTCATGCCGGGCATGCGGGCCGACCAATGGTCGCGGGTGATAGCCGTGTCCCTGAACGGATTCTTCAATGTGACGCAACCGCTGCTGCTACCGATGATAGGCACACGCTGGGGGCGGATCNNGCGGGCCTGCACGGCGCGACTAAATCACTGGCGCTGGAACTCGCCAGCCGCGGCATCACGGTGAATGCGATCGCGCCGGGCATCATCGCGTCGTCCATGAGCGAAGCTGCATTTACCAAAGCCATGATAGACCAGCTGGTGCCGATGAAGCGCGCCGGAACGCCCGACGAGGTGGCCGATCTGGCGGGCTACCTCGCGTCCGAACGCGCGGGATACATTTCCGGACAGATCATTTCCATCAACGGCGCGATGATCTGACGAATCTGCGGCTGGCCTTACGACTAAGCAACAACGGCAACCGCACCACAAACTCCAGCAGGAGTCGCAGATTCATCCAGGTCAGCAGCGCGTTGTCGCGCAGGTAATTGAAATGCGAAACACCGCCCTCCCCGGCGCTGAAATATTTCACCGGCGCCGCCAGATTGATTGGACGCAGGCCGCGCCAACACAGCCGTACGGCGGCTTCCGGGTCGAAGTCGAAGTGGCGCATCCAGCGCTGCCGTTCCATGATGTCGCGCAGCGGCACAATCGGATAGACGCGGAAGCCGCATAGCGAATCGCCAATTCCCCGCCACAGGGTTTGCAGATTCGCCAATCCATTCGAGAGTTTCCGGCCGTGCACGCGTACTGCCGGGGCGCTGGCGTCGAACACCGGCTGGCCGAATACCACCGCCTGCGGATGTGCGCGGGACACCGCCATGAACTCGGGAATCCTGGCGGCCGGGTGCTGGCCATCAGCGTCCATAGTCAGTACGTGGGTATAGCCCGCCGTTGCGGCCTCGCGCAGGCCATGCAGTATTGCCGCGCCTTTACCCTGATTGTGCGACAGCAC
>PLYS01000270.1 GCA_003153455.1 Betaproteobacteria bacterium | reverse complement strand
TCAGGTCTTTCATTATCACATTTCGTATCTCTAAGGGTTTGTTGAAATTCGCGTGATTTTCTCTGCTGCTTCACGTTTGTTTTGGTTCAAGTTTTTTTCTTGCATCTTTTTGACTGATTGACGACCAATGATGCTTGGTTTTGCGCTTGAATCGATGCGCTCGCTGCGTTTTCGCGGTGTTTCTGCCGCACTTGCGCCGTGTCGGGCGCACCTATATGCCATCAAGTTCACCAATCGCACCAGGTTGCCCCCCGTGAGCGCCAGTTGGTATCCTTGAGCTTGAAGGGGAACTTTTGGCCAACAAGTTTGCCCTCGTTCCAAGGCTCATGGCGCTGCGTTGCAACATTGCGACTAATCCACAACTGGCCTTCTTATCCGTGGAAGGGGGCCAAAATCTGCACTGCTGGCCGACGGTCGCAAACGACCTACCGCGGGAGACATCGTTATTTTCTGTTCGCTTCCCTGACGTTTTTTCTCACCGCCATGACCCGGGAGAAGCAGTTGGGACAGGCAAATTGCACACCACCGCCGTGCTGTGAACGCGATAATGGACGCATTGTTGCGGCGTCTATGCGTGCGCGGCGGCAAGCAGGAGATCCGCTCCTTTCTCTCCAATCGCAATCGCCGCGATATTGGTATTCGAAGAAGGAATCGTCGGACATATCGAAGAATCGATCACGCGCAGGTTGGCGACGCCGCACACGCGCAGTTCCGGATCCACGACTGCGGATGAATCGATACCCATCTTGCAAGTCCCAACCATGTGCCATGCGGTCTGGATGGTGTTTCGCATATAGTCGAGCAGGCCCGCATCATCCAGCACCTCCGGCCCGGGCCGCGTTTCGCGCACGATAAACGGCTTGAGCGCGGGCATCTGCGCAACGCGCCGGGCAACACGCACGCCATCCAGGAATAGCTGCGCATCCGCTTCATGAGAAAAATATCTCGGATCCATGGCGGCCTGCTGCAATGGGTCTGGGGATTGGATATGAGCGGTCCCGATGGAGCGTGGTTGCAACACAGCCACCCCGAACGAGAAGCCAGGAAATGGATCCAATCCATAGCGGGCCTCGCGCGCATAGCGATCTTTACCCGATAGTGGCATTAGACGCAGCACGAGATCAGGCTGTTTGGCCCCGGCATGACTGCGGTAGTTCATCTGCGCGGTGGAAGAGCTGATCGTGAGGATGCCTTCGCGCTTGAAGATGAAGCGCAGACCTTCTTTCACTTTAAGCAGGGGATTGCGCAGCACATCATTGACGGTGATCGGTTGGGTACACTCGAACGACAGGCGCAAGTATGGATGGTCCCGCAGGTTTTCGCCCACGCCTGGCAAGTGATGGACAACTTCGATTCCGTGCCTGCGCAGAATCTCGCTGTTGCCGATACCCGAGAGCTCCAACAATTGGGGCGACGCCAAAGGCCCGGCAGACAGGACGACTTCACGTCGAACATGGACCTGGCGGGTGGCGTCGGCAACGCGAAATTCCACACCGGTTGCGTGCTTACCATTCAAGAGAACTCGCGTAACGGCCGCATTAGGAAGTACCGTCAAATTGGGCCGTCTTTGCGCCGGCCGCAGATACCCTACAGAAGCACTGTTGCGTAGACCTTTGCGCGTCGAGTATTGCAGGTAGAAAGCGCCTTCATAGCTGCCGTCATTGCAATCCGACAACTGCCGGTATCCGGCTTCCCCGCACGCGGCCAGAAATGCATCGGCCAGCGCATCGAAGTTGTCCAACCGCGTGCAATGAATGGGGCCGCCGCGACCGCGCACGGCGGGATCGCCCTCAGGAAAATCTTCGAGCCGTTTGAATATCGGCAGCAGGTCCGAGTAACCCCAGCCTTTGCACCCACGCTCGTCGCGCCAGGAATCGTATTCCGCAGGATCGCCGCGAACAAACAGGTTTCCGTTTATGGAACTGCAGCCCCCAATGACCCTGCCGCGCGGCCACTTTCGCCTTTGACCGTTGAGTTGCATTTGCGGCTCGGTCAGGTAGGGCCAGGTCCAACGCTCATCGTTCAAAACTTTTGCCACCAAGGCCGGGATATGTAGCTTGTAATTGGTGTCACGCCCGCCGGCCTCGAGCAACAGGACACTGTGACGACCATCGGCGGTAAGCCGATTCGCTACAGCACAGCCTGCGGAACCCGAACCGACTACGACATAATCGTATTCTGCGTTTTCAGGAAGGGAAGAAACGTACACTTGAGATCTCCTCCAACTCTTATTTTCGCATCCTGCAGTCGACGGGCTCTCAGTCGATACGCACCCCTGCATCCTTCACCATTTTCGCCCACTTGTCGAGCTCGCGCTTGATGTGCTGCGTAAGCTCCTCGGACGTGCTGCCGATTGGTTCGATCGCTTGCTCCACTAGTAGCTTGCTGTATTCCGGATTGTTCAGCACGATGATGGTCTCGCGGTTCAGGCGGTCGATGATCGCGCGCGGGGTGCCGGCGGGTGCGAGAAGCGCATACCAGACCCCCGAATCATAGCCGGGCACGCCGGCTTCGGCGATGGGCGCGATGTTGGGAAGTGCCTTAGGCCTCATGGCCGTGGTGACTCCGAGCGCCCGGATGCGCCCCTCCTTGATAAAGCCCCGCCCCTCAGCCCACGTCGGGAACAGAACCTGGACCTCGCCCGACAGCAGCCCGGTCAGCGCCGGGCCGCCGCCCTTGTATGGGATGTGCAGCATCCTGATCCCCGTCATGATTTTCAGCCGCTCCGCCGCCAGGTGCGCGCCGCTGCCGCTGCCAGCAGACCCGTAGGTGATCTCGTTGGGACGCTTGCGCGCGAGCTCCACGAGCTCTTGCACTGATTTCACGGGCAGCGAAGGATGCACCACCAGCACGTATGGCCCGTCGGCGAACAGCGTGATCGGAGTGAAATCCTTGACCGGATCGTAGGGCAGGTTCTTGTAAAGAGCCGGGTTGACCGCGAGCTGCGCGGTGAGCGCCATCACGATGGTGTAGCCGTCGGGCGTGGCTCGTGCCGCCGCTTCCATGCCTATCGATCCGCCTCCGCCGCCGCGATTGTCGATCACGACCGGCTGGCCCAGCCGCTCGGCAAGGTGCTGCACGAACGGGCGCATGATGATGTCGGTGCCGCCACCCGCCGGATAGGGAATTACCAGCCGCACCGGCTTGGTCGGGTACGACTGCGCATAAGCGCGTTGCCAGGCCACTATCCCGGCTACGCACAACGAGACGACAAGCATGGAATGAAGCAAAGGTTTCACGGTCATTCTCTTGTGGTTTATTGATAAGGCATTGCTTTTTTACGATGGAAGGATAGTGAAATTACCGAGCAATCTATTCCAAGCACCAAAGCGAAGCAAGCGCTTTCCCGCACCCGGGCTGCTCTGAGTTTTTTCCGTAAGGCAGGTCAGGCAATGTTGGAATCCGGGCGGTAGGTGATCGGTAGGTCGGCATAACGAGGCCAGCTCGTAGGACAGAGCGGCGGACTGTGCTCAGTGGGTGGGACTCCGACAGGCTGCTAGTTTGCCAGCAATTGTCGGCCCCGATAGAATGCCGTTTAGTCAGGAGCCATGATTTCATAGCCGGCCTCGAACGCTACCCAGTTTCAACACCATCAGTGGAGACGGTCTGATGAACAAGGTTTACCCTAGTGCCGATGCCGCGCTCGCCGACGTCATACGGGACAACCAGACGATTGCAGTCGGTGGTTTCGGTCTTTGCGGCATTCCCGAGGCGCTGATCGATGCGGTTGTGAAGACCGGCAAGAACAACCTTACGGCCATCAGCAACAATGCCGGTATCGACAACTTCGGCCTCGGCAAGCTGCTCGCGACGCGCCAGGTCAAGAAGATGATTTCGAGCTACGTCGGCGAGAATGCCGAGTTCGAGCGTCAGTTCCTTACCGGCGAGCTTGAGGTTGAGTTCACGCCCCAGGGCACGCTGGCGGAAAAGCTGCGCGCCGGAGGCGCGGGCATTCCCGCCTTCTACACGCGCACGGGCTACGGCACGATTGTCGCCGAGGGCAAGGAGACGCGCGAGTTCGACGGGCATCAATATGTGATGGAGAAGTCGCTGACCGCCGACGTCGCGCTGGTCAAGGCGTGGATGGCGGACAAGGCCGGCAACCTCGTCTACCGCAAAACCTCGCGCAATTTCAACCCGAATGTGGCGACCGCCGGGAAAATCACCGTCGCCGAGGTCGAAAAACTGGTGGAGATCGGCGAGATCGAGCCTGACAGCGTCCACACGCCGAGCATTTTCGTCCATCGCATCGTCGTCAACGACAACCCGGAAAAGCGCATCGAACAGCGCACCGTCTCGAAATAAGGGAGAGCAGAACATGGCATGGACACGTGAAGAAATGGCGCAGCGCGCGGCGCAGGAACTGGAAGACGGTTTCTACGTCAATCTCGGCATCGGCCTCCCCACCCTGGTCGCCAACTATGTGCCCAAGAATATCGAAGTCTGGCTGCAGTCCGAAAACGGCCTGCTCGGCATGGGCCCATTCCCGCGCGAGCAGGAGGTCGACGCCGACCTGATCAACGC
>PLYS01000136.1 GCA_003153455.1 Betaproteobacteria bacterium | reverse complement strand
TAACATTTAGCGCGGTCGGGGTCGCCATTCGAAAGGGCATACCAGATGAAAATCGGATTCATAGGGCTTGGGCAAATGGGGCAGGCCATGGCGGGGAGATTGCTCGAGGCGGGTCACGAGCTTACCGTCTACAACAGGAGTCGCGCCGCAGCGGAGCCGTTTCGGACCAGGGGAGCGCAAGTCGCGGCGGAGCCGGGCCAGGCGCTGGATGCGGAAATCGTGGTTACGATGCTGGCCGACGACGCGGCAGTCGAGGCGGTCTGGATTACGCCGGACCTCGTCGGCAAGATGCCGTCGTCCGGCATCCATCTCAACATGGCGTCGATCAGTCTGAAAATGGGAAAGCGTCTGACTGCCCTGCATGCAGTTGCGGGCAGTCAATACGTCTCGGCGCCGGTCTTCGGACGTCCCCCTGCGGCGGCCCAGGGTCTGCTCGATGTGGTTGCCGCCGGCTCCGAGGCTGCGATTGCGCGCTGCCAGCCGCTCTTCAGCGCGCTCGGCAGGAATACGTTCATCGTCGGCGCCGAGCCGTATCAGGCCAACATCGTGAAGATCGCGCGCAATTTCCTGTTGGCCACGGTGATCGCGAGCCTCGGCGAGGCGTTTGCGCTCGTACGCAAGTCGGGGGTCGACCCGGCCACGTTCCTCAGCACCATCACCAGCACTTCGTTCAGCGCCCCCGTGTATAAGAGCTACGGACGGATGATGGTGGACAAGGCGTTCGCGCCCACGACGTTTCCGCTGAGACTCGGCCTGAAGGATGTCGAGCTTGCGCTTGAGGCGGGAGCCGACACCCAGGTGCCGATGCCGTTTGCGAGCCTGATCAGAGAGCAGCATTTGGGTGCTCTTGCGAGCGGGTTCGGGGAACAGGAATGGGCGGCGCTCGGCGAGTACATCGCGCAAAGCGCGGGGCTCTAGAGTTTCTGGCATGATGAAACGCGCAGCGTATTTGCACGAGGACACGGAGTTGCTTTAGCACTGCAGCGCGCGAAGTCGGGCCAGCGCGCTGAAAACAAAACGGGCCGCGGCATTGCTGCCGCAGCCCGTTGCTGAAATGACGCTAAAAAATCAGTCGGCGTAAATGCCGACTTTCTTGATAATCGGCCCCCACTTATTGATTTCCGCCTGCAGGTGGGTGCGTAGTGCTTCGGGAGTGGCTTTTGCCACCGGCACCGGCTCGGCGCCGAGTTCGGCCAGCCGCGCCTTGAAGGTCGGGTCCTGGACCGCGGCCTGCAGTGCCGTCACCAGTTTGTCGAGCACCGGTTTGGGCGTGCCTTTCGACGCGTATAGGTCGTGCCATACGACAACCTCGAAGTCCTTGAGACCCTGCTCGGCGAGCGTCGGAATGTCTTTGAGAGATGCGATGCGCTGCCTCGAAGTCACGCCGTAGACTTTAACCGTGCCGGCCTTGATCTGCTGCGTGGTGTTGGTGGTCTGGTCGCACATCAGTTCGACCTGGCCGCCTATCAAATCGGTCATTGCAGGCGCGGTGCCCTTGTACGATGCTGCCGTAAGATCGGTTTGGATCTGGCTCATGAATAGCAACCCGCACAGATGCGAGGCCGCACCCAGCCCGGCGTTAGCCGTAGGTGACTTTGTCCCTGTTGGCCTTGAGATAGGGCAGCAGCTCCTTGAGATTGTTCGGCGGCAGCGCTTTCTTGCCGAGCAGCGTCATCGGCACGTCGGCGACCTGGCCGATGTATTCGAAGTCGTTCAGCGTGTCATAGGGTAGTTTGCGATACAGCGCGGGCGAGGTTGACATGCCGATGTGCATCAGCAGGAGGGTATAACCGTCGTTACGCGCTTTCGCTACTTTGTTGATGCCGATGGTGCCGCCCGCACCGCCCGAATTGTCGACGATGATTTGCTGCTTGAGCGTTTTGGTCAACACCACGCCGAGGTTGCGCCCAAGCGTGTCGGTCGGACCGCCGGCCGCGAACGGCACCACCATGGCGATGGGTTTTGTCGGGTAATCCTGGGCCAACGCCCAAGTGCCAGCGAGCAGCGCCAGTGTGGGCAGAAAACGCAGTGATTTTGAAAACATAAAAACCCTCCTCCTCAGCATGCAGGTAGTGCGGGGAAGTCAGCAGACTATTGCGGCAGCCTGGGTGCGCTGGTTTTCCTCGCTTGGCAATTGCAGCCGAGGCGATCCTACCCCCGCAACACCATCGCGATCTTGATCTATTTCAAGCAATCGTCCGGAGCCGCGCTGTGGCGGCCCCCGGTCATGCGCGGCAAGCGGCGTCGTTACGGCTGCGCGAGAAACTGTTCGATGACGGCAGCGAGCTTCTGCGGCTGGTCATGATGCATCATGTGGCCGCAGTCCTCGATGATGATTTCGCGGAAATCCCTGAATGCCGATTTGCGCTCGGCAAGCTGCGCCGCGCTGTCGGCGCGCCAGCCGGGTGCTTTGGATTCGGCCCCGGCAATCCACAGCACCGGCGCGGTGATGCACCGCCAGCACGCGAGCGTTTCCTCGACGCGACTCAGCACGGGGTTTACGATCTTGTGTCTTGGGTCGCTGCGCAGCACCACTTGACCCGGCGCCACCTGCTTCGCCCAGTGCTGCGCGAGAAAGCGCGCTTTGTCGTCGGGCAGGCGCGGATTGTTCTGCTTGAGTCGCGCGGCGACCGCGTCGAATGACGCGTAGGATCTGAAAGCGGGGGGATCGCGCAGTTCTTTGAGCCACTGCTCGTAGCGCGCAGGTGCTTTATCCGCCGTGGTGCGCCACGAGCCGAAGCCTTCCATCGAGATCAGTTTCGCGGCACGTTGCGGGCGGACGCCGGCATAGTTGCAGGCGATGTTACCGCCCATACTGTGCCCGACCAGATTGACCGGCGCATCCGGCTGATAAATCTCCAGCAACGCGTCGAAATCGGCATAGTAATCGGGGAACCAGTAGCCGTCGCGCGCCCATTCGGTCAGGCCGAAACCGCGCCAGTCTGGCGCGATCACGTACCAGTCGCGCTTAAAGCAATCGACGAGGAACTGGAACGACGCCGACACATCCATCCAGCCGTGCAGCAGGAACATCCTGGCCGCGCGCGGCTCGCCCCAGGTGCGCACGTGGTAGCGCAGATTGCGGATGGTGTGAATGTGGGACTGGCTGGGTTTCACTGGTTGACGGCAAGCATGCGCTTTCTCGTTATGCCCGGGCGGGAAATTTCTACTCCGGCTGGATACCGGCAGCCTTGATTACCTTCGCGAGTCGCTCGTAATCGTTGCGCGTAGTCACGGCGAGTTCTTGGGGCGAACTGAAGTAAGGTTCCGCGCCCACGTTGGCGAAACGCTCGCGTAACTCGTTCGAGGCGAGCGCCTTAAGCAAAGTCTGATTCAACTTCTGGACGATGGCGGGCGGTACATCCGCCGGTCCGTGCAGCGCGATCCAGAAATGCAAGGCCACCTCTGGAAAGCCGGCCTCACGAAAAGTGGTTACGTTCGGCAATAGCGGCGAGCGCTTTTCCGACACCACGGCGATCGGCCTGCCCCTGCCCGAGTTTATGTAATTGATCGCCGAGGGCAGGGTGTCGAATATCATCGACACGCTGCCGGCGAACATGTCCGGATAGGCGAGCGCGGCGCTCTTGTAGGGAATATGGAGCAGGTCCGCGCCGGTGGAGGCCCGCAGCAACTCGCCGGACAGGTGTCCGGCGCTGCCCACGCCCGACGAGCCGAAATTCAGCTTGCCCGGATTGGCCTTGGCGTAGGCGACGAGTTCCTGCAGTGACCGGAATGACGATGTTGCGCTCACCAGCAAAATGTTCGGCGTTACCGCCACGCCGCCGATCGGGCTGAAGTCCTTGACCGGGTCGTAGGGTATCTTTTTGAGCAGATTCGGCGCAATACACTGGGTAGCCACGCTGGAGAGCACGATTGAATAGCCATCCGGGGTCCCCTTGGCGACGATGTTGGTTCCAAGCATGCCGCCGGCGCCGCCGCGATTGTCCACGATCACGTTCTGGCCAAGCAGTTCGGACATCTTCTGCGCGAGCGAGCGGCCGATGATGTCCGACACCCCTCCCGCGGCGAAGGGAACCACCAGCCGGATCGGCTTATCGGGATAGTTCGATGCCGCACCAGCGAACGGAACGCCGCCCAGCAATAATACGGTCAACACTGTAACCATACGATGACTCATCATAAGGGCCCCTTGAGTGCGGTGACGGTTCTGGCGCGACTCGCGATCATAGCAAGAGCAACCGCCTGGAATGAAGGCGCGTCACGCTTGAAAGGTCTTGAGTCGCGGGATGATCTCGTTGGCGATGATTTCGATCTGGCTCATCTCGTACTTGTAGGGCACGAAGATAAGCTTCTGCACGCCGGCTGCGAGGTGCTCCTTGAGCTGTGCCACGCATTCGTCGACCGTGCCGATGATGGCGCTGTCCTTGGTCGAGTCGCTCCATGCCGCATAATCCCATTCCGTGCCGAGCCATTCCATCATTTGGCTTTCAACCGCGGCGCGGGATTTTCCAATCATGATAGGCAACTGCGAGCCGTTCATGAGCGAGTCGGGATCCTTACCGGCTTCCTGCGCGTAGTCACGGACTTTCGCCCATGACTTGGCAAAGCTCTCGGGCCGGTAGAAATAGGTGAGCCAACCGTCGCCGGCGACCGCGGCGCGCTTGAGAACGCGGTCGACATAGCCGCCGATCAGGAGCGGCGGGCGCGGCTTCTGTACCGGCTTCGGATACATCACTCCGGCCGGAATCTTGTGATGGGGCCACTCGCCCTTGACCATATCCTCGGTCCAGAAGCGTTTAAGGATATCGAGGTTCTCGTCCATGATCTTGCCGCGCTGCTCGAAGGGCACGCCCACGGCATCGAACTCGCGCTTGTACCAGCCCGCGGCCATCGCCATGAGGAGACGGCCATTCGAGATCTGATCGATGCTCGCCAACTGCTTGGCCAGTACCACAGGGTTGCGCAGAGGCAGCACCAGAATTCCGGTCGAGAGCTTGATCCTGCTGGTGCGCGCGGCGATGGCGGTGAGCAGCGTGAGCGAGTCGATGATCGGAAAGTTCGGCTCCACGCCGAGCAGGATGTGGTCCCAGACCCACAGCGAGTCGAAGCCCATCTGCTCCATCCTGACGCCGTAATCGACGAGCGCCCTCGCATCCGGCATTTCCGGATAGGCCGTGAAGTTGCGGGCGGCGATACCGTACGTGTTATGCAAAAGGGCCATGGATGTCCTTGGCGATCTTGTTTTCCCTCATCCTAACCCTTCTCCCGGAGGGAGAAGGGCTTTCTTCCCTCTCCCTTCGGGAGAGGGACCGAGGGTGAGGGGAATTTTCGGGTGCTAGCAGCCTGTCGGACTTATTAGGAGTTTGTCGGGGCTAAGTCCGACAAACTCCTACGCCGTGTAAAGACGCGCGGGATCGAGCTTGCGCAAAACGTCGAGCTCGCGTTCGGTCGGGCGCTCCGTCACCCCGAGGTCGGGCTCGAAGGCGAGCTCGAACCCGGTCTTGTCCTGCACTTGCTCGATGGTGACGCCGGGATGAAGCGCGATGATGTTCATGCGCTTCGTTTCATCGTCGAAGCCGAAGATCCCGAAATCCGTCACCACCCGATACATGCCGCCGGTGGGAAGGCCGCCGTCCCGGCGCGTCGTACCGCCGCGCAGGAACCCCGGGCTGGTGACGAAGTCGACGGTTCCGACGAAGCGGCGCTTCTCGTGCTTCATCGCAACGATCATCTGGGTGAGGCTCGAGATGTCGTTGCCGCCGCCGCTGCCGGGAAGCCGCGTCTTCGGATTGGCGGGGTCGCCGATATACGAGGTGTTCAGATTGCCGTACTGATCGATCTGCGCGCCGCCCATGAAACCGATATCGACATACCCGCGCTGCAGGAGCAGCAATACGTCGGTGCTGCCGAGCACCATGTTGGCGCGTTTGGTGCAGCGTTGTTCGTTGGTGGAAGGAGGGAGCTTGCCCGGCTCGATGATGGGTCCGATGACGCCGCCTTCAAACAGGATCGTGAGACCCGGGCAGTGCAAACCTTGCGCGAGCGTCGCCGCCAGGAGCGGGATGCCGACGCCGGCGAATACGATCTGCCCGTCCTTTAGAAGTCTGGAACTCATCACCGCGAGCAGCTCGCTGGCTGTGTAATCCCCAGGACTATGCATTCGCGATGCTCCGGCCGTGCCGCGCGGCTTCGAGCAAGTGGTCGAGGCCAAGCAGGTTGAGATAGTCGATCCAGGACTGCGGGCTGTAGACGTAGCGATCGAGGTATTCGTCCATGCCCTTGATGGGGCTGTTGTTGACAAGCGAAGTGTAGTAATCCATGTGCCGAAACAGCGGCTCGTAGATTCCACCGCATTCATGCGGAGCGCAGCCGAAGGGCACTTCCACGACGGCCTCGACCGCGAAGAAAGGAATCTTCGTCTGGTCCGGAGCGCGCCGGATCTGGTCGTTGGAGACGATCCGCTCGGTCGTAAGGATGACTCTGTTCGCGGCCATTGCGAGATCGACGTCCAGGAACTGCAGCCCATCTATCTGTGCGTTCCCGTAGGAGTCGCAGCGCTGAACGTGGATGAGCGCGACATCCGGGTTGAGCGCCGGCACGAGCAGGAGCTTGTCCCCAGTAAATGGGCAATCGATCTCGCGCGCCTCCGGGCGTTGTCGCACGACGTCTGAACCGAGCATCGAGCGCATCGGCAGGAAGGGAACACCCATCGCGCCGGCCCGGAATCGCAGGCCCATCGCCATGTGGCTCCACTCGTCAAAGCGCGCCTTGCGGCTCTCGACGTAATGGCGCATCACTTTTGAGATACCCCAGACGATGCCCTGGCTGAACCAGCTTGTCACCATGTGATCGCAGGCGCCGGACCCGAAGAGCCAATCGCCCTCGCTCGAGGTGATACCGCGGGCGCACGAAAGCCGCTTCTTGCGGGCACGGATCAGCGCCCAGATCATTGCCATCGGCGTGCGCGACAACGTGCTGCCGCCGATGCCGACCGATTCGCCGTCCTTGACGAGTGCAGCAGCTTCCTCGAGGGAAACGACCTTTTCGTGGAGACTTCGATCGCGCTCGGTGAGTTTGCGACGAAGTTCGAGATAAGGCTGGCTCACCGTCTGCCTCCCAGTGTGATTATGCGGGCCTGGCTTTCGCGCGAGCTAGCCTGCATGCATCGCCCCGGTGTCCTCGTTGAAATCCGCGATGAGTTTGTCCCAGGCGGGAATCGTGGCCTGGAGTTCCTTCCAGAATGCGCCCTGCCTGCGGCGGTCGAAATCAGCGGCCGGCACGCCCTGCTGCTCGACCCAGGTGTAGTAGCCAAGGTTGAAAATCCGCCGCCGGTCCACATGCGTCAGCTCGATCAGGTGATCATCGGCGACGGCCTGAAGGTGATGCCCGAAAATCTCGCCGGCGTGCACCTCGTCGAAACCACCGGGATAATGTCGCCCAAGATAAGATTTGCGCTCGCTGTCATAGAGCGTGGCGCTGTCCGTTGCAACCGTGATAATCGCGTCGGAGGCTCCCAGCTCGAGCCGTTTGGCGATCTTGATTGCGGCGATGATGTTGGCGATGCCGGAGAGGCCAATATTGACGAACTCCTTCACCATAGCGGAATCAAGCTTGCGCCTCTTGGTAAGGTAGGCGCGGCCGATGCTATCGTTGAACAGCAGGTTGAGCGCGTCCGTGCTGCGATCCGATACGCCGGCGACGAGGTCGGTGTTCATCACGTTCTGGATGAGCGGAATGTGCTTGTCGCCGATGCCCTGGATGTTGTGCTCGCCATAGCCGTTGTACAGCATGGTCGGGCATTCGACTGCTTCGACGGCCACGATCTTCGTGCCGTGAATGGACTTGAGGTAATCGCCTGCGGCGATGGTGCCCGCCGAGCCGGTGGCCGCGACGAAAGCTGTGAGGCGAAGCCCCGGCTCACTGCTGCGCAGATCAGCGAATACGCGGTCCAGCGCCCGACCCGTGCAATAGTAGTGAACGAGGTAATTGCCGAACTCCGAGAATTGGTTGACGATCACGTTTCCCGGGTCGCGGGAGAGTTCTGCGCACCTGTCATAGATTTCCTTGACGTTGCTCTCCGTGCCGGGCGTCCGGATGATGTCCGCAGGATCGCTCACCCATTGCTCGAGCCAGTCGAAGCGCTCCTGGCTCATTCCGGCAGGCAGCACGGCGACGCCGCGGCAGCCGAGCGTGCGCGAGATCGCCACACCGCCGCGGCAATAGTTGCCGGTCGACGGCCATATCGCCTTATCGCGGGCCGGGTCGAAGCGGCCGGTTACGAGACGAGGAACGAGGCAGCCATAGGC
Source organism: Betaproteobacteria bacterium (assembly GCA_003153455.1). Taxonomy (GTDB): domain Bacteria; phylum Pseudomonadota; class Gammaproteobacteria; order Burkholderiales; family SG8-41; genus PALSA-1004. The sequence continues at coordinate 8,112 of PLYS01000136.1, read as the reverse complement.
CGCCAGGACCTTGTGCGCGCCGATCATCGGAAAGCGCGCGCCGAGAGCCACTACGATTTTGGCCTTCACTCCGGTGAGCGCCTCAGGCAGCACAAGGTAGCCGGGAACATCGACGCGACCGGTGCGCGCTTCGTCGTTGAACCAGTGGACGCGCCAAAGATTGGCGGCCAGCGGCTCGTCCGGATCGACGCCCGAAAGAGTCGCCTGCAGCCGGTCCGGGATGAGGTCCGGATCAGCGAGCTCGGTCAGGGTGGGCAAGGAGACATTCAACTCGCGCAGGCGTTTCACCGCCTTCTGGCGAACCTTCCCGTCGGCGATTTCGGGAACCAGACTGATTGTGTATGTCATCCCAATCATAATAACATGGAACAATTTTTGGCAGAGGCGATTGAGCGTGGCGATTCACGCGTTTTTGCGTTGACACGCCGCTTGGCGAGGTCAGGCCCACGCGATCAACAGTCCCTGCACCGGCCAGCCGCACCGTACTCTAACTACATTGTCGTGCACCTTGGCTGCATAGAGTATGGCAAGTAGATTTTCGCCAATGAAGGTGTGTTCCGTGATGAGATCAACTTGCGCGAGCGTGAGTGAGAGCGCAACCCGCTCGCCCGGCTTGAGACGTTTTCGCTTTGGTGGTTCCACTGAAACTCCCTGAGTGCTCTACCCGATTAGATGACTTACTGGAAGGATTGCCCACTGCGTCTTATCCAACCAGCAGGATGTCGGCCATTCGGGTCACGATGAGTCCAATGGACAACTCCACCTTTCGGGTTCCACTCGTACTCACCACCAAATGAGATGACGTCGCCTTCGCTCAACGAAGAAACCCTCGGAGCCAGATCGATGTTGTGCGCAATCAGTATAGTTTGGTCCGAGCTTAGGCGGACGATGAAGCGTTGATGGCGGCTTCCGTCGTTGTCATCAGGCAGGATCTTCACGACAGTCCCTCGGCCTTCGACCTGGATATTGCTGGCATGCTTTTCGAATGCACTGGCAAATACTGAATCATTATCATTGGCAGCTGCAGCAGATGTGGGCGCGCCTGAGAAGAAAGTGTAGTCTCGGCCATACCCAAAGATGGCAATCGCTGCGAAGACGATGACGGGAAGCAATAGTTTTTTCATGGGCAGTCATCTAACGACGAAGATCAGCGGCGCCGCTTTCACCGCGTCCGCTGGAGCGCCGGGTTAGCCGGAGTATCTGTACGATTGAGCCGACGCCACATGATGTCGTCGTACTGGACCGGAAGAATCTCCGATTGAAAGTTACCTTCTATGTCTTGCGCCACAAGGGATTGCAGCCTTTGATACCCGTCCCGATCGACCTGTTCAATGGTTCTCGACGTAACGCCTGCGTTAGGGAAACGAGATGCCAAGTGGCTCATGATCGGCGTGTCCACGGCACCGTGCAACATCGGGGTAATCGGAAGTCTTTCTTGCCGAGCTTCACTGGAGCGGTCAACCGATCGATCGGCAGCGGCTTGCCTTTGTGCTGCAGGCAGCCGAATACGTCGCTTGCAATGAGTGTCTTGCCTCGCTGCAGCGCTTCGATCTGGAACAGGAAAGACTTGCGGCCAATATGGCGTCATAACGCGGCCGCCTGGATGCGGATCGTATCCCGTGGTGCTGCTGCTTTCCCATGGCTACGAATGGTGATATCGACATCGCAGCCGAGCCGCGTCAGCAGCCGCATCAGGCGTTCGACGGACACGTCCCTGAATTGCCCTTTGAGCAGCCGAGACACGTCCGGCTGACTAAGGCCCATGCGTTTGGCCGCTTCGGTTTGGGTCAGCTTTTGCCCGCTGATGACACCCTGAATTCGCGTCACCAGTTCAGCTTTTAGCAGATGTGTTTCGGCATCTGGGAAGCCGAGGTCAGCAAAAATATTCTTCGTGCCGCGCACGACGCTAGTATCTGAGTTTTTTTTCATGATGCGTTTCCTTTTCCAAGCTGAACCTTGTAATCGGCTTCGGCTGCCTTGAGCCTCCGCTGGATCAATTTCAAGTCTTCGGTCGAGGTTTTAATTCCGGACTTCGACTTCTTCTGGAAGGCGTGCAGGACATAAATCGCCGTCGCGAACTTCACCGTGTACACCGCCCGGAAGTCCTTATAGCTCGAACGGATCCATAATACGGGTTTGACCGTGGTGTCAGACATTTCAAGAATATGGCGGAAACGCCATATAGAGTCAAGTCGTTTTTGAGTGGGTGAATTAGCGTCACCCGTTCGCGTGGCGACAGCGAGCTGCGAGCTACGATTGGGTGATCAGTTGTAGATCGAGTGCATACGGTCGCAAACAGGTCTTCGCGGCACTTGTGCCAAATTTCCACCGATCAATGCAGCGCCGCAGACCCCGCGCCGGCGCCCGGCAGCAAACCCGTAAACCTTCCCTCCGCGCCGTCATAGTGAATGAAGCTCACCTCCGCGAAGGTACGCTTCTTCTTCGAGTACCCCTTCGGCTTGATCGGGGCTTGCGCCATCCAGATGCCGTGACGGGTTTCGAGGCTGAAGCTGACGATGTCAATCTTGTAAGGGCTGGCGCCGATGGAGCCGTAGCGCTCCATGATCTCTGCGTGACGGTGGAGCTTGTCTTTCGGCAACGACCACGCTTCCATGATCATGAAGACGAAGTCCGCGGCCAAGCTTTCCGCGGCGTGCTTTACCGCCTGGGCCGAACGGTCCTTGGCGTCGTCATCGCGGCTGTCGATCAGAACTGGCGTCATCTGCTGCGTTGCGAAGTTGCCGACGAATGCAATTGCAGCGAGCGTTTCGCCGTGCTCCAGAAAATCACGTGCCTTGGCGATCAGCGGCAGGATGGTGTCGAGGTAGGCTTGAGGGATTGCCGTCATTTAAGAAAATTTCAGGAGCGGCGGGTTTGTTTGTCATTACCAGTAGAGCACGATTTGATCAGCGTTATGTTACCAGCCTTGCATCCGGGAGCGCAGACCTGCGTCAGCCCATTGCTCAGCGCGTCGCAGGCGGGAACGCTGAAAGACCGCGCGAGGCTGCAGGACGGACTGATCAAGCTTTCAAAATGAAATGCCGTGAGAAGTGAGGGGGAATGCTTGGCGGTGACCGTCACCGCGCCAAACAACTCGCGCAACAAGTCAAAACCACCCGCTGCGGCGAGCCCGATAAACGGACTCGCATTTGCCTGCCTATGGCAGAGCTGTAAATGGGCCTGCCGGCCGTGGACTAAGGTTCAATGCTTTACAATCCTTGGCGTCGGCCTTGTTGTCGGTATAGAGGATCTTGCCATTGTCAACGCACTTCCATATGCCGGCATTGGCACCCGGCTCCGCAATCTTACTCGCAGCTGTTTTCGACTGCTTGTCTCCAGCGTCTGGGGTCAGGGATTTCTCCTCTTGAGCATGTAGCATATCTAGCCTACCCTGCGCCATGCTGGCCCACATCTGGTTTAGCCCTATGGACACCTTTTCTATTCCCTGCCTAGCATATTTCATGGCGAATAACGCAATAACTAGGAGAACAGCAACCCAGACAACTTTCTTAAATAGATTTGGGGCCATGTTGTGCTCCTAGTTGATTGACGATTATACGAGCACGCCGATCTCGTTGAAGAGGATCGGCTTTCCAACCGCATCGCAAACGAGCCGTCCATCAACTTCGCCGGCAAAGTACTTGCCATGACCAGCAGCTCGACCGTTATATGAGGACTATTGTTTTAGCCATGCCTTGAGATTATTTGCGTCCTGCCGCACGGTTGCAGCAGCGCCGCGCACCACCGGGACGCCGAGGCGAGACACGTGCTGCATGAATTCCACGAGCACCATCCCGGCGAGCTTTGCCGCGCGGCCGAGCGACAGGCTCTCGTCCTTGTAAAGCGCGGTGGCGAGCGCTACACGCACGCCCGGCTCGGCGAGCAGCTTCTCATCATTCAGATGCATGAGCAGGCACGATCCCTTAGCGCTTGCGGCAGGGCCTGGCGACGCTGAGGCGCACGGTGTAGCCTGAGCGGGTGGCGATGGCATTTAAGCAAACTTCGCCGTTCGACCTGGCTTGGGCGATGTTTCGTCATCGGCGGTTACTTCTAGAGCTTCACGCCGGCGGCCTCGAGTATGCCGCGAACACGCGCACGCTGCTCCTCGGAGATGACGAGCCGCTCGGCGAAGTCCTTGCCGCTCGGACGCGTCGCGTCGATACCCATCTTGGTGACGGTGAAGGTTTCCGCATCGGAGGTCGGGTCCAGGATCGCACCCTTGCAGCCCGGAATAAACACGATATCCTTTTCGGCGTGGACTCGGGTCGCCACCGCCCACATCACGTCGTTCATGTCGAAGATGTCGACGTCCTCGTCGACGACGATCACGTACTTGGTATAGAACTCGGTGCCGAGCGNNGTCCGATGCGGCACGTGCACGGCAATGACGTTAGGCAGGTTGCGGCGCAGCGTGTTCAGGATTTCGCCCTCGCGCGTAACGCAGGAAACGAGGATGTGGTCCTGCGACATGCCCGAGACGATCGAGTGGTACATGGCGTCCCGGCGCATGCGGATGCGGTGGGCGACGAAGACGTTCTGCGTGCTGCGGTAAGACGCATAGCCGGTGAATTCGCTGAAGGGGCCTTCGGGTTCCCTGACGTGGGCCAGGATCTCGCCCTCGATGATGATTTCGGCGCCCGCCGGCACTTCGATGTCCTGGACACCGGACTTCGCAAGCCGGTAAGGTTCGCCGAAGAGACCGCCGATGATCTCGAACTTGCGGACGTGCGGCGGATAGGCGTAGACCATCGAACCCATGTAGTGGAGTGGATGGACGCCGAGCGTGATCGCGGCGGGAAGCGCGTTCCCGCGCTCCTCGGCGCGGCGGTGAAACTCGTGCATGCGCCGGCGCGAGTGCAGCGAGACGCCCAGCCGGTTCTTGCCTTTAACCATCAGCCGATGGAAGCCGGTGGTGTCGACTCCGGAGACCGGATCGCGCGCCGCGATCTGGCCCGCCGTGATGTAGGGCGCGGCATCGACCGAGAAGTGCAGCGGGATCGGCAGACTGGTGAGGTCCACCTGATCGCCCTCGAGCACCACCTCCTGCCAGGGCGCATCCTTCACGACCTCGCAAGGAATGTAATTTTGACAACGCTCGCGAAAGGCAGTCGGCAGGTTCGCGGGCTCCACGCCGAGGCAGGCAGCAAGCAGCTTGCGGTTACCGGCGATGTTCGTGACCACCGGCATCGTATGTCCCTCGACGTTTTCGTAGATGACTACGGGGCTCTTGCCGGCGCGCTCGAGTTCGAAGACGAGCGAGGTGATGTCGAGATGGGTGCGGACGGGGACGCGGATGCGCAGCAGTTCCTCAGGGAAGTCGCGCTCCACCATGCCGAGGAAACCCCGCAGGCTTTGCCTCGCGGTAGCCGTTTCCCCGGCGCTAGATCCCATTGCTCAACTCCATCAATATTTTTACCATGTGTCCGACAATAGCATGAGGTTTGCGACGTAGCAAAATGATGTGGCCCCCGAATAAACAGGATCAGCGTAACCATTCCTGAGTTTAGATCCCCGCATTGCCGGATGATGCTGAGCGTGCGAGCCAACTTCGCATGGGCGGACACGCAACGTCGTCATGCCCGTTCCGCAGCGCGAAGTGCGGATGGCGGCGCACGGAGCCTGAGTTTGCCAAGTCATTCTTGGCGCCGTTTTTGTAAACGGAATCTCCGAAAACCCGCATGGGGATTTGGTTTTCGGGCGATTTGTGCTATGAAACCGTAGTCTTCTCCCGATTTTCTTGCGAGCGTGGCCCCATTGATTTGATCCTAGTGCCGTTCCAACTTGTCCGGACCAATGGAGTAAATAGTGAAGACTTATCGGCCTGCCTGAGGAACTAGCTTGGATCGGCGCATCTTGGCGTCGCGGGTCACCAGAGGGACCCTATGCACGACGCTGGTTGCGGCAATGATCTCGTCGGCGGGGTCGGATCGGAAGTCCAGTAAGACTACCGCCGAGCGCGTGCAGAAGAACGTGGGTGTCGAGATTGAGCATCCCAGGCGAGCCCCGTGGAGCTGATGTCGCCCTTGATCCGGATCTTGCCCTTGAGGCTGCCGATCAGATCCGCCGGATCGTTGCGAAGAGGGATCAACTTGGCAACCGGCTTGCCGTGCTTGGTGATCACAATCCCCTCCGGATCGACGCGGTCGAGCAGCGTGAGGCACTGCTCCTTGAATTTGGCGGCGGCGATGGACTTCATGGGCATAATTTATGACTGGATATCAATTATGTCCAGTTGCCCGCGGCCCCGACCACTTGCACCCGATCGTGCTGCATGCGATAGGCGCCCGTGCTCAGCGTCCTGACAGCCNNCGACCGCGCTGATTGAGGCGCGCCTGGAGGTTCTGGGCGAAAGCTTGTGTCATGCGTCTGGCGATGTCCTGCACGATGCTCGCCCGGCTGAATTGCGCGAGCGGGCCGGTGAGCGTGAAACCGACCTCGAGGTCGACCCGGGTCGCAGCACCCTGTTTGTCATCGAGCAGAACGTAGCGGATCTCGCCGCGTGTCATCGATCTCGAGCGCGTGTCATGGGCGCTGCCGCGGATCATCCCCGAAAAGTTCGACGGATCGCGGATAACGTCAGCCATGCCTTCGAACTCGGCGACGATAGGCCCGAGCTTGATGCGTATTCTTGGTTCGACGTGATCATCCGTCGGCGTCCCGATGAGCGATGTTCCCGGCAGACAGGTCGTGACCTCGTCCAGGTGTGCGAAAAAGTTCCAGACTTTTTCGCGCTCATGATCGACGTTGAAGGATAGCTGCAGCGTCGTTTGCGGTTTGCCCATGTCGGGAGCGGCGGCGGTCCGGTTTGCCGCCGCGGGCCGTTGCACGTTACCGGCTGGTTCGCCCTTGGTCGCCGCAGACACCGTTGGCGCAGCGGGTGCGCCGCTTGCTGCCGCCGGCTTTGCATGGCCCGAGCCGGCGGGTCCGAGCGCAGTCGTCGCACTGACCGGCGACGACAAGCCCTTGGCCTTGCGCTCGGCAATGACGCTCTGGATCGCGCGTACGATACCGACATAACCGGTGCAGCGGCACAGATTGCCGCTCATCGCCACCCGAATGTCATGCTCGCTGGCGTCCGGCATGCGCATGACGGTGTCGCGGGCAGATGCCAGCATGCCCGGCGTGCAATAGCCGCATTGCAGTCCGTGCTCGCGCGAGAACGCCTCGCGCAACGCGCGCATGATCTCGTCGTCGTCGAACCCTTCGATGGTCGTTATGCTGGCGCCATCGCATGCAATGGCGAAGGTGATGCAGGAGCGCGCCGGCACGCCATCGATGAAAAGCGTGCAGGCGCCGCAGACGCCGTGCTCGCAGCCCAGATGCGTGCCGGTGAGCAGCAGGTGCTCGCGCAGGAAATCCGCCAGATGGGTGCGGGGCGCGACCTCGGCGGAGACCGCGCGGCCGTTCACCGTCAGGGATACTTCTGTGCGCCCTCGGGTCATGCGACGCCGACCGATTGCAGCCCAGCCTGTGCCATCGCACGGCCCAGCACGACGCGCTGCATATGTGCGTCCACCGCGTCCAGGCCGGGCAGGTCCGGCGCGCGCGTCACCGCTTCGCCTTCCAGCACGATCGGTGCGCCGCCGGTGGCGCCGATCACCGCGCGCGTCACGCCGCGGTCCATCAGCACCGCCGCCATGGCGTGGGCAAACTCCCCTGGCTTGCGGCAGGCCTTCACGTAGCCCCAGCGCGCCGCCGGCGACAGCCTGGGGATGCGCACCGCGCGCAGCAGCTCACCCGGGTCCAGCGCGGTCCGGAACGCGCCGCGAATGAAATCGCGCAGCGGCAGGACGCGGTCCCCGGTGGTCAGCACCTCGGCGCCGAGCGCCGTCAGCACCGTGACCCAGTCCGCCGCCGGATCAGCATGGCAAAGGCTGCCACCGATCGTTCCGCGGGTGCGCACCGCGCGATACGCGATGCCCTCCGCCACGCAGGCCAGCAGGTTCATTCCGATATCCGGCACGCGCCCGTCGGCGATCGCGGCTTGGGTGACACAGGCGCCGATCGTTACAGATGCAACGGTCTCGCCCACCTCGCGCAACACGGCCAGATGGGCGATCGGCACCAGCAGCGCCGGCCGCGCCAGGCGCAGGTTGAGCATCGGCCCCAGCG
>PLYS01000114.1:930-18173 GCA_003153455.1 Betaproteobacteria bacterium | reverse complement strand
GGCGACTGGCTGCCGCAGTGGGACGCGGCAGCCAAGCGCGCGGTTGAAGGTGGCTATCTCGCAAACGGACGCATCAGCGAAAAGCTGCAACGCAAGGGGCTCAAGCCCGAGACCAAGTTTCGGCCGGATTAGATACGCTAACGCAGCGACCATTGCTCAAGAGCGGCGTGCGAGGCGGAGGTGGAATTAAATGCAGTAGTTGCCCTCGCAACTAACAGTCACGGCACGTTTAAATGCGACTCCCACCGGCATCTGGAGCGGCCGAGAACAGGAACGGACCCGGAGGTCTTGTGGTCGAGCGACGGCTTGGACTGAAAGCCGACATTCAGCTTTCGCGGCTGGCTAGCCGTGCCCGACCCCTAAACCGGGCAGTCAGGTTTCAGGAAAGAAAACATTCGACTACCACCTTCACCAGCGTGAAGCCAGCAAGCGCTACCGGTTGAGCGGTCGGTGAAAGGCATGGTTGGACGCGAATCGCAGGCTACTCACGGATACGAATTCGCTCGGGCTCGATAATCCACAGCCGACCGTGTGTGGGCTCAATCTCCAGGACGACCAATGCACTCTTCAACAAGGCGAGCGTGTGAGCGATGCTCTGGGTATGCGGGCGCAACACCCAAATGCCCTTGTGACTTGCCGGAGGATAACTTCGGATATCGGATAAGTCGAGATCGAAAGTAACGAGGATCCGAATCTCTGCCCGGGAAGCATCCAAGACTTGGAGATCGGGATTTCCCCCCAGATGTTCGTCGCTTACCGTGTGCACGTCGTGGCCAGCTTTGCGTAGCAAGACCTCGGCATCACGAGGTAGATTCTCGTCCAGTTTGAAACGGGCAGGCATCCTGCGCGATCAGACGGGAATGGGAACGATGCGTTCTCGCGCTAAGTCCGCGGCGTAGCCGATCGCCGCCGGAATATGCTCAGGTTTCAGCGAAGGGTATTGATCAAGAATGCGCTCTGGCGTCTCGCCGGCGGCAAGATTGTCGAGAACAACCGATACCGGAATCCGTGTTCCCCGGAAACACACAGCGCCATGCATGATCTCGGGATCGGTAATGATGTAGGCTTTCCAGTTCATCGCAGGCACCTCCACGCACAACTGTCAATATAGCACCACGCGTACGCTCGTGCCTAATGCGCCAGCTCATCAGCATACAGCTTTTTTTGGCGCGTCCGGTGCGGCGATGGGTTAGCGCTTCAAGCCGTGCGTTCCTGTCCGTGCGAGAAGACGTATCGGCTGTATAGTTGCGCGCGCTGCACAGAGCGAGTGCGCATCTGCAGCGACTGTGACCGCGGCAACGTCTACTGCGCGGGTGAATGCGCCCAGATCCGCCGACGTGAGTCCTTGCGCCGCGCTGGGGAACTCTACCAGTTGAGCTGCCGCGGGGCGAGGCTGCACGCCGCCCGGCAGAGGGCGTGGCGGAAGCGCCAAGCACAAAAAGTGACGCATCAGGGTTCCCTCCCCAGCGCCGACACGCTCATAGTCTCAGCTATCTCGACCCAGACTACGCACCCGGGGACCAATGTCGACATTTCATCGATTCACCCGCCACCACAGCCGCAGGGCATGCCGCGTGCGGGGCTCAGTGCGGCCCATACGCGCGCACAACGTCGCTGGCGCGCCCATCGCACGGCGATATCTGCGCAGAACTGCAGTTTCTGTCGGCGTCCGCTGCCCCCCTTCGCGCGCCTGGGCCCGCTGCGCAGTGGGCCGTAATCACGGGGAGGCACGATGATCCCGCGTGTGGTTGAGACCGAGATCCTGCGTCTGCATCAAACCGAGCACTGGCCTGTGGGGACCATTGCTGCCCAATTGAGGGTGCATCACAGCACCGTGCGGCGGGTGCTCGCGCAGGCCGGCGCACCAGTGGCGCAGCCAACCGCGCGCCCCTCAATCGTCGACCCCTACCGGGCGTTCATCGTCGAGACGCTGAACAAATTCCCCACGCTACGCGCCTCCAAGCTCTACAGGATGTTGTGCGCGCGTGGCTACACTGGTGCCCCCGATCATTTTCGTAACGTCGTCGCAAAGCTACGCCCGGCTCCCACGGCACAAGCGTATCTGCGGCTACGCGCCCTGCCGGGCGAACAAGCGTACGTAGGATGGGCTAACTTCGGAAAACTCACCGTGGGGCCCGCCGTGCGTCCACTGATGGACTTCTTCCAGAACACGAACAACCTACGATCGGGGAATTACCGGGAATGGTAGCAGATAACCACGACATCTTCCTCATAGATAGTACATTCTTACTGAAGGCCAGCGAAGCGTCATTTCTTGGCGCGTTGCTCCTCGCGGACTCAGAAGGGCGGGACCATACTCACTCTTTCGGGATCGTTAGAGATCTTTTGAGGCTTAGGAGAAAGCTCGGGATAAGACGGGCGGCGATCATTGTCGGTCAAGAAAGCATTGCCGAGACCAGCGAGACGGTTCTCTCTGACTTGATCGAATTGCTACGGCAAGTAAAGGCGACCGTGGTTCGGCAAGATTTCGATCGCGTCGTGGATATCTGCGCTCAGTTGGGGGCTTCCGCAAGGTGGATAGTGAGCAGGGATCGGGCCATGTCGCAGCTAGCGACGGATGACCTTGGCCTTCTTATACCCAACGATGATAGCGAACCAGAGGCGGTTACAAAGAAATCACTGGCTAATCTGGGGATTCGACCAGACCAAGTACCGGCACTTTTGGCGCTCTCGGATGGAAAGGACGCTCCCCTCAAGAAGGCACAAGCAATTCGCCTTCTCGAACTATATGGAAGCCTTGAAGCGGCGCTCGCGGATTCTTCTACGGCACCATCGACAGACTGGAAGCGGAAACTCGGACAGAACAAGGAACGCCTAGTCAAGAAGGAATTCGAGATTCGACTGCGTCCCGATACAAAAATCATGCAAAGCCATAACCTCGGTACAACCTTTATTGAAGACTCTAAAGAGAGCGCCGATGCGTTGCGAAGTTGCGGGTTCTGGTCCTTGACAAGGTTACTGCCGTTACCCGACGGGGTCAACCTCATTGCGACAACGTCAACTAAACGCGAAACCGAGTATAAGGCAATTCGGAACGACGCTGATCTGCGAAGTCTGGAGGAATGCCTGTCAGAGGCGGATATTTGTGCCATCGACACCGAGACCAGCGGCAAAGATCCGCGCTGCGTGACCCTCTTTGGGATCTCATTGTCGGTGAAGGAGGGGCAAGCCTACTTTGTGCCGATGATGAACAGTGATCTCGACGGTATATCGATCGAGGAAGTGCGCTCGCGACTGAACAAAGTACTTTCGGGGAACCTCAAAATGGTGGGGCACAACCTCAAGTACGACTTCGCGGTACTCCAGCGAAACGGATTCGATCCGATGGTGCTCTATTTTGATACGATGCTGGCCGCATACGATTGCTTTGGCGATTGGGAGTTCTGGAACCTTGCCGCCGTCGCCAAGAAATTACTAGGCGTTTCTGTCGGGCGCTATCGGGATATTGTGGGTGATGGCGAGACCTTCCTGGATAGGCCATTCAAGGAACTCGTGGACCACGCCTGTAGCGACGCAGATGTGGCATTGCGCCTGCATGGTGTATTAAGTCGAGAGCTGCGAAAACGCGCAGATCGAGCAGCGTTTTGTCGATGTGACCATGCAGGTTGAGCGATTCCTTATTGACCGCGAACGCGACGGCGTGTGTGTCGATACTGGACGAATGGAAAAGGTTAAGGACGCCGCCAAAATCAGTGTAGATGCATTGAGGGCTAACGCCATTACGAGCGCAGGGGTCGAGTTTGATATTGATTCTCCAAAGGCGACGGCGGACACCTTGAGAAAACTCGGTATATGGGAGAAAACAACACGACCGGTCCGGGATACCCAACTAGAGCAGCTGGCGGGCGAACATGCGCTTGTGGCTATGATCGTAAAATACAGGCGAGAGCGCAAACGCTATAGAGAAATCGAGGCACTTTGCACGGCTGCAAAAAATGGCCGCGTCTACGCTTCATTCAGTCAGATCAAGACTCCCCACGATCGCCTGCTGTCCAGCTCACCAAGCCTGGATGAGGGAATTGCGGCTGGCGCAGTACAGGACCAGCAGCTGGTTGGACTCTTTGGGGACGCGGAGGCGGCGCTCGAGATTCTTCAGGAGGTAAGCGGAGACTTGGTGCTGCACGGTGATTTCAAGCAGCGAAAAAGTGGTGGAGACTTCCTTCCGGGCAATTTGGTTGCGGAAGGGGTGAACCACCGCGAGATCCTGCTATCCGCCGCCATCGGACAGCCTGAACCTGCAATCTGTCGACGGTTCCTGATTCGAAGAGAACAAGCCGCCGCAATTCGCAGCGGTGTCGTATCGCGATACCAGCGGCTATTTGCATGGCTTGATGAGTTCAAACGACTCTCTCTTGTGCAAGGATTCGTGGAGTATGGCGGAAAGCGGAAGTACCTCGCCGGATTAAGGAGCTCCGATATTGACAAACGCAACAAGGCCGTGAGGTCCGCCGTTCGGTGGCTGATTCGATATTGAAGCGGAAGGGGGAGATGGGGCTGGAGCGGAGCGCCGTGCTGGTTCGCGATTCGTCCAAGGCCGGGACGCAGCTTCATCCCATGACGACTCGATGAGGGCAGTATCTTGAGCAGCGAAATGCAAAATGGAGTCGTTCCATATGGTTGATCCGGTTCCAGCGTCGATAGAGTTGTCGCCCGTACAACAAGAGATACTCGATCTAATCATCCAAGACTACGCGTCGACGCAGGGGGTGGAGCCGGAGCGCGTTATCTTGCATTGGCGCGAAGGTGTGTCCGAGTCCATAACCGCTCAAAAATTGGGTATCACCGAGGAAGAGGTCAGAACCATACGCTATCGCTGGTGGGCATCGACGGCACGTATTGCAGCCGCCGAGAAGAAGTTTCACAAAGTGTTTAACGATCTCGTTTCTCTAATTTTCCGAGTACCAAACGAAGAACTTTCTTCAGAGGTTGCATCACCCATCTCGGCAGATGGCGTTAAGAAAAGCAGCGCCGGCAAAGGGAACCCAGCAGAACCCAAAGAATTACGAGCAGCGACGCGAGCGTTAATCGAAATCCTTCATCACAAACCGAAGGTCTACGGGATCAACAGAAGTAACTGGAGCCGAAGAAGCCTTGCAGAGGCTTTTGAAAGGCGATATGGCCAGCGGGTTTCAGCATCTACTGTAGGCCGACTGCTGAAAGAGGCGGGGCTCAGTTGGAAGAAATCCCGTAGAGTTCTGACAAGTCCCGACCCAAACTACCGGGAAAAAGTTGAACTGCTGTTAAATACTCTTCAGTCATTGAAAACCGACGAGGAATTGTTTTTTATCGACGAACTGGGGCCGCTTCAAGTCAAACGGTATGGTGGAAAGAGTTACACACCCAGAAAAGCAACGCCCACCCATCCCCAAAATCCGCACGTAAAAGGCTCCATCACCCTATACGGGGCTTTGAGTGCCACCACCAACCAAGTGACTTGGTTCTATGGCAAATCCAAAGACTCGGCGGGGATCATCGATCTCACCGAAATGCTTTTCAACCGGTATCACACTAAATCCAAAATATACTTGACTTGGGATGCCGCTTCTTGGCACGGCTCGGACGAACTTGTGCAGTGGGCTGACAACCTCAACACATGGAATAGAGCAAGTGGCGCTGGACCAGTCATCGAATTCGTCCCACTTCCATCGAGTGCGCAATTTCTGGATGTTATCGAAGCAGTCTTTAGCGGCATGAAAAGGGCTGTAATCCACCACTCTGACTATCAGTCGGAGGAGGAAGTGAAAACTGCGATCTCCACTCATTTTCGCGAAAGAAACGAGTTTTTTAAGCAGAATCCCAGGCGCGCCGGGAAGAAAATATGGGAGATAGACTTCTTTCAGGATCACAATCACATTCGGTCAGGGAACTACCGGGAATGGTGATGCCGTAGACCCTACGGCGCATCCGCGGGCGGGGCCAGCTCGCCTATGCTCGACCGCTAGCGATGAGAGGGAAAGTTTCAGCGTTAGTTGAACACTTTTTTGACATCGACGTGACATCATCGTGTGCTGACCGAATGGATACCGCTCTCCTTCCGCAAAACATCAAAGGCTGATTTGTAGAGGGAAATCGTGTCAATCCACGCTCCGAGAAGTGGTCGAATACCGTCATCGACTATGCCACGGTGTTCAACTAATGCTGAAACTCCGCCGATGAGATTTAGCGACGCTCTCATACCAGTTCTTACACCGCATGGCAGGTTTCTGTTCGCACAGGAGAGCGATGCGCCTGCGCTCGCGCCGGAACTTGCGCTCCGGCTCCGGGAGTCCTATGCGCGCGGGGCGGGTTACGGTATGCTCGGTCTCGGCGCGGTTGAAGTCGCAGCCATGCTGCCGGCGGGGTTTGACTCGGGAGTGGTTATCGAAGTTCGATCACGGCATCGCCAGCGGCCAACATGTCACGCAACTCCGGCAGTATTTTCGAAAACGCCTCCAGCAATACCACCTTCCGACAATTCCCGAATCGAACCCAGACCACCTGCGGCGGGATGCTGCGCTGCAGATTGGCGAGCGCCTGAAAATCCTCATCCTTGGTGATGATGGTTAGACCACGCTCTTTGGCGTACTGCCAGATTGTTTGGTCTTCGGCTGCCTCTAGCCCGACGTCCTGCACATGGGTGCATTCCCAGCCATTGGCAGCAAGATAGCGAGCCAGAGCCAATGGCAACTGATTATCGACCAACAAGGTCATGCAGCAATCAGGATGGCATGGCTGGTCTGGGCTGCGGCATATTCAAGCGCAGCCAAAATGTCGTCTTCTTCGAGGAGGGGGTAGTCCTCAAGAATTTCCTGATGGGAAGCTCCCGCGCCGAGCAGGCCCAAAATATCCGTGACACGTATGCGCAGGCCGCGAATGCATGGACGCCCGCCGCATTTGCCGGGTTCGATGGTGATTCGATCGAGCGCACTGGCTTTCATGATTCTTCCAAAAGAGGTAAGGGGGTATTAGCAAGTATGACGATCATGCCTATGATTAGCAAGATATGCCCTTTCCGTTTGTCGCGCCAATGGTGTTGCGGAAAGCTCGGTTGCCGATCGCCTCCATCGGGTCGGAATCGGATGTTGAGTGTCTTTCAATAAAGCCGCGTTGGTAGACCTCCGTTCGAGTTTCACTGACGCCTCCGGATACAAGTGATATTCTGCGGTCGCCTTTGATCTGCACGTATCCTCGACCGTAAGCGATGGGATTTAGCGACACTCTGGTTCCGGTGCTCACGCCGCATGGCCGGTTTCTGCTCTCGCAGGACGGCGATGCGCCTGCGCTCGCGCCGGAACTCGCGCTCCGGCTCCGGGAGTCCTTTGCGCGCGGGGCGGGTTACGGTCTGCTCGGTCTCGGCGCGGTTGAAGTCGCGACCGTGCTGCCGCCGGTGTTTGGCTACTGGCGGGATTTCGCTGCCCGTTACGTGACTGCCGTGTGCGCCCGGTCCGACGCGAGCGAGGGGCGACCGAAAATCCGCATTTCCCTGCCGCCGCCTGCGGAACTGGAAGTGATTGCGGCGCAAGTCCCACCAATGACGGGGGCGGAGTATGTAACGGCTGGCATACTCGGCGCGCTGTGGGAAGAAATCGAAGCGGCATTTCAGTCGGAACTCGCAGCGGCGAAGGCTTCGGTTCAGGAGTTTCTCCGAAGCAGGAATCCGGCGTGGAATCTGGTGGGCCGGGTTCATTTCAATCTCGCCGAGAATCGCAAGGACGAGGAGGCGCCGTTCGCGTTTCTCGCGACCTACACGCCGCGGCTGTCGGCGCAGGCGAAAGCCCAGCACCTGCCGCTCGGCGAGGCTCTGCGTGAATATGCGGGGGCGGCGAACAAGGAGAAGCTGCTTTCGCTGCTGCTGCCCGTCCAGCGCGCCGCTGAGCAATGTCCGTGGCTGAAAACAATGGTGGACGCAGGCGAGATTTTTCATCCGCTGCGCTGGTCGCCGCAGGAGGCATTCAAGCTTTTGACCGACGTGCCGCTGCTTGAATCGGCCGGAGTGGTCGTACGCATGCCGAGTGCTTGGCGCGGCAACCGGCCGCCGCGCCCGAAAGTGAGCGCGACGGTTGGCGGGAATCCGCCTGCCCGGGTCGGCATCGATGCGCTCCTCGATTTCCGGATGGAAGTGAGCCTCGACGACGAGGCGCTGACGGCTGCCGAGATCGAGAAACTGCTGGCGGGCTCCGACGGGCTTGCGCTGTTGCGCGGGCGCTGGGTCGAGATCGATCACGCAAAGCTTGGCCGGATGCTCGATCAGTTCCGTCAGGTCGAGAAGGCGGCTGCCGCCGGCGGAATAAACTTCGTCGAAGCAATGCGCATGCTCGCCGGCGCGCAGCTTGCTGCCGATTCACCGGCGCGCATCGCCGATCCCGAGTGGGCCAGCGTTTGCGCGGGTTCCTGGCTATCGGAAACCCTCGCGATGTTGCGCAGTCCGGAGGGGCTCTCGCGCATCGATCCGGAGCAAGGCCTCAAGACGCGATTGCGTCCCTATCAACTCAGCGGCACGCGCTGGCTCTATCTGCTTGCGAAACTCGGGCTCGGTGCATGTCTTGCCGACGACATGGGCCTTGGCAAGACGATTCAGGTGCTAGCATTATTGCTTGTCTTGCGGCGGGAAGCGGGCAACGGGGAACGCGCGAGTCTGCTGGTCGTGCCCGCTTCCCTGATCGCAAACTGGGCCTCGGAGATCGAGCGTTTCGCGCCAGGTCTCGGCGTGCTGGTTGCACATCCATCCGTAATGTCCGCCGCCGAGTTGAAAACCCTCGACCCCAAGCGCGCGGACGACGTCGATCTTGTCATCACGAGCTACCGGTCGCTGCTGCGGTTGCCGTGGCTGACGACGAGGCGGTGGCGGTTGGTCGTACTGGACGAAGCCCAGGCGATCAAGAATCCTGCGGCCAAGCAGACTCGCGCCGCGAAGAGTCTCGATGCCCGCGCGCGGATCGCGCTGACCGGAACGCCCATCGAGAACCGGCTCGGCGACCTTTGGTCCATTTTCGATTTCATCAATCCGGGTCTGCTCGGCGGCGCCAAGCCGTTTGCGGATTTCACCCGGCGGCTCGCCGCGCGGCCGCATAATCCGTACGGCCCGCTGCGCGAACTGGTGCGCCCGTACCTTCTCCGGCGGCTCAAGACCGACAAGTCGGTCATCGCCGATCTTCCGGACAAGACCGAGGTCAATGCGTACTGCCAGTTGAGCCGAAGGCAGGCTGCGCTCTACCAACAGGCAGTGGCGGAACTTGCTGCGCGCATCGGGCAAAGCGACGGCATTCAGCGCAGGGGCCTCGTGCTGTCCTTTCTCATGCGCTTCAAGCAGATTTGCAACCATCCGTCCCAGTGGCTGGGCGACGGCGCCTGGAGGGAAGCTGACAGCGGCAAGTTCGCCCGCCTGCGCGAGATTGCCGAGGTCATCGCCGCGAAGCAGGAGAAAGCGCTCGTCTTTACCCAGTTCCGGGAGGCTACCGCGCCGGTCGCGGCCTTCCTCGGCGCGGTGTTCGGGCGGCCCGGTCTCGTGCTGCATGGCGGGACTGCGGTTAAGAAACGCAAGGCCCTGGTGCAGCAATTCCAGGAAGACGAGACGGTGCCGTTCTTCGTGCTATCACTCAAGGCGGGAGGCACCGGACTCAATCTCACGGCCGCGTCTCACGTGGTCCACTTCGACCGGTGGTGGAACCCGGCAGTGGAAAATCAGGCCACCGACCGCGCATTCCGCATCGGTCAGAAGAAAAACGTGCTGGTGCACAAGTTCGTCTGCCTCGGCACCATCGAGGAGAAAATCGACAAGCTGATCGAAGCGAAACGCGGACTCTCGCGCGATCTGCTCGAGGGCGGCGCCGAGCTGCTGCTCACGGAAATGAAGGATGATGAGTTGCTGAAGCTCGTCGCGTTGGATATTCATTCAGCAGAAAAGGACGAATGACCGATGTTCTATTACTGGAAGCCCTACGTTCCCGCGGCCGAGCGCCGCCGCCAGGCAGAGCGCCATATCGCCAAACTCAAAAAGAAGGGAGCAACCGCAGCGCCGGTCGTTTTGACCGGCCGCGCCATCGCCAGGACCTTNNGCAAGGCGTGGTGCGACAACCTGGAACGCTACAGCGACTACTCGAATCGTCTTTCGCGCGGACGCTCCTACGTACGCAACGGTTCGGTGATCGATCTTCGTATCGCGTCTGGCGAGGTGACGGCGCTGGTCAGCGGCTCCAGCATTTACACGGTGCGCGCGCAGGTCGAGCCGGTGCCGAAGACGCGCTGGAACGCGATACTTTCCGATTGCGCGGGCGCGATCGATTCGCTGGTCGANNTTCCCCGCGCCGAAAGAGATCAACTTTACGTGCTCATGCCCGGACTGGGCGACGATGTGCAAGCATGTCGCCGCGGTGCTCTACGGGGTGGGCGCCCGGCTCGATCAAAGCCCGGAGCTGCTGTTCTTGTTGCGAAAGGTGGATCACAATGCGCTGATCGCAACGGCCGGACGGGATCTTACGCTCGGAGGGACGGGGCCGCGCGCGGGCAGAGTTCTCGAAGAGCCCGGGCTCGCCGAGATGTTCGGCATCGACATGGCGGCGCCTACAGTGGCGCCGGTGAAAGGTGCGGTCACGCGAGCCGCGACGAAAAAGCGCGCGGTGGCGCCGGCCGCCAAGGCGAAGCGGAGCAGCCGTACATCCAGGCCAAAGGCGGCGCGGACAGGCCGCAACAAGCGCGCCACGCGTAAGGTAGAAATACGCCCGGTTTCGGCGCGAAGGAAGTGATCGCGCGAGTTCTGGCGTAATATGAAACCTCCGTATCACGAACGACGGGAGCCATGCCATGCTGATTGTCGATGCCTTGGCCCCTGCGTCAAAAAAATTGGCGGCGTAACCAGCCTTGGGTCGCTCTGAAGAGCTGGTACTCGTCAGCGCCTTCAGCCGATGCTCAGGCCGCCGGCGGTTCGGCGAACGCGTGAAGAAATAAATTGGCGAGCAGCAATGCCAACCCCAATAGAAGCCCGCCAACGCCGATATAAGTCAATGTATCGACCAACCAATGTTGATGTGCCGCCTTACGGCCGATGGACGGCGCAAGCCAAAACATCGTGAACCATGACAGCGGATAGAGCTCGCCCAGTCCAATGAGGACCGCGGCCGCTTTCTTCCATTGCGCTTTCATCGTCGATAACGCCACCACCAGTACGAGCCCGAGCGAAAATGCTCCGATACCGGTCGCGTGAAAATGCGCCCGCTGCACCCATCGCCATATCGTGTTCTTGCTTCCGGCATCGTGCAACTCCGGATGGGCCGCGATGCCGGCGGCGATATGCCCCTGATAGAGATCCTCGTTGAGTCCGAACGTTACACCCAACCCGATGCCAAATAGCAAACCCAGCAGCACCATGGCCAAACCAAGCTTGACGTTCACTAGCTCTTTCGACATTGTGTCATCCTCCCTGGCTCTAGGCGATGCCCTGGTCCAATTTCCGAGGCTTGCGCAACGGCTCGCAAGTTCATCAAGTTTGTCATCCATCTCTGGAGTTTGCAACCTGAGCCGGCCCGCTGCCTGGCGCTATAGACAGCCCGCAGTCGTCCATGCTGACCGCAATACCGTTAAAGCTGAGCTTTCACTTATCCGCATTTCCGAATCTCCGGGACCTCCTCTCTCGAAAACGTTGAACGCGAGACCGACCTCGTGATAAAAGGCAACCAGCTGAGACTGGTTACGTACGTTTCCACACACTACTGAGGCACACCATGAAATCCTGCTGGATCGTTACCAAAGACCACAAGGCCGTTCTCGAATGGCGCGACGTGCCGGTGCCGCAACCGAAGGCGGGCGAGATCATCATTCGCGTGAGGGCGACCGCGATGAACCGCGGCGAGCTCGTCGTAGGCGGCGTCGTGCACGGCGGGCCGGAGAAGATCGGCGGAAACGAGGCTGCAGGCGACGTGCAAGCCGTGGGCGATGGCGTAACGGCGTTTCGTCCCGGCGACCGCGTGTTTGGCCGCGTGCGCGGCGGCTTCGCGGAGTATGCCGCGACGTTGGCGCACCAGTTGATGCCAATGCCGCAACGGCTCACGTGGGAACAGGCCGCCGCAATTCCAGTGTCTTTCCTTACGGCGTACGAGATGCTGTATCCGCCGTACGGCAAGCTCAAAGCGGAAGAATGGCTGCTCGTCACCGGTGCCTCCGCGGGCGCGGGCGTCGCGAGCATCCAGATCGCGAAGCTGATCGGCGCACATACGATCGGGACCTCCGGCTCGGCTGAGAAGCTCGCCAGGCTCAAGGCAATCGGCCTCGACGTACCCATCGCCACGCGTGGAGCGGAATTTGCGGAGAAGGTGCGGGAAGCTACCGGTGGCAAGGGCGCGGACCTGATTGTCAATCTGGTCGGAGGCTCGGTCTTCGCGGAATGCGTGAGCTGTCTTGCGCGGCGCGGCCGGCTCGCGGTGGTGGGCTATGTCGATGGCGTGCTGAAGGCCGAGATCGACCTCGGCGCGGTGCACGCCAACCGCTATGAAATCTTCGGCATCTCGAACGCGAAGCTGACCGTCGAAGAGCGCGCGGAGGCCGTGCATGGCTTCGCGCGCGACGTGCTTCCAGCGATCGCCGACGGGCGCATTGAGCCGCTCGTCGACCGGGTGTTTGCCTTCGACCAATTGCCGGACGCCAAAGCCTGCATGGAGTCGAGCGCGATGGTGGGCAAGATCGTCGTGCGCGTGCCGTANNGGCAGCTGTTGGTTTGCAAGCCAACGGTCGACCTGGTCGTCAAGGCCGATGACAAGCAGCGGCACACCGGTGGTGCGCTCAGTGTCCGGCCGGATGTGCAACAGATGGTCCTGCAGCTTTGCCGCGAGGAGCTCCGCTGATTCGCGTGCTGACGCCGGCACGTTCGGCAGTACGGTCACAGTCGACGGATCGAGCATCACCTGACGCAGTATCGGCGGCGTCTCGCCTGAGGTTAGCCGGCGAAATAACCGAAAGTCCGGATCGAGTGCAAGTTCGACCGGCCGGGCGTCGAGATCGAGGCTAAACGTCGCGCTTGGCCGGTCGAGATCAAAATTACGCACCTCGATACCGTGCTCAGTGCGTATCGTAATCGGCACGCGCAATTGATAGGCGGGTTCGCTCTGCGCGAGCGTGAACTGAACGCGATGGCCGGCCGGTTGCATCGACAGTTCGGCGCGCTCAATTCGCACCGATGGCGCGCCTTGACGCGCGAGCCATTGCCAGAAAAACGCCAGGAGATCACGCTTCGATGCCGCTTCGAAGGACATCCTCAGCGCCTCCCATGACGCGGTTTTGAAGCGGTAGTTCCGCCAGAACAGCTTCACGCCGAGATCGAACGCATCGCGTCCGATCAGATCGCGCAGCATCAGGAACATCATCGCCGCCTTGTCATAGCCGACGATCTGCGAGGTGGAATGCGTGCGTGAGGTGAACTCGGTGAGAGGCCGGTCCTGGCCGGGCGGCACGGCCGCGAAGTCGCGCAGCCACTCTACCCTCATTTCGCGGGCTGCCAGGTCGCCCTCGCGTTCCTTGTAAGCATAGTCGGCCATGAACGTCGTGAGGCCCTCCGACCAGTTGCCACGCGCGTAATCGGGATAGACGCCGTTGCCCCACCAGTTGTGCAGGATCTCGTGGCCGAGCGAGGTTGTGCGGATGAACGGCAGCCGCAGCACGTCGATACCCAGATAGGTCAGGGTGGGCATGCCGAAGCCGGTAGGAGTCGGGCTCGAGACAATGCTGAACTCGGTGAACGGGTACTCTCCGATTCCGCCCTCGTAGAGATCGATATAACCTTGCACCGCGTCGAGGTATCCCGAGGCGAGTTCTGCAATCTGCGGATGAAAATAGGTGCGGAGCGACACGGCCTTGCCGCCCGCGGTGCGGATGTTGCGGGTCTGGACTTGATATGGCCCGGCCATGAGGTCGATACCTTCCGACGGGTACGGAAACTCGTAGCTGGCGCGATAGCGCCCGTCCGCTTCGGTTTCAGCGACGAGCCGGCCGGGGACCAGCCCGCGCTGCCCGTGCGGCAGGTCGAGCGTGACGCGGTAATTCGGCAGCAGACCGCGCTCTTGCGGGTACCACGCGCCCGCCGCCGGCAGGAAGGTGCCCTCCGCGCCGGTCACTGGTATAGCCGCGCCGAGAGTCTGCCGATGATCGAGCGAGGCGTCGAGCTGCGCGAGCATGCCGCGCCACCGCACGTCGATCCTGCGGGCAGTCTTGGCCGTGCCAAGCACCCAGACAAGCAGTCTGCCAATTGCGTGCGGGGAGGGTGCTGGCGTGCCGTCGATCGTAATCGAGTCGACTTCGAAGCGCCGCGCGAGGATGATCTCGACTGGCCGTCCCGGCTCGACCACGATCGTGCTCGTGCCGCTGAGCTCGCGGCTCGCCGGATCGATCCGCACCGTGATGTCGTATGCGGCCGGCGCCGCAGTGCGTGACGCAGATGCCGCCGGGAAACACGCGACGAGCAGCGCAAACCCTACGAGGCAGCTTGCGAATACGTTCAATCTAACTCCAGATATTGAATCATCAAGGTTGCTTAGTCCAGATTCAACCGGTACGCTTGCGCCGCCGCGCCATAGAAACCTAGTGCGGACAAGTATAAGCCGCCGTTGTCCAACCGGACAACGTAGAAACCTCAGGGACACCCATTCAATCACACATCACCCGTCGCCAATCGCGCCGTTCGCCTGCCGGCACCGGCATATTCAGGTGATAATCCGGTTCGGCATTACGACGGTGCCGAACACCAACCCCTCACAGAAATTGGAAAGCTCATGAGCGAACAGAAATCCCAGACGTCCGCCGCGCCGCAGCGGTTCAAGCAGATCCCGCCCGAAAAACTGACCCCTGAACAGCGCACACTCGCCGACGGGGTTCGCTCCGGCCCGCGCAGCGCGATAAAGAACTCCTCCGCCGCCACGCCCGGTCCGCTCGGTGGGCCGTTCAACGTGTGGCTGCGCAGCCCGGACATCGGCAACGTCATACAGAGCCTCGGCGCGGCCATCCGCTTCCGCAGCTCCATACCCTCCAAGTTGAACGAACTCGCGATCATCGTGACGGCCCGCCAGTGGACTGCGCAGTACGAGTGGCACGCCCACAGGCGCCTGGCGGTCGAGGCGGGCCTCGACCCCGCCATTGCCGACGACATCGCGCAGGGCCGCCGGCCGGCCAGGATGTCGGAGGACGAAGCGCTCGTGTACGACGTCTCCCGCGAGCTGCACGAGACGCACGGCCTCAGCGACGCCACCTACCAGCGCGCGTTCGACCGCTTCGGCGAAAAAGGCGTCGTGGACTTGATCGCCGTCAACGGCTACTACGTGCTGGTCTCGATGACGCTGAACGTGGACCGGACACCGCTGCCAGCCGGAGTGCCGCTGCCGCTGCCGGAGCTTAAGAGTGCCTAACATGATGAAACGCGCGATGCGCTGGCACGATTTTGGCTCAGGGCGCGAAGAAAGGCCCGCCGCTTAGTCATTCTAAGCCAGGGACTTTCGACAATGCCATGGGCCAAAACTCGCGCCAGCCCCACTATTCGTAAGCTGTTGGTTCTAACATTGTTCGGGGTTGCGGCCAGAATCGGCGCTAGCATCGTTGCTCGACTTGCCAATATTCTCGATATTAGCCGCATCGAGCGCCTCGCCACCACCAATTCTGGACCGCAACGCACACGTGTTTCATTATGTTAGGCACTCTAAGTAGCGGCGGGATGATGTAATGAGGAGATTCATGCTGAACGCCCATTCTGTGGTGCCTATGGTCTTGCTCGGACTCACCAGCCTCGGCGCAGCTTCCGCCTTCCCGCAGAGCTATCCCAGCAAGCCGATACGCATCGTCACTTCACCCGCAGGAGGTGGCAACGATTTCCCTGCGCGTCTCATCGCGCGGGCCCTTGCAGGGGCGCTGGGACAGCAACTGGTCGTAGACAACCGGCCTACCGTTCTTCTTGCGGACATCGTGGCGAAGGCGCCGGCCGATGGGTATACCCTTCTGGTCACCGGGAGCACTCACTGGATCACGCCGCTCCTGGAGAAAACGACGTACGATCCCATCAAGGATTTCGCTCTCATCACGCTGGTAGACCGGTCGCCGAGCGTGCTCGTCGTCCATCCCTCGATGCCGCTGAAGTCCACCAGGCAGTTAATCGCCCTGGCCAGATCCAGGCCGGGCGAGATCAATTTTTCGGTGGGCGGACCGGGCACCTCGAATTTTCTCGGCGCGATATTGTTCAACTACATGGCAGGCGTGAACACCGTGCGCATTCCGTACAAGGGCACGGGCCCGGCGCTGCTTGCCGTGATGACCGGCGAGGTCCACGCGATGTTCGGCTC
Organism: Betaproteobacteria bacterium; assembly: GCA_003153455.1. Lineage (GTDB taxonomy): Bacteria > Pseudomonadota > Gammaproteobacteria > Burkholderiales > SG8-41 > PALSA-1004. The sequence continues at coordinate 1,866 of PLYS01000114.1, read as the reverse complement.
CGCAGGCGGAGCGGCGCCGCACGTGAAGTCGGGCCGCCTGCGCGCGCTCGCAGTGGGCAGCCTTCAGCCTTCCGCATTGGCGCCCGGGGTTCCCACGCTCGACGCTTCGGGCTTGCCGGGTTTTGTCTCGGAAGCGCTGCATGCCTTGTTTGCGCCGGCTGGAACGCCTCAGGCAATCGTCACCCGGCTGAACGAGGAGGTCGGGCGTTATCTCCGGTCGGCCGAGGCCAAGGATCTGTTTCTGAAAGCCGGAATAGATACCGCCCCGGGCACGCCCGACGAGCTGCTGGCGGTCATGAGATCGGAGATATCGAACACCGAGAAGATGTTCAAGGCTGCGGGTCTCGGCGTGCAGAAGTAGGCGTTTGAAGCAAGGCTTGGCGAGCATGCATCCCGCACTGCCCGCACCCACGACGATGAAATCGAACTCAGCACGTTGCTGCATCTGGTTTGACTCTCACGAGTAACCTAGCTCGGCGCTTCCGGTTGCGCCGGATGCTGCTTGCTCGCAGGGTCGATCCAGGCCCAGGGCCGGGCGCTTCGTGTCCAGATGTTCATAGTGATTTTCATGGCCGAGGAATCGTCCAGCGTTCCAGCCCTGACCACCAGCGTTTCAGGGGTCGTAGCGCGGTGGCTGTAGATCGGCGAGCCGCAGTCGCCACAGAAATAGCGATACAGCGTGCGGCCGCTCTCGGCAGTCGCGGCATAGCGCTTCGGCGCGCCCTGTGTGATGTTGAATGACGCGCCCGGGACCACCGCGTTGACGCTGCCAGCCGCGCCCGATGCTTTCTGGCAATGCGTGCAGTGGCAGGCGCGAAGCTCGGTGACCGGGACGCTGATGGTGTAACGAATGGCGCCGCAGAGGCAGCTTCCGGTTTGGGTGCTTGTCATAGAGGCTGTCCTTGGTTGTACTTAGAGCCCATAACATAATGAAAC
>PLYS01000114.1:0-855 GCA_003153455.1 Betaproteobacteria bacterium | reverse complement strand
GGCTCTTAGGTTGTCTTTCCGTGCTTCGCGGCATTTCTTTCGCGCGGGAGAGCAAGGGATACCGCGAATCGCGGTGGCGAAGTCAATGACCCTGTTCTTACGGTAGTGTTTCAGCTTGAACTTCGGTTTTCGATCCGGAGCGGACGTTCAGAAAATTATTCCCGGCTCCTTTAGTCTCCGCTGAAACACCAATTCTGCCGGCATAGTCATGCGTTGACATGCGAATGCCCGACTGTTGGGACATGGGCGACGACAACGCCGGGCACCAGATGAAAGTACGCACGCGCTATGGCGGCTACTACCTGGATTCCGGTTGTGCTCAGTTGATCATCGATGGCGAGGTCGGCCTGCTGCAATTCGACCAGATCGAAAGGTTCGTCGCCGGCGGTGCGCTGCTCAAGGATGGATCGGTCAAGCCGGCGGACCTCGTGGTCCTGGCGACGGGCTTCGTCACGCAGGAGATGCTGGTCGGCAAGCTGCTGGGCGCTGAAGTCGCGAAGAAGGTGGGGCCGGTCTGGGGCATCGGTCCGGACGGCGAGATGAACAACATGTGGAAGCGCACGGCGCAGGAGGGCCTCTGGTTCGTGGGAGGCAGCTTTGCCAACTGCCGGACCTACTCGCGTTACGTGGCCCTGCAGATCAAGGCGATCGAGGAAGGGATAGCTCCGCAGCGGTAATCCATGAGGTAAAGAACGTGCTTCTATAGCTCATAAATATGCGATATAGTGAGCTATAGAAAAAGGCGCTATAACTCATGGAATGGAATTGGCAAAAGGACGATTGGCCGGAATTCACCTACAGGAAATCAGCCCTTGCTGATTTGGAAGCCAGTTTTTTGCATCAATCCGGCATTTT
>PLYS01000609.1 GCA_003153455.1 Betaproteobacteria bacterium | reverse complement strand
TTCCCATCGCCGTTGACCAGGATGTTGCCGGGCTTGAGATCGCGGTGCACAAGGTTCGGTACCTTGCGCACCGCGTGCTGCATGCCCTGCGCGATTTGCAAAGCCATCGCGACCGCCACCGGCAACGTCAGGCGAGGGTGACCAAGCCATCCGCGCAGGTCCCCCTCCATGCCCTCCGGGCCGCGCACGTACTCGGTTATGACGTAGGGGAGGTTGTTGAAGCGCTCGACCAGATAAGCGCGAACGATGTACGGATGCTTCTCCAGAGAAACCCAGACGGTCGCCTCGCTCTCGAACAGCGAGAGGATTTGCTGGTCGCGCGCGTGGCGGGCACGAACGGTCTTGAGCGCGCGCGGAAGCTTCGTCCGATGGTCGAAGCAGCCATAAACCACGCCCAGTTCGCCGTGATGTATGGCCGCAACCTCGTAGTGGCCACCGATCTTCTCGCCCACCTTGTAGAACTCGTTGGTATCGGGCTGCACGTTGGCCGCGTCGCGCGCGAGCCGCGACTGGTACCCTTCCTGTGCAAGGCGGGTCTTGTCGTCGGGCGCCGCCGCCCCGCCGCGCACGAGCCGCGTGCGATAGGCTTCTCCGGCGAGTCGGGTGGCGTCGGTGGTAGTCATTGTGCGAAATCTTCCGTCGTAAACGTCATCGGCATTGAGAGGATACTCCTGTGACGCCCAACGTGGAGTCCACCGGTGCGCTGGGCACGGTGCTTGAAAAGTCACTAATGCTGGTGGCGCGTCCGAGTGCCCAAGTTAGAACCCACGAACGATCATGGTGCAAGTGCCGAGTATGCATTGGAAAAACGCAGCCTGTTTTCTGGGAAGTGATCTACGAAGAAGAATCGTTCGTAGAATCGCTCAAGGATCTTACGCTCAGCTCTATAGTGCTCCGAGAGAATCCAACTGTCTCTCACTTCGAGGGGCCAATGCTTCTTCGCAAACTGCTCGAACTGCGAAACTTTCTCAGTCATCTGGGCTTTCGTGGAGTAGGTCGCTCGGTACAGCAGAAAGACCGCTCGGAACATGTCCTCAGCGGTAAATAAGAAGTACCGTGCTCGGCGCTCCGGCGAGTCCCGAAGCGAGGAGAGCGCGGCGTCAGCGTTCGTAGAACGAAGGAGTTCCAAAAAGAACGCGGAGTAGCTGCCCTTAAGATCGAGCGGACTCACCTCACCGCTTGGCCCTAAAAGCCCCAAGCAAGGAGAACGATCCTGCGTATCGAGGATTTCCTGAAGCATGGCGCCGTGACAAGCGGCGAGCGTAACAAACAGATTGCAGCGAGTCGCCTGGTTTATTTTCACCAACGGCGTCTTCAGCTCAAACCAAGGAATTGGCGTCCCGTCGGCGAGAGAGAGGCCGGTCCCATCTGAAATGCCGTGGCACTCGAGATGAAGGACTGGGTAATCTGTGACGCTCTCGATAGTTTCACGGACGCGGTCCAAAGCTGTCCAGAAATCGTTCGCGGACTGCGCATTAATGAATTCGACGGGAATGTTGCGGAGCGCTTTGGCCGTGGCTTCAATCGCGTCGCGGAGATGACGCCCCCTCGGCGAATCGCCGGCTGGAAGTGACTGAATAATAACAATCCTGGAGAAGCGAGCACCCGTCATGCTGAGTTCTGACGCGGAGCTAACCGGACTGGAGCAGCTTGCCGCAACAAGTTCAGGTTGATTGATGGATTAGGGCACACTTGTAAATTCGCGTAGAAGATCTGAGAACGATATCAGCTTGCCGCGCAAGCTAACACGGTGGGCCGTAAGACGCACATGCTCGTAGCCCTTCGCCGACAGGAATTTCAATAAATGAAGTGACGCCGCCAAGGCCTTCGCGACGTCTGTCCGATCCAAGCGTGTAGGCTGCAGATTGATACGCAGGCGTTTCGTACACGGCACCCTAGCACCAGCAACGGGAGGAGGGCTAAGTCGGTGGGAATTCGGAACCAGAGACGAACCTTTATGACGCCGACCGCCTGCGGCCGGGGTTGCGTATCGGATTTCCCACAAATGGTTGTGGGCGACCGCGTTCCTGACCTCGAACAACTCATGAAGGTGAGCGTGCCTTCGGTAACCATGGATAAGCTTCATATACTCGGAGACCTTGGCGCTCGGCCTAGCAGTCGGGACGGTTCGCGTATAAAAATAGCGATCTCGCTGTACCAGGGACTCCACAGCGGCAGCAAGTAATAGGATGATCCCTGCGGCATATCCGCCCTCGAAGTAGTTGGAGCTTATCCGATCCGGCTCTTGGTAGGGCCGCGCCAGCAGCTTGCCAATGAGATCGGCGATTGGCTGGTAAAGCTGCGGACCGATGACCGAAATGTAATCGGGAGAATTCTGAGCCATGGCTGTACGCTCAAAGAGATAAAGAGGAGTCACATTTCCGGAAGATTATACTTGGAGCGCCATTGGAGACTGGCCACGTTTTCGCCCGACCGGAGACAGACTAGATCTATCCGTCCAACGCCTCAATCGCCTTCGGGTTTGAAGCAACGATCTTGAGCAGCGCCCTGGCGGGCCCGGTGGGCTGAGTGCGTTGCTGCTCCCAGTTTTGCAGCGTGCGCAGGTTTACGCCAATCAGTTTCGCGAACTGGCTCTGGCTGATCTGGGCCGCCTCGCGGATGCACGCTCACTTCGCCAGGCGCTCCAGATCGCGGTCGAAACTGAACACGCGAAAGCCGCGTTCGCGCGCGGTGGCCGCAACCAGCGCATCGACAAAATCCACCTTGCGGTCACGGTACAGCACCAGTGCCTGCCGGACCGCCGGTGACTCGCTGACAACGCCTCGATAGTCGAGCAATGCAATGAGCTTCGTTGCGGCGTCCTCACGGGTGACGCGATAGGCTCGCGTGAGTACGTAAATGCACTCGGCTAGAACGGCTGCGGGTATATAGGCGGACGCACTACCTTCCCGCACCGGCTCGAAGAAAGCGCGGGCGCGCTCGAAATGTCCCCGCTCGTTCCCCAGGAGCAGGGAAATGATCACATTCGCGTCAACGACGCTTGTGCTTTTCTCGGACAACGGCCCCCCAAGCCTGATCGCGGGCAACGCGGAACGCTATTTTATTTTTGCCGTAGCGCGCCAAGCTGCCGGCGACATCGTTCACCGGTTCGATTCGGACTTCGCCTTGCGTGCAAACGATACGCACGTGATCGGTCCCGAGCGCGGCACGGGCCTCGCGCGGCAACGTGATCTGTCCTTTGCTGGAGACTTTGGCCGTTTTTACGATATCGTCCATGCTTTACTCCGCTACTAACGCTTTACAATGGAGTGTAGCACGGAAAGGAAACGGAGCGCCGCACAGGACGCCAGGCGCACGCTGCCCCGTCATGCCTGGCAGATCGCCAGCCGATTGCCGGCCGTTGCGCGGTTGCTCCCAGATGGGGCGGCTCAATCGGTACTTGCGCGGTCTTGCATGCAAATGCCCATTTTGTTTTCCTTCGCGTCCACCTCACCCCCGACCCCTCTCCGACCGGCGGAGAGGGGAGCAGATAGTTCCTCTCTCCCTTCATGGGAGAGAGGCTAGGAGAGAGGGTGAGCGTCCTTCGCGGTGAACAGCTTTGCTCAGAAACTTTCTATGATGATGCGCCGCGTGACCGCTCGGGTCTGGCCGAAGGTCGGCACGTAAACCGAGTGAGTGCCGGGACCGCCGGCCACGATAATTCCGACATCGTCCGGGCTACGCGAAATTGGAACCTGCGTATCGGGCGAAAATCCGCCAAGCTCCGCACTTCTCGTATGGCGCGCGCGCTCATAGTCTTTCGCCGCGAATCGGCTTGCGAGCATTTTCGACTGCTCCCATAGATGCCGTTTGACATTCGCCTTGCTTAAACCACCGCGATTCAGAACCTCTGCGTGTTCGGGTGAAATGATCACCCACGGCTCTCCTGCAAAATGGTAGTCATTGCTGGTCGGGAAAGTCATGCTGTCGGCGATTGCGCGCAGCAGATCTTTTGCATCCTTGGCATGCGAATTCATATTGAGAGTACCCGCCGCGCCGATCACGGTAACCGTGTTCTCGTCTGCCGCGAAGCCGCGCTCGACATGCAAAGGGGCCCAGGGGCTTTCTGCTTCATTCTCGGCACAGCAGAATGTGTGCTTGCCCGGCTGTCCATGCGTCGCACGGTCCATGTCCCCCGGCAACGCGCCGCCAATATTTTGCAGCACCAGACGCAGCGCGCGACCGAGCGTTGCGTTCGCCCACGAACCCTGCCCCAGGCAATTGAGCTTTGAGTTGACCCGAAGCGTACCGGCGATCGGCCCGTTCACAACGATCCACGGCGTCGCGGGATTTGTGGTCGCCTGAATACCCTGAAGATTGAAGCTCAGATCCGTGACGGCCTCCACGGCGGCGATCAGCACGGGCAGATACTCCGGCCGGCAGCCGGCCATCACCGCATTGATGGCGATGCGCTCGATGCTCGCCACGCCAAATCCCGGCGCAAGGTGCGCCACGCCCTCGGTTGGCGAGCGTCTCGTGCTACGCAACATCCGTTCTACACGCTCCACCGTGGGCGGGATAAGCGGCAGCCCGTCGCTCCAGCGCCGCCTTTCGCATTCTTCGTTGAATGCGAGCAAATCCTCCGGAACTGCCAAACTCGCAGCACGCGCCACAACGTCAGGTCCCACCGCTCCGATCCGGCCGGCTGCATTACCGCCTGCACCGAGCGCGAGACGGGCAATGTCCTCCACACACTTCCCGGCAAGCTCGCGTACTTCGTCCCGCGTTCGCAAGCCGAAGGGATGCGGTATTACCGCAATCGGCAGATCAGGGCGGCCCAGCGATTTGAGCTGCGCCCGCCCCAACGTCAGGAACGAGGCCGAGCAAACGACCAGCGCAGCGACCCCACGCTTTGCTGCTTCTACACTGTCGTGGACACTCCACGACGTGCATGAACCTCAGTCGCCGGATCCCGTAATGACGAGGTCACACTGCCGCCTGACGTCCAAGATGGCTTCCTCCGGAGCAGGTATGGAGGCCGAGAGCTTGCGGTGTCTGATCACCGCCGCCACGCCGTGTCTGGCCACGAGCAGTTCCGCAAGGTCGTCGACGAGATAGTTGAAATTCGGCTTCGAATTGTCGATGAAGCCGACGACTTTGCCCTTCAGCGTATCCAGTGGCTGAAACGTGTGCTCGCCGCCGGCAATTCCGGCCGGCGCGATTGGATCGAGAATGTTCAGACTTGCGCTCATGATGTGATCCTTGAAGTGTGGTTTTTCCGGAAATTCCGTGCGTAACAAAGTCGGCAGCGAAAAGAACTCCCCTCTCCCTCGATGGGAGAGGGGTGGGGGAGAGGGTGAATCATCGATCTATTCCCCCTCTCCCTGCGCCCGCGGAGGGCGGAACAGGTTCCGTCGGCTTGCCGGTGGATGTGACCCCGCAGCGGGATGCAAGGCGCCGGATATCCGCGTGCTATTGTGCGCCCTCACGGTCGCATCCCGTAAACGGGTCCCTGCTCCACGCTCCGGCGCACCTCTCCCACTAGGGGAGAGGGGACCTTCTGCGATACGATAGTGCGCAACCGTTCGACTTCCGAGGCCATGAATGAGGCAAACTGTTGTGGAGTGCCGCCGCACGGTGTTATGCCCGCCACGAGCAGCGCCGCTCTTACGGCATCGGACCGCACGGCCGCGGTGATGGCATTGCTCAGTTCTTCCAGGCATTTTTCAGGCGTCGCCCGCGGCGCCACGATGCCGACCCAGTTTGTCACTTCGTACCCAGGCACGCCGGATTCTGCAATAGTAGGAATCTCCGGCGCGACCGCGCTGCGCTCGGCGGAAGATACGGCGAGCGCGCGCAACCCACCGCGCCTGCATCGCGGCAGCATCGAGATCATGTTATTGAAGCTGAGGGAAACGGCCCCCACTTCCAAATCGCCGTAGAGCCGTTCCGTTTCATCGTAACGGACATGCCGCATCGCAATGCCCGTCATCGCCTGAAACATCTCGGCTGCCAGATGCGGGGCGCCGCCGATTGCCGACGTTGCATACGTGAGCGCTGGATTGCAGGATTTCGCGTGTTCGATCAATTCTGAAATCGACCCCACACCGAGGGCCGGATGGCAGGCGAGCAGCATGGACGATTTTGCGATGAGCGACACGCAGGCGAAATCGCGCAGCGGATCGTACGGCGGTTTGCCACCAAGATTCGGAGCGATTGCGTGCGTGCCCAGAGTCGCCATGAATACGGTTTTGCCATCCGGTTCGCACGCCGCCACTTGGCGCGCCGCCGTGATCCCGTTTTGCCCCGGGCGTAGTTCGACCGTTACCGCTTTACCCAGCTCGGCGGACAGTGCTCCGCTCACGATTCTTGCGATATGGTCCGATAAGCTGCCCCGAGAGAACCCGACGATCAGACGCAAACGCTCTCGCGGCTCGGTCTTCACTGCGCGGCAATCCCCGCGAGTTTTACTACGCTCGCCCATTTTCCGATTTCGCTTGTTATATAGGCGCCGAAATGCTCTGGGGCGTCGGTCATGGGTTCCGCTCCCTGGGCAAGCAGTTTGTCCCGGACCTCCGGCGCCCGCATGATATCCGCCAGTTCTGTATTCAGGCGAGTCACGATGTTTCGCGGCACGCCGGCAGGAGCCACTGCGCCGATCCACGTCACCGCCTCGAATCCCGGGAAACCAGACTCCGCCACGGTCGGGATGTCGGGCGCGGCCGCCGAGCGCGTGAGGCTGGTGACGCCCAGCGCGCGTAATCGGAGGGACCGGATATGCGGCAGCGCGGCCGGCATACTGCCGAAATACATTGTCACCTGACCCGCGAGCAGATCGATGAGCGCCGAACCCCCGCCCTTGTAGGGAACGTGGATCAGATCGATCTTCGCCTGGCCGCGAAAGAATTCGGCCGCGAGATGCGTGGTGCTGCCAGCGCCTGCCGAAGCGTAGGTCAGCTGCCCGGGACGCGCGCGGGCGAGCGCAACGAGTTGTGCCAAAGAAACCGCCGGAACCGACGGATGCACCACCAGCACGTTGGGAAATGATGCGAGCAGAGTGATAGGTGAAAAATCCTTCGCCGGATCGTAGGGAAGTTTCTTGTACACGCTGACATTGATTGCCATTGGCGCGACATTTGCCATCAACAAGGTATAGCCGTCTGGCGGCGACCGGGCTGCGAGTTCCGTGCCCACGCTGCCGCCCGCGCCAGCCCGATTGTCTACGATGACTGATTGTCCGATCCGTGCAGTCAGTCTTTGTGCGATTTCGCGAATAATGATGTCCCCGCCGCCGCCTACGGTAAATGGCACGATGAACCGTACCGG
>PLYS01000284.1 GCA_003153455.1 Betaproteobacteria bacterium | reverse complement strand
CCGGTTGCGCGCCATCCGTTACGATCAACGTGAACTCGTCGCCGCCAATGCGCGCAATGAAGGCACCTCCCGCGGTCGCCTGCAAACGGCGGGATGCCTCCTGCAACAGTGCGTCGCCAACGGAATGTCCGTAAACATCATTGGTTTCCTTAAGGCGGTCGAGGTCAATGCTCAGAATTGCGAACCGCTCGCCATTTGCCGCCGCCCTCTCAAGCGTGGCGGCGAAACACGCATTGAAAGCCGCCCGATTTGGCAAATCCGTCAGTGTGTCGTGATGTGCCATATGTGTGATGCGTTGCTCAGAGCGCCGCTTTTCGGTGACATCTTCAAGAACGGTCAGCAGGTACTGCGCGTTGCCATTTTCGTCGCGAATGGCAACCCTTTTCGACGTGACGACGCGAGCACCATTCTTGCCCGTGACCAATGGAAACTCGCGACTGACCATTACCGCACTGGACGCTAAGGTATCCTCATCTGAAGCGGTTATTATGCCGGCAACTTCCCCCAAGTACAGGTCGCGTGCCGACTTGCCGATTAATTTATCGCGAGGAAACCCCGAAAGATTTTCATACGCTTTATTGACGAGCGTAAGATGCCAGTCGCGCACGTCTTGCTTCGAATCCGGCGCCACCTTCACTGAAATTGGGAGAGGAATATTCTCGATGACTGTATCGAGAAATATCTTCGTTCGAGCCTCCATCCGCTGCGATTGATGAAGTTTTTTGTTCAGGTCATCGATGGCGGCGTGTTGGCGCTGGAGCGATTCAGCGGCGGCGTTCAACTCAGCCATAAGCCCTCCCAATTCACCGGCGGGGTAGGGTGGAGCAATGCGTATGCTCAGATCTCCGGATCCAAGCTTCTTGGCCATCGCCGCAATGCGGCCGACTTGGCGCCGGACACCAATTTCCGCCAGGGTCCACACACCGGCGAAGAGCAGGAATGAAACCAGCCCAACGATGGCCAGGTCTTCGTACAGGCGTTTGTCGGCGGCCGCGACCAGTCTGTCCTTGGATATTCCAACCATGACATAAAGCCCGGCATCTCGAACGGTGGGCGTACTGACGGCGGCCCAGAACTGTTTGCTGCCGTCGATTCCTGCCACCTCGCGGGCACGACCGGCGGTTTGTCCGGCGGCGAACCGGAATAAGTCCGTGTTCGTGATCGAGGTTCCCGTCCGCTTGGTCCAGTCCGGGCCCGACGGTGAAACAAGAACAGTGCCATCTTTGTCGAGCAGCAGAATATCCAGGGCGATCGAAAGTCGCTGGCTATGAAATTCCGCAAACTTTTGCAGGTTGAACGAGGCAAGCAAGACGTATTTCAGCTGTCCGGACGCCGAGCGTGCGGGGTAGGCGATCTGCAGGACCGATATTCCTGTCAGCCGGCCGAAGGCAGGCTGGAGCGTCACCACGTCTTTCGTCACCAAGGCGTTTTGGAAATACACCCTATCCTTGAGATCGAGATCACGGTCGGTCTGCAGCGAATCGCAGAACAGATTTCCATAGGGAGAGATTGTCAGTATCCCGGTATATTGGGGATACTCTTCGCGCACCGCGGAAAGAAATGCAGAGCACTCCGCCCTGTTTGAGCTGTCGAGGTCAACGGCGCGCCCTAAACCAAAATGCAGCTGAGCAGTACCCTGAATTTTTTCGTCCAAATCGTTGGCAATACTGTTAGCTTGCATAGACAACGCAGCTAACGCCGATTCAATTTCGGCCGCCCGATTCTGGAAAAAGCGAACCCCTAAAAGGATCGCAGGCACTAATGTCGCCAACGCAACGAGCAGCAATAGGCGAGCGCGCAAACTCATCGACCCCACATCCCGTCTACGCCGTCGGCATCCTCGTTGCACGCACCGGCATTGAGCGAGTGCCATTCACGGCATCGCGTTCCCCGATTCCGGAGCACACTCAAGCAGTTATTGATTAAAGGCGCCTCTAAGAACGTGGTTACGATAAGCCCACGCCGGAACTCTCGGTATTTAGATACGCCATACAACCGCAGCGAAACGCTACCGCCGCGTCAGTTCGAACCGGCCTTCGGCTTCATTGTTGACGACGACGCAGTTGCATTCCTCGGCGAGCACGCGAAGTTGCTCGCGCGAGGATGCATCGGGCTCGCCCGGTGGAAAGACGTCTGCGAACAATTTGTACGTGAGATCGAAGATGTGCCCGCGCGGCATCTCGAGCAGATAGCTTTTCACGACGGCGCGGGTCAGCATGGCTGCTAGTGCAGCGACGATGCCGACTCGTCGGTCGCAACGATGGCGCGGCTGAGATCGATGATGTCCGCTTCCACCGCGGCCTGACGCTTGGTCAATTCCAGATACTTCCGGGTCGAGGCGCCGGAGGGCGCCCAGTCGCTCGCCGAGCGCTGCTCCGGCGGCAGCTCGGCCATCGTGGCGATCATCTCTTCGATCGCGGTATCGAGTTTGTCGCGCTCGCTGCTGAGGCCGGAGAGCCGCGCTTTCATATTGTCGAGTTTGTTGGCCAACGACCTAGACTGCGACGTTTCCATTTCTTGCTCATTTCCCGGTGCGGCGACGACGGAAAGGTCGACGGCTGTGTTTCGGCGTGGGGTCTCGACGCCGATCGGCGTCGCAACTATCTGATTTGATTGATGCCGAGGGGGTCACGAGGGCGCGCCTATTCACACGCGATCGCCTCGCCGAGCCCGAGCGCATTTTGCGAAAAGCGGAGTTCAATACGCTGGAACCGCGTTACGTTTTCGACGAACGCGCCCAGCCCGATAGAACTGTCGATTAAAGAAACAGACCCGGATTATCGAAAAAACGACGCCATTCCATGTCCGCATGGACATCGTCCATTTTAAGATTTCCCTTGCGCCTTTTGGATTGCGGTCCAGACCCGCGGGGGTGTCGCCGGCATTTCGATATGGTCGACGCCGAGGGGCCTCAGAGCATCCAGAACCGCGTTGATGAGCGCCGGCGGCGCTCCCAACGTGCCTGACTCGCCGACTCCTTTCGCCCCCAGAGGATTGTTCATGCTCGGAATTTCGATGAAGTCGCTTTTCATGAAAGGCGCCTGCGAAGCATGGGGAATTCCGTAGTCCATCAGTGACGCGGTCAGAAGCTGACCAGCTTGGTCGTAGATCGCTTGCTCAAGGAGCGCCTGCCCCAGTCCCTGCACGGTGCTACCGTGCACCTGCCCATCGATCAGTGTCGGATTGATGGCGAATCCGACATCGTGAGTGCTGCAATAGTTCTGAATTTCGATGGCCCCGGTTTCGGGATCGACCTCGACCTCGCACACATGACAGCCGTAAGGAAACGTCCCGTCGAAGGGTGAAAATACACCCACGGCCTGAAGCTCATCGAGGCGACCCGCTTTCTCGGCGCTCTCGGCAAGGTCCTTCGGTGTGAAATGGAGGTTCATTTGCGCCAATTCCCAAGCGCCGTCGCGAAAGGAAATCGTTTCTTCTGGCTTGTCGAGAAGTCGGCACAGAAAGCTCCTCCCGCGCGCGATCAGATCGTCTACCGCGAGCGCCAAGGCCGATCCGCCGGAGCTGATTGACCGGCTGGCGCCCGTGCCGTTGCCATCGGCCACCCGCGCCGTGTCTCCCTGGACGATGGTCACGGCCGACAAGGGAACGCCCAGCTTTCCGGCAACGATTTGAGCGTAAGCCGTCGCATGTCCTTGGCCACTCGATTGGGTTCCGAGCAGGCATTCAAAACGCCCGTCCTGAAGTAACCGCAGCCACGCCTTCTCTTCGTAAAAGACGACGAGCGCTTCGATGCAGTTGGCAATACCCAACCCGCGCCGCTTGCAGCATGCTTCCGAGATCCGCCGACGCTCGGGAAACTCAGCCAGCGCGGCATTCTTGAGTGCCACGCTCATGACTTCCTTGGGATCGCCGGTGTCATAGGTTAAGCCGAACGGAGTACGATACGGAAAATCGGAGGCTGAAAGGATATTGCGGCGGCGCAACTCGATGGCATCAAGACCGAGTGCGTGCGCGCCACGATCGAGCAGGCGCTCGATCAGAAATGCCATCTCCGGCTGCCCAGAGCCGCGCAGCGAGCAAGTCGGTGCAGTATTGGTGAAGACTCCGAGCGCCTCGAAATGCATCTGAGGCATTCGATACACCGATGACATTACGTTCCCGGAATTGCGGACCGGAACGACGCCGCGTGGCGCGAGGTATGCGCCGAGATTGCTGATGCAGCGTGCCCGGAATGCAAGAATACGTCCTTGGTCATCGAAAGCCATCTCGCCCTGATTGAACTGATCGCGTCCGGCCATGTCCGATAGGAACGCTTCCTCGCGGCTGCCGATCCACTTCACTGGCCGCCCAACCATCCGAGCCGCCCATAGCACCAAGCATTCCTCTGGATAGAGTACGTTCTTAGTTCCGTAACCACCTCCGATGTCCGGCACTTTGACATCGATTTTCTCCTTCGGAATATGAAGGACATGATGGGCGATGGTATTGCGGATAGGATGAGGTTTCGCGGCGCAGGCGTGCAGAAGATACTTCTGTGTTTCAGCATCGTAGGTCCCAATGTAGCCGCGCGGTTCGATCGCCACGCCGGCCAGTCTGTTGTTCCTGCATTCAAAGGAGACGCAAACAGCGGCGTTTGCCATTGTCTTGGCGACCGCTGCCGCATCTCCTTTATCGATCGTGAATGCGATGTTGTCGGGAAAGTCAGGCCAGATCGGCGTGTTCTCGCGAAGAGAACTCTGGATGTCACTAAGAACTGGCTGCGGCTCGTACTCGACCCGGATAAGTTCAGAGGCATCCTGCGCCTGCCATCGCGTCTCGGCCACCACTAGCGCAACGATCTCACCGGCATAACGAACGCAGTCATGCGCCATCAAAGGTTGCGGCATAGCGCCTTCCTGCGAACCCATCGGAATATTCTCGTAACGCTTGCCAGGCGGGCGGACCTCCCAGGGAATGCCGCCGAAACCAGCTGCAACAACATCGGCACCCACCAGAACGCGCAAGACGTCCGGCGCGGCTGCGGCCGCCGTTACATCGATCGACCGAATGCGCGCATGGCCGTGAGTAGAGCGAACGAAAACGCAGTGGGCTTCATCGGGTAGCGTCAAGTCGGCAATATATGTGGCGGCACCACGAAGGAATTTTTCATCCTCAAGCCGGAACGGCGCTTCCGCGATCTGCAAGTCCGATCGGCGTTCCGTGAGCGTCTTGTCGTACCGCATGCCCGACATATCGTCTAATCCTTGTAATTGGAAAAAAGAGGTTGTCCCCCGAGTGAAACCGGGAGTACTCGTCCTTCCAATTGTATGGCCATGCTGGCGCGGATTCCTTTACCATCTCGAATGCAATTGGTATACTTTCGATCGTCTAGAAACATAGTGCGCGTAGGGGAAAATACCGAGCAAAGTTGGCTGGTGTCACGGGACGACGTTCTCGTGACATGCCGCTGCAATTTTAACGAGTGACATTGAACAGCGCGAGCGGCGCACTCAAGTTCGCCTTTGCGCCGCCTACAGCACCGAGAATTGACACGATTGTGAAACGGATGACTTTCTTATTCAGTCCTCGCCTCCAGCCGGTATGCGCTGAAGGCGTTGGTAATTTCCCGTCATGAGGCCGCTCGTTCTGTTCGCGCAGACGGCCTTTGTTGTGCTGCTGATCGGAGCATGGGAGATTGGCGGCTATGTCGGAGCGTTCGACCCGAAACTTCTCCCGCCACCATCCGAAGTAGCCATCACCCTTGGAGCGCTTCTCCAAAACAAAATTTTCTTGGCAGACGCTCTCGACACAGTCGTGCGCGTGATCGCAGCCTTCGTCATTGGCGCGCCGATCGCGCTCGTAGCCGGATTTGTCATGGGCGAAAATATCGGCGTCGGTAAATCGCTATCGCCAATCTTCAATCTCGTTTTGTCGGTCCCGCAATCGATCTTTTTGCCAATATTCGTGCTCGTCTTTGGTTTGGGATTCACCGAAAAGCTGATCTTTGGCATCACCCACGTGTTTTTCGTTGTTGCCGTGAACGCAATGGCGGCGGTACGCGAAGTTCCCCATGGCCAGGTCGTGGCTGCGCGCTCTTTCGGCGCCAGCAAATTCCGGATTTATCGATCGATCTATCTGCCGGCCATGGCGCCGCAGGTCGTGACGGGGCTTCGGCTGGGAATGATCTTCGACATTATCGGCATTCTGCTGGCAGAGATGTACGCGTCGAGAAGCGGCCTCGGTGTCCTGCTGCTGCGTTGGGGTGAATCCTATGCCGTTGACAAGCTGATGGCGACGACAGTGCTGATATCCGTTGCGACGATCCTTATCAACGAACTTATGCGTATCTGGGAAACCCGCGTTGGGCGCTGGCGACACGCGATGGAGGCCGGATGACGTCTCCCAGCGCGATCGTCATCGAGACGCGAGGGCTCGGCAAGGTCTACAGTATTGGCCGGGCGCCAATTGTCGCGCTTGAAGATATCTCATTCGCCGTAGCGGAAGGCAGCTTCGTCTCGCTCGTGGGTCCGAGCGGGTGCGGAAAGTCGACACTCCTCCTGATGCTAGCCGGCCTGGTGCCAAGCACCTCGGGCGAGGTTCTGGTCGACGGCTCTGTCGTGCGCAAACCCGCGCCGGACAAAATTTCGATTATTTTTCAGGATGCTACCCTTCTGCCGTGGAAGCGGGTGTCCGAGAACATAGAATTTCCGCTCGAAATCCAGGGCATGAAGGCCGCCGAACGGCGCGATCGCGCGGCGGCGATGTTGTCCCTTGTCGGGTTGTCGGATTTCGGTGCGCGCTATCCGCACGAATTGTCCGGTGGCATGCGGCAGCGCGTTTCGATCGCGCGTGGGCTCGCGCCCGATCCGCGGATCATGCTCATGGACGAGCCGTTCGGCGCACTCGACGAGCAGACCCGCATCAAGATGGGTCATGAACTTCTTGGCATCTGGTCGAAGACCCGAAAGACCATCTTTTTCATCACCCACAGTCTGACCGAGGCGCTCTTCCTCTCGGATGTGGTCCTGGTGATGAGCCATCGCCCCGGACGGATTGTCGGGGTCATCAAGGCTGACCTGCCGCGTCCGCGAACTTACGACATCATCGGCAGCGCGGAATTCGGCGCCGCCCGCAACCAGATCTGGAAGCTCATCAGCCAAGATGAAGATCAGGCAGCGGACGAGGGAATGGCGAGCTTATGACAATTCGTGGTGTCCTGGTGATCGTCATAATTCTCGGAATGTGGGAAGCAATCCGCCGTTTCAACATTGTCGGACCGCTGCTGCTCGCGTCACCGAGCGAGATCGTCGATGCCTTGATCGCGTCAGGGCCAGAATTTTTTCTCGCGCTCCGGTTCACGTTCGTGGAAATCGCGACCGCCCTTGCAGTCGCTTGGATCCTCGGCCTTGGGACCGGCATCGTCGCCGGCATGATTCCGTTTCTGAACGCGACCGCCGGGCCGCTGCTGTCTTCGCTGTTCGCCGTCCCTTTGATCACCTGGTATCCGCTGTTCATGGTGTGGTTCGGGATCGGAATGACGTCAAAGATCGCTTATGCGGTGGTCTCGGGTTTTTTCCCGATTGCAATCAACACCATGAACGGTATTCACGGTCTCGATCGCCGCTATTCTGTGTTCGCGGAAGCGATCGGATGCTCACGCCGCCAAGCGATTTTTCGGATACTGCTGCCGATGGCCTTGCCGTCGATCATGTCCGGCCTGCGTATCGGTACCGCATTGGTCGTCATTGGAGTACTCGTGGCAGAGATGCTCGCCTCGCTGGGCGGCATCGGCTTCCTGATTTCGTATTACCGGTCGATCTATGCCACTGGTCACGTCTATCTCGGCATCCTATTTGCACTCGCGTGCGCGCTGTTCACCAACTGGGGATTGAGCCTGATCGAGCGTCGATTTACTCATTGGCGCGATCTGCAGGTCGGAGAACGGTGACCGAAACCCGCAGCGGGGATGACGCGCGGACGTTTGCCGGACTGACGCTGGTCTTCGACCGTTCACAGTCAGAGCCGATGACGCTGCAACGGAACTCAGCCGCAGATCGTCAGCGCGGTACGCGCATAGACGCAGGCGGCCTGATATAGACTGTCAATAGTCAGCGCGCGTTTGAACGAATGCGTTGCCGAGCGCGGGCCATAATTGACGACCGGCATTCCCAGTTCCGCGAAGACATTACTGTCGCGCCACATGCTGGCGGTCGGGCCCGAGACCGGTACAGGATCGCTGCCGATCACCGCACGATGGGCCTGCGTCACCGCGGCGACCAGCGGCTCGACCCCTTTCGCTTCGTAGCCCGGCCGGGACAGGTACAGTTCGATTTCATGGTCAATCCCGGTGGCTGCCAGCGCCGCTCCAATTCCGTCTCGGAGATCAAGTGGATTTTGTCCCGGGACCGCGCGGACATCGAGGTAGAGATGACATAGCTGAGGCGACAAGAACGGTCGCGTGGGCTCGCCGCTACGGATGGCCCCAATCAGTACCTTAGGCCGCACCTCGCCGCCGGGTGAGCATAGGATGCTGCGCCGTTCGTAATCCGCGGCCCATCGTTCGATCGCATCGATCGCGACGGTGGCTGCAACGATCATGTTCGGGCTTTTCTCCGGCGTCGTACGCTCGGGCATGTAGGGGGTGTAAAAGGCAGGCTGCGCCGAACGCAATGTGACCTTGAACCAGAATTTGCCCGCTTCGATCCAGACCACCCCAAACTCGGTGCCCTCGGCAACCAGCACGTAATCGGCAAAACCGCCATGGGTCGCGAGAAACCGCGCGCCGAGTTCCTTGGAATCGACCAATTCGCCCGGCGGCCCGTCGCAGGGCTCATACGCCGTTTCCGCGACCACCGCCGACAGAAGAACGTCGCCGGTCAGCCGGTGCCCGGAGTCCTTGATCGCTTTGGCGGCTATCAGGAAGGCCGCGATCGGCCCCTTATCATTCACCACGCCATCACCGACGAGAAGGCTACCTTCGACCCAAGCCTTGTGATACTCGTCGCGGGTTGGATCAAGGTGGACGAGATTGGGATGGGACGGAGCGAAGGTGTCCATATGGCCATTGAACATCAAGCTCGGCCGTCCGCGTGCGGTGCCGGGCAGGCGCGCCAGCAGATTGTAGCGTTCCGCGAGAAGGCCAATGCGCCGGACCGGAAAACCTTCCGCCCGAAACCATTCTTCGAGCCGTTCCGCCACCGCCCGTTCGTGCCCCACCGGACTATCGATGTTGCAGATGTCGAGCGTCAGCCGAACCAGTTCGTCACGGTTGATGCGCGCAACCACGTCATCGGCCACTGCGGCCATCATTATCCCCGCTGGAATCGTTCACCACAGCCGCGACCGACAGACAGCCCATGACGTTGTCGGCGGCGCAGCGGCGAGGCGCTCCCGTCAATTGACCTTGATCGGGGTGAACTCGTTTGAAAAGATCTGCTCAGGAACCAGTTTTTCTTTCGAGCCTGAACTCGCTGCGAGTTCGAGCGATGTTTTGATCCATTCAGGCTTCATAACGCCGTCCGGATTGATATGTACGATGAAGTTGTCGAACACCATCTTGATGACGCGCTCGTTCTTTTCATCGAAATAGTCCTTCAAGAACTTGATCGACCAATCTTCGTGCGCCTGCATATAGGCGATGGCCTTGGCGTTGGCCTCGAGCCAGCGGTGCAGAACCGCGGGCCGTTTCTGTATGAGTTCGTTCGTCGCCGCCCACCCCTCCGACACCGATGATTCCATCGTCGCGCCGAGGTCATCGATCGACCGGAAGTCGCCGTCGACCAGACCTTTATAGCTGAACGTCGGCCAGAGAATGGCTGCATCCACTTGCTTGGCCTTGAGCGCCGGCATCACCGCAGCGGCGCCGAGCGGAATGCTCTGCACGGTGATCCCGGCTTTCTTGGCGGCTTGCTGGACCCAGAAATCGGTCAGTGAGCCCTTCTGTGTGACGCCGACGGTTTTACCGTTCAGATCGGCCATGGTTTTGATCGGCGAAGAGACCGGCACCATGATGTACCAGCCCGCCGGCGTCGGCGGCACCGATATCGCGACGATCTTTTCCTGCACGCCCTTGGCAATCGCGAGTGCTGCCGCGGCGGGAGCGATGGTGCTGACGTCGATCGCTCCGGAGGCCAAAGCTTCCTGGGTTGCCGGACCGCCGCGGAACAGCGTGATGTCGACGTCGAGATCCTTCTCCTTATAGAAGCCGAGTTGCTTGGCGGCGTAAGGAATGGAATAGGCGGGGTAAACCGCGGCGAGCCCCACGCGCACGGTATCGGCGGCTTGCGCGGCGGAATGGCTGGCAGCAACAAAAGGTAGCGACAATGCAAATGCGATGGCGATGATCGACTTCACGCTCATGGCGTTCTCTTCTCTTGCCGCGGTTGGGCACCTTTGCACAAAATAAACATGTCCACTTCTGAAGTGTTAAAAGCTTAGACTAGAAGGAATGCTCACAACTTCCCACAGTCCATAAGACACAAGGTACACTATCCAACACTTTGCAAACAAGCGTCGACATCAAATAAGTCAGGCCGATCGTTGGGTTTCTCGCAGGATCGACTCAACGCATGGATGTGCGGCGACGAATTCAATATTCTGAGTAGCGATGAGTAGCCGGCGATACAGGTTCAGAAAAGGGATGATATGGTGATTATCTCCAGTTACAACGTGGCCCCAGCGATGTTAAAGACGTGCTGGATTGGCATCGATCCATCGTCGGCACGTGAGTGCAACAGCCGCAGCGGTAAATGACCCCGCACCCGGAGCGACGCCAAATTGAGGCAACGGACTTGATTCCCGTCGATTTCGGCGACTGGCCCGGACGTATTATCTTTGGCGTCGGCGCGGTCGGCAGGCTGGCCGAAATTGTCGGCCGGGTGGGCGGAAGTCGCGCAATGGTCATCTGCGGATCGACGGTGGCGCGCTCCGACATGCTGCCGAAGGTGAAAGCCGGCCTTGGCGACAAACTGGCCGTCGTGTTTGCGCAGGCGGCATCTCACACGCCAATCGAAATGGTGAAACGTGGCCTGGACATCTACCGGGATAGCGGGGCTGACGTCTTGGTGACGGTTGGCGGTGGGTCGGCGATCGATACCGGCAAGGCGATCGCGGTCATGCTGGCGACTGGCGGCGACCTGACGCGCTATGCCATTCGCTATGCGCCGGGCGGCGAGATGGAGCGACATCCGCTTCCCGCGCGCACGGTGCCGCACATCGCCGTGCCCACAACTGCAGGGTCTGCATCCGACGTCATGCCGACCGCTGCCTGTCGCGATCCAGAATCACGCAGGAAGCTGCTATTCTGGGACGACGCCCTCACTCCCGCGGTCACGGTGCTGGACCCCGAGATGGCGGTGCATACACCCCCGGTATTGACGGCCGCCACAGGAATGACCGCGATGGCGCGCGCAGTCGAGTCGCTTTATTCGGGCCGACGGCATCCGATCTCGACCGGGCTCGCCCTGCACGCGGTGCGTCTGCTGCGTGACGGGCTGCCGCGGTCAGTGGAAGCGCCACGCGATTTAGAGGCGCGCTCCGCCTGTCAGATGGCCGCCACCATGTCAGGCATGGCTGCGATCAACGCCATGGTTTCTGTGGTGCATGCCATCGGTCATATCGTCGGTGGTCGTCATGCGCCGCAGCATGGAATCTCTCACGCGATCCTGCTCGCGCCTGCCATGCGTCAACTGCTTCCCGTCATCGGTGTCGAACAAACGCTTTTGCTGGAGGCGCTGGGCGGCACCAGTCGGGGCCGCACGCCGGACCAGGACGGTGCCGAGGCCGCCGATCTCATTGCCTCATTCGTCGGCGGATTGCCGCTGCCGCGTCGTCTGCGCGATGTCGGCGTCGCCGAAACCGAACTGTCGGAAATCGCGCACCAGACAATGTCCGATTACATGATGGCCGCGCTCCCGCGGCCAATGTGCGAAGCCGAGGTGCTCGCGCTTCTCAGCAGCGCGTGGTGAGTTTTGCAATGACCCCACTCGAGACCTTGGCAAACTGGGCGAGCGAGACCACGCCGGCCAATATTCCGGCCGTCCAGGATAGATGCGCGCGCCTGCGTCTTCTTGATACCTTGGGGCTCATCGCCGCGGCCGCCGACCATCCGGCGGGCCGCAGCCTCGCCGCCTGGGCGAATGCCAATAGCGGCGCTGGCGCGAGCGTACTGATCACCGGCTCCTCCGCATCACCGGCGGTCGCTGCGCTGGTTCACGGCAGCCTGGCTCATGCGCGTGATTTCGATGACACGTTTGCAGAGACGGTGGTGCATCCGGGCAGCACCGTGATCGCCGCGACGCTTGCCGCCGCCGAGCGTGCCAATACAAATTTCGATGGGATCACAACGGCGATCGTCGTCGGCTACGAGATTGCTGGGCGGCTGGGCGCCGTAGCCGGCCGCGGCTTTCATGCTCGCGGCTTCCACGCCACCAGCATCGTCGGGCCTATTGCGGCAGCCGGCGCGGCCGGCCGAATCTTGGGGCTTGATGGATCGAGAATGGCCGACGCACTCGGCCTCTCCACCAGCATGAGTAGCGGTCTTCTCGCCTTCCTCGCAGATGGCGGCTGGTCAAAATGGCTGCACACCGGATGGTCGGCTCACGGCGGAATCATCGCCGCGGAAATGGCAAGCCACGCCTTCCGAGGACCGCACCATGCGCTCGACCATCCGTACGGGCTTTACGGCGCTTTCCTCGGCGCACCGGAGACAAATCTGAATGTCCTGAAGGACGGTCTGGGAGAAAACTGGATCGGCGCGACAGCGCAGGCCAAAAGTTTTCCCTGCGCACACGTGATCCAACCCTATATTGACGCGGTTCTCGCTCTGCGCGAAGAAGGGCGTCTAAAAGCGGATGATGTGAAATCCCTACATTGCGTCATGGCACCATGGGCGCTGCCCATTGTCGGGGTACCGCGTGCAACCAAGATCGCACCGCGCAACGATCTTGAGGCCATCGCCAGCCTGCCATTCATGGTCGCGGCAGCGCTCTGTGACGGTCGGGTGGACTTAGCGACACTGCATCCTGAGACAATTGGTCGGGCGGATATTCTCTCACTCGCGACTCGAATCGAATGCGAGGGCGATGAAACACTCGGCTCAGGATTCGACGGGCGAATGAACGTCGAATTGCGCGACGGCCGACGAACTTCTCGCGCCGTCGCCCTATCGAATTCGAGCGAGGAGCGTATCGTCGCAAAATTTCGCGCGAATACGGCTCACCTCCGGCCGGACGCCTGTTCCAAACTGGAGCGTGCGCTGCTGAACGATGCCCCGAGCGGCCAAGCGATCATGCAGCTTGCGATAGCTGCGATGACAGGACCCCGGTTCCGTTCCTGCCCCACAACACGATTGTGATGCTGATCATGATCTTCACTCCGTCCGTCGTTCTTTGGCTTCCTTCGATCGCAGCTAAATAGCCATGACATCCAAACCAGCCCGCATCGGCATCGACGTCGGCGGCACATTCACCGATGCAACCTTGATCGACGGTGCAACCGGCCGCCTTTATTCCGCCAAGGCTTTCACAACCCCAAGGGATCGTTCGCAGGGTGTGATCGACGCGATCCGTGCCGTCATCGCCGAGGCCGGAATTAGCCCGGCACGTATCAGCGAAGTGGTGCACGGGTCCACGACCGGCACAAACGCTTTGATCGAACGTACCGGCGCGAAGACGGGCCTTCTTGTCACAGCAGGCTTTCGCGACGTACTCGAAATCGGCCGAGTGATGCGACCGATGGAGGGTGTCTATGACATGTCGGTCGATCGTCCCCCGCCGTTGGTACCACGCCATCTCTGCCTCGAGGCGCGCGAGCGCATCGGGCCGCGTGGCGAGGTTATCGTTGCGCTCGATGACGCATCGATCGAGCAGGCATGTGACGTCTTCGCCCGGCATGGCGTTGAAGCGCTGGCGATCTGCTTTCTCTTCTCGTTCCTCAATCCCGAGCACGAGCGCCGCGCCGCCGCGATCGTCGCTCGCCGTCTGCCCGGGATCGCTGTGAGCCAGTCGCACGCGATCAATCCCGAGTACCGCGAATACGAACGTGCCTCCACGACCGTCATGAACAGCTATCTGACCCCCGTAATGAACTCGTATCTCGATCGCCTTAAGCCGCGAATCGACGAAGTTTTGAACGGCGCAAAACTCTTCATCATCCAGGCGAACGGCGGCGCGACGACTGTCGAAAATGCGCGCAACCGTGCGGTGGCGACCGTCAATTCCGGACCGGCCGGCGGCGTCGTCGCCGCGGCGTGGTATGGACGCGAGCACGGTCGCGATCGGATCGTCTCCGTCGATATGGGTGGCACCAGCTTTGACATCGGGCTCGTTGAGAACGGCGCGTCGCAAGTGACCACGGAGGGAAACTTCCAGGGATTACCCGTCAAGCTGCCCATGATCGATTTGCACATCATTGGCGCCGGCGGCGGTTCCATCGCGTGGATCGATGCCGGCGGCGCCCTCAATGTCGGCCCGCGGTCGGCGGGAGCGGAACCGGGACCCGCCTGCTACGGCCGTGGCGGCGAAGCGGCGACCGTGACCGATGCCAACTTGGTATTGGGTCGGCTCGATCCGAAGCTGTTTCACGGCGGCCGAACCCTGCTCGACGTAACGGCCGCCCGAACCGCCATCGGCCGCATCGGCGACCGGCTCGAACTTTCGGTGGAAGAAGCCGCACTCGGAATCATTAAGGTCGTGAATGCCAATATGGTGAAAGGTATCGCCACGGTGACGGTTCAGCGCGGCATCGACGTGCGCGAGTTTGCGTTGCTCTCGTTCGGTGGGGCCGGCGGCGTGCATGCCATCGATCTCGCGGATTCGCTCGACATGGCCGAGGTCATCGTCCCCCCGCTGCCGGGCGTATTCTCGGCAATCGGTCTGCTGGCGGCGGACGTGCGGCACGATTTCGTGGTCGCGCTTGGTGGCATGGTCAGTACCGCTGCCGACGCGGATCGGCTCGAACAACTGTTTCAAGGCATGGAAGAAGAAGCACGGCGCGTGCTGGCAACTGAAGGATTTTCAGGTGACGCTGTCCGCCTCGTCCGCAGCGCGGACCTCAAAGTCATGGGCCAGACCTACGAACTAACCGTGGCGTTGCCTCAAACCGGGCCGGTGACGCGAGATGGGATCGGGGCTTTGGTAGACTCGTTCGGCCGGCTCTACCGCGAGCGATATGCCTTCTTCTTCGAAGGCGAGCCGATCGAACTGGTCAATCTGCGGCTTGCGGCCTCCGGCGCCAGCGAGGCGATCCGGCTCGCCCATTTTGAACCGCAATCCGATGATCCCGAACCGGCCCGTATCGCTCGTCGGCCGGTCTATTTCGAAAAGTACGGATATCTAGAGGCCGACGTGTTTGACCGCGACCGGCTCCGCCCTGACATGATCATCCGCGGACCGGCAAT
>PLYS01000507.1 GCA_003153455.1 Betaproteobacteria bacterium | reverse complement strand
AGCAATTGGTTCCCGAGCCAGCGGCGTCCATGACTGTAGACGATGCCTTTCGGCTTGCCCGTCGTGCCCGAGGAGAAAAAAATACGGCCCCAGGCGTCTGCGGGCACCGGTGCGCGAGGTGCTGCTGCGCCATCGATGCCTATGTCCTCAACCGACATGACATCGCAGCCCATCCCACGCAGCGCAGCCTCGCGCGTTTTCGTGGTCACCATGAGCCGGATTTTCGCGAGCGAAACGGCCCAGAGAATTTCTGCTTCGGTCGAGTTCCAGTTGACCGGCGTCTCGCACGCGCCCGACAGCATCACTCCATAGGAAGTCCACACCGCGGCAATGCCGTTCGGCAACAGCGTTCCGACGGGTTCGCCGGGTGCGATGTACCGCAATGCCAGGCGCGCGGCAAGCGCATGTGCACGCCGTGCAAGCTCAGTGTAAGAGATTGCCTCATTCCCGTCGCTCACCGCGCGCGCATTCCCGAAGCGCGCCGCCAGCGTCAGCAACTCCGCCGACCACGCGATCGATTTCATACCGGTTTTCCCTCACCCTCGATGATTATGGGGTACCAGATCGCGCACGCTGTCGAGTTCCTCGATTGCGTTGAGGCGCTCGTACAGGCCCACCCCATCCAGGTCGCCCGCGCCCGAGACGCAATCGAGGAATTTGGCTCTCAGCTCTTCGTCCTTGAGCGGCAGCTTGGCGTTGCCGCGAGCAAAGCGGATTTCGCCCGTATCGAGTCTGCGTCCGCCTTTGAGTTCGATCGTAACGCGATCGGTGAACGCGAATATCGGTTCGATCGGGCAATGCGTGTCCAAGGTCGAGGTCCTTACCCTCGCCATCGCCTCGCGCACTCGCGGTTGGGTGACAAATTCGTCAGTTAACTCACGCAGCCCGACCTTGCGCGCAACCAGCGCAGATGCCACGGCAAATTCGAGGCTGAACTTGGCTTCCAGCCCGGTGACGGGCGCATGGTTGCGCAGCATGGAAGCCTGGGTGACTCCCACCCACGCTTGCACTTCAGTTACGTCCTCGGACTTCACGTCGTGCGCGGTTACCAGGTCTAGAACGCCGTCGATCACGCGGTGGGTTGCGTAGCACATCGGGTAGCTCTTGATCGACAGACCTGAATCGAGGATGCGCAACTGTCTGCCGAGGGTGGACGCTGGACCCGCTCGATCCACGCGGCCCTGTGGGGACAGCGCGGCAAGATAACCGGCGTGGTGCTCGATCGCATCGGGCGCAGCAGTCAAGCCGCCGGTCGTGAGACGGACTGCCTCGATCGCACATGCGGCGGCGCGTCCGGCGTGGAACGGTTTGGTCATGGTCCCGAAGTTTGCCACCAGGCCGCTCGCCATGCTCGCCGCAAGCGCCAGCGCATTTCGACTCGCGTCGGGGGACAGCCGGTGCAGATGCGCGACCGCGGCGGTGGCGCCGATCGTCCCGAGCACTCCCGTTGGATGCCATCCCTTCACGTGATACGCATCCGGCTCACGCGCAAGCAGTTCGGCCCAGACCTCGTAGCCCACCAGATAGGCGCGCAACGCATCCGCGCCCGAGGCGTCGAGATACTGGCCTTCAGCGAGCACTGCGGGAACGAGGACTGTACTCGGGTGTCCTTGGAGCGCCACATCGTCGTAGTCCAGAGCATGCGCGGCGGTGGCGTTGATCAGAGCGGCGTCGGCGCTCGCCGCCGTTTCTTCGCCAAAAACAATGGATGCCTCGCGCACGCCAGACTTCCTCGCCGCCACGAACTGGCGAATGATACGGACTACGGGCTCATTCCGTCCCGCGATCATAGTCGCAACATTGTCGATGAAGCCTGTCTTCACGATCCGCACGGCCTCCGCGGGAAGCGTGTCGAACCCGGGATTGGCGATGAAGCGCGACAGCGATTCGGTCAAGCCGGTCATGGAGCACCTTCAGCAGTTTGTTGAAAATCGGCTTGTCACCCCGGCGAAAGCCGAGTTGGCATCAGTACGACCGCGGCATACCGAGAATATGTTCGCCGATGTATGCAAGCACCAGGTTGGTCGAGATCGGCGCGATCTGCAGCAACCGGGTTTCGCGCCACTTGCGCTCTACGTCGTACTCCCGTGCGTAGCCAAATCCGCCGTGGGTCTGCATGCATGCCTCGCCTGCATGCCAGGATGCATCGGCTGCGAGCATCTTCGCCATGTTTGCGTCATCGCCGCAGGGCAGGCCCGCCTCGAACAGGGCTGCGGCCTTGCGCAACAGCAGGTCGGCTGCCTCGGTCTCGGCGTGAGCGCGCGCGATCGGGAACTGGATGCCCTGGTTCTGGCCGATCGGCCGGTCAAACACGATCCGCTGCTTCGCGTACGCGACTGCCGTTTTCGTGAACCAGCGCGCGTCCCCGATCGCTTCCGACGACACCAATATCCGTTCGGCGTTAATGCCGTCGAGAATATACCTGAAGCCCTTGCCTTCCTCGCCGATCAGATTTTCTGCCGGCACGCGCGCGCCGTCGAAGAACACTTCCGTGGTGTTGTGGTTGACCATAGCCGCGAGCGGCTTGATTTCCAGGCCCTTGCCGCGGCAGGCGCCGATATCGAGCAGGAATACCGACAGTCCCTCGGTCTTTTTCTTCACCTGGTCGAGCGGCGTGGTGCGCGCAAGCAGCAGCATGAGGTCCGAGTGCAAGGCGCGCGATGTCCACACCTTCTGGCCGTGGATTACGTAGTGGTCGCCATCACGCACCGCCCGGGTCTTGAGCTTGGTGGTGTCCGTGCCCGTAGTCGGCTCGGTCACGGCGAATGCCTGCAGCCGCAACTTCCCGCGTGCGATCGGCGGCAGGTAGCGGGCCTTCTGGTCTGCGCTGCCGTGCCGCAGCAAGGTGCCCATGATGTACATCTGCGCATGACAGGCACCCGCGTTGCAGCCGGACGCGTGGATTTCCTCGAGAATCACCGCGGCAGCGCGCAGCGGCAATCCCGTCCCACCATACTCCTCCGGAATCAGTGCGGCGAGATATCCAGCCTCGGTCAGCGCTTTGACGAACTCGGCGGGATACGCTCCATGCGTCTCGAGATCGCGCCAGTACGCGCCTGGAAAATTTGCGCAGATCCTGCGCACGCTGGCGCGGATCTCCGGAAAATCCTCGCCCAGCGTAACCCGGACGTCTTCAAGCTTGACAGCGGCACTCATCCCGGATTGAACTCTCGGCTCGATAAAATCGGTTGTTCGCGATTGCGCGGCAGCCTCAGGCCGCGCGCCGCTCATCGGCGCGCACGTAATTGCGCGGCAAGCCCGCGCGCGCCAATGCGCCGTGCATCTCGATATCCGGCAGCGCCGCGTGGACGATGCTCCTGACCTGCAACAGCCGCTCCAGATCGACTCCGGTGCGCAGCCCCATCGAATCGAGCATGAAGCATAAGTCGTCCATGACGATGTTGCCGGACGCGCCCGGCGCAAACGGACAGCCGCCCAGCCCGGCCAGCGAAGCGTCGAAGCGGCGCACGCCGCACTCGATCGCGGCACTGATGTTCGCGAGCCCGGTGCCCCGCGTGTCATGGAAGTGAGCCGCGATGGGCAACGCGCCGAGTTCCGCCATTACCGCCTTGAAGACAGTGTGCACCTGCACCGGATCGGCATAACCCACGGTGTCGGCCACCACGATCTCGTCCGCGCCGGCCTCGGCCAGTTGCACCGCATAGCTGACGACATCCGCGACAGGTACTCGCCCCTCGTAGGAGCAGCCGAGCGCCGTGGATAGCCCGCCCACTACTTTCGGACGCCTGCCCTCGGGCTGGGCGC
The DNA here is from genome assembly GCA_003153455.1 of Betaproteobacteria bacterium. GTDB lineage: Bacteria > Pseudomonadota > Gammaproteobacteria > Burkholderiales > SG8-41 > PALSA-1004. The sequence continues at coordinate 4,574 of PLYS01000507.1, read as the reverse complement.
GAACCATCTTGACTATCCGCCTGAAATCGGCCACCGATTCCTCGCGCTCGCGGCGCACGTTCTTCAGGTTGTGGGTCCGGCTCACCGACATCACGAAGTTGAGTTTGTGCACGCCGAGAGCAAGCCCGCGTTCCGCGCCTTTCGAGTTCGGGATCAGCGCGGCGACCGTGAGTCCGGCGACGGTGAGCGCGCGGCGCGTGACCTCCTCGGCGTCGGCGAACTGCGGAATGAGCTTAGCCGGAACGTAGGATGTCACCTCGATTTCCGAAACGCCCGCCGCAGCTTCCGCCTCTATCCATGCAATCTTGTTTTCCGTCGGCATGAACGTGGGATGTATCTGCAATCCGTCGCGCAGCCCCACTTCACGGACGATCACGTCGATTTGTTTCATCTCTTCCTCCTACTGAGTAATTCGGAACTGGTTGACAGTACAGTTCCGCTCGACGTTCCCGTCGCCCTTCTCGGGAGAGGGTGCGCCGGAGCGTGGAGCAGGGGCCCGTTTACGGGATGCGACCGTGAAGGCGCACGATAGCACGCGGGTATCCGGCGCGTTGCATCCCGCTGCGGGGTCACATCCATCGGCAAGCCGACGGAACCTGTTCCGCCCTCCGCGGGCGCAGGGGTGAGGGTCGGGCGACAAGCAGTTAAGTAAAGCACGATGGGTAACATACTTGTGGCGCGCTCAACGCCCTTTGAACACCGGCTTGCGCTTTTCGTTGAAGGCCCGTATGCCCTCGTAACGATCCTCGGTTTCGACCAGATGATTGTAGGCCTCGATCTCGAACCTGTAAGCCGTCTTCAACTCCATCTGCATGCCGAAACGGACTGACTTCTTCACCTGGCGGATCGACAGCGGCGCATTGGCGGCAATCGTGTGCGCGGTTTCCAGCACCTTGGGCATCAGCTCCTGCGGCTCGCACACTGCGTTCAGCACGCCCCATTCGTACGCCTGCTGCGCGCTGAACGGCCGCCCGGTCATGATGATCTCCTTGGCGCGGCGCTCGCCGACTGCGCGCGGGAGGTTCTGCGTGCCGCCGGCGCCAGGCATGATGCCAAGCGTAACCTCGGTCAGCGCAAAGCGCGCGGTCTTCACCGCGTAGGCGAAATCGCAGGACAGGACAGTCTCGAAACCGCCGGCGTAGGCGTGGCCGTTGACCGCCGCGATGACGGGCAGACACAGGTCGATCAGGGTCCAGTACTGCCGCTCGAAGATCTCGTGCTGGCGCACCCACTGCTCCCGCGTCATGCCATTGCGCTCCTTGAGATCGCCGCCCGCGCAGAAGACTTTGTCCCCTGCCCCCGTAAGCACTACGCAGCGCACATCCCCGGCATCCTCGGTGAGCCGGGTCCACAGGTCGAGGAAATCGCGTCCCATCTGGGTGTTGATCGCATTGGCTACTTCGGGCCGGTTGAGCGTGACCACCAGCACGTGGGGCTCCGCCATTTCGGTCTTGAGGGTTGCGTAGTTAGGCAGGTCCATCGGATTATCACTCCACTTTCTTGAGAAATTCGTCGGTGTGCTTTACAAAAGATCCGAATAGCCGTACATGTAACGTGAAGCGCTTGATGCTGTCAATGCCACGTTCATGAAGCTTGCGACGATGAGGGGAATCCCATGAAAGGCATTGCCGTCAGCACGGCCAAACGCATCGATGCGGCGCCTGAACTCCCGACCGTCGCCGAATCCGGCCTCCCGGGCTATGAGTCCATCTAGTGTTACGGCCTGATCGCACCCAGGAACCTGCCGAAGCCGATCCTCGATCGCGTCAATGGCGAACTCAACAAGATTCTGAAGTTGAAAGAAATGTCGGACCGGCTCGCGGCGGATGGCGTGTCGGCCGCCGGCGGCACGCCCGAGGAGTTTCTTGCCATGATCAAGAGAGACATCGAGACTTGGCGCAGGGTCGTGCAAAAAGCTGGAATCAAGGTCGAGTGACAAAATGTTGGTGCGAAACGTTTAGGGGACCTCTGAACCTAAATCCAGCATTTGAACCGCCAAGGACGCTAAGGACGGCAAGGAATTCAATGCCAATGTGAACCCGGATGCAATCACCAGATTGGTGATCTTGATGACAAGGCTTGTACTTTGTTTTCCTTCGCGTCCTTGGCGTCCTTCGCGGTGAAAAGTTTTTTCTAGGCTGAACGGCGGTCGGGGTCAGGCATAATTGCGTTGTGATGTCTGCGCAGCTCAGCCTGTCCCCGGTTGCCCACCTCGACTGCGAGGAGGAACCCAGTGAAAATTGAACGTCGTCTCACCACTCTGGCCGCGGGCCTCGCATTGTTTTCTTCCGCAGCCGCCGCTGTCGCCCAGGGCTTCCCTACGACACGGTGAAGGACTTCACCGGCATCGCGCGGCTCGCCGCGAACGCGTTAGTTTTCTCCGTGCACCCGTCGCTCCCGGCGCGAACGCCGAAGGAACTCGTAGCTCTTGCGCGCGCCTGGCCGGGAGAGCTCACCTATGGAACAGCGAGCCCCACGGGTTTTCAGCGGCTCGCTGCCGAAAAGCTCCGGGCGATGGCGAAGATCGACATCCTCAATGTGCCCTACCAGGGCGGCGGCCCCGCCGCGATCGCCGTGATGGGCGGCCACACCACCATCCTCCTCGGCAACGTCTCGGAAGCCGCGCCGTTCGTCGCCCAGGGCCGGCTGCGCGCGATCGCCGTGACCTCGCTCGAACGCTCCGACGTGATGAAGGACGTGCCGACGCTCCACGAATCGGGATACCCAGGTTACGAAGCGATCAACTGGTTCGGCGCCGTGACGCGCACCTCCGTCCCGAAACCGATCATCGACCGGATGAGCGCCGAATTCGCGAAGGCGCTGGATGCGCCAGAGGTGAAGGACGGGCTCGCCCGGCTCGGCCTCAACAATGCCTACATGGACCCCGAGCAGTACAACGCCTACATGCGCGCCGAGATGCAGTCGAACGAGAAGATCGTGCGGGCGGCGAAGATCAGGATGGAGTAGCGAGGCACGGCCGGGTGGCACGCTGACCACGACGTGGACGATTGGAAACCTAATCCGCGCCGACCAGTGCCCGGGTCGGGGAGCCAACCACAGCTCAATCAACGTTCCACTTTCGAAAAGGCTTATCTCGCTTACTGATGACAGGATGCGGCGGCCGCCGGGATAGCCGCGCCAAGCAATAGCGCCTGTTTGAACGCGCGGGCAATCACAATTCCGCGTAGAACGCCTTGACTGCGCCGGAGATACGGACTGACGCGGCCCAGTTGGGATACTTGGCGGTAAATTCGGCTGTCACCAATTTGTCTGCCTCGTCCACCGACGCCCTGGCCTTTGAGTTCCTGCACGCGCGCCTCCAGCGCAATTGAAGTTTTCATTGCGGAATCCTCTCCCGCTTATTTCGTTTGGGGATGAAGGATCAACTTCTGCACGCGCCAATTGGAAGTTTCAGCGGCGTAAATTTCGTTTTCCGAGGGGCAGGCGAGTTGGTGGGCGCCGGAGAAATACTTGAGCCGGCGTCCGGAGCGGCCGATGACCCCAAGCACTTTCCCATCGAGCGTAAGCTTGAAGATCCGCCCGGGAAAGGTTGTTTCCCCGACGAATAGCACCGGGTTGGGGCCGGGCGTGATGCAGATCGAATTGGGAGCCCCGATCAATTCGCCCAGTCGCCATTCTTGTCGTACTTGGCGACGCGCGAGTTGACGTATCCGTCGCTGATGTAGATGTTGCCCTCGGAGTCCCAGGCGACGTCGGTCGGCTGCCGGAAACGTCCTTCCACCGGGGGAGCGGTGGGTCGACATGTGCCCATGCCTTGGTTCTGTCGTCCGCCGATTCCAGCCTGCGGCCAAAAACCCACATGACGCGGCCGGCCGGGTTGAACTTGATGACCATGTCGGAGCCTTTGTCGACGGCCCAAATATTGTCGTCCTTGTCGATGCGCACCGTGTGAGCGAAGGACCAGCCGTAGAGGCCCTTGCCAATTTCGCCGAGGAATTCTCCGTTGGGCCCGAATTCGAGCAACTGCGCCGCCGCGGGAGCATAGGCCGGACCGTTGGCGCTGTTTGAGCGCGTGAACACGAAGACGTGGCCCTTGGAGTTCACGGCCACGCCCGGGACCTCGCCGAAATTCATCCCGGGTGGTCTTGGGTAATCGGACATGGGGGAGTCGATTCTATTCGACCAGGCCAGTGCGTGCCAGCGCGATGATGAGTTGTGGAAGTCCCGCTGTGATCAGGCGATGAAAGCGCGCGAGGAGATCCGGCATATAAACGAAATCAATCCGGCTTCAGGCCGACCTGCTGGGCGACTTTGCCCCAGGTGTCCATTTCTCTCTTGACGAAAGCGGCGAACTCATCTGACGTATTGCCGACGGGAATCGCGCCTTGCGCGGAAAGCTTCTCGCTCATTTCCGGCAGCTTGATGATGCGCGCGATTTCCTGACTGAGCTTGGCGAGCACGTCCTTGGGCAGCTTGCCTGGTCCGAATACGCCGTACCATTCGTAAGTGTCAAATCCGGGCAGACCGGACTCGGCGAACGTCGGCGTATCGGGCAGCCCCGGCGAGCGTTTCGCCGCGGTGGTCGCGATTGCTTTCAGGCGTCCGCTCTTGAT
>PLYS01000515.1 GCA_003153455.1 Betaproteobacteria bacterium | reverse complement strand
GGCGGCGGGCGGCAGCAGGGCTCCGGCGCGGGCGAGTCCGATCTCGAGCTCGATCGCCGCAAGATCCGCGATCGCCTCGCGGAGCTGAAAGAGCAGTTGGAGGAGATCCAGCGCGACAACGAGCAGCGTCGTTACGCGCGTCGCGATCAGCTCCGGGTCGCGCTGGTGGGGTACACGAACGCAGGCAAGTCCTCGCTCATGCGTGCGCTCACGGGCAGCGAGGTGCTGGTCGCGGACAAGCTCTTCGCGACGCTCGACACGACGGTGCGCGCGCTGCAGCCGGAGACGAAGCCGCGCGTGCTCGTCTCGGACACGGTCGGGTTCATCAAGAAACTGCCGCACGATCTCGTCGCGTCGTTCCGATCCACGCTCGACGAGGCGCTTGAAGCGTCGCTGCTGCTGTTCGTCGTCGACGCGTCCGATCCGACGTACGAATCGCAGCTCGAGGTGAGCCGCAATGTGCTGCGCGAGATCGGCGCGGAGGTCGTCCCGTCGCGCCTGCTCCTCAACAAGATCGATCGCGTGAGCGACGCCGATCGCGCCGCCCTGCGCGCGAAGCACCCCGACGCGATCCTCCTGTCCGCGAAGTCGCCCGAGGACGTGGCCGCGCTGCGCGGGACGATCNNACGACACCACCGGCCGGATCATGAAGGTGCGCGGCCTGCCCGGCGCGATCGCGCGCCTGCGAAGAACCCTCGCTGCTTCGTGAGTTCGATCGCCGATCGATCGGCTACGGCGTGAGTCGCTCCATCATGCGTGCGAACAGGATCGCCTCGGAGAGTCAGTACGGTCAGGGCTTTACTTGAAATAGCAGGTAGCCTCAGGCCTGCGCGGCGCGTGCGCCATTGACTTTCGTAACAAGCAGCTTGTCAACGCGGTTGCGGTCCATATCGAGAACCTCGAAGCGGTAGCCATCGCTCGTGAACCGGTCGCCCACCTTCGGCACACGCCCGAGCATCTTCATCGCCAATCCGCCGAGAGTGCGGTACGCGCCGGTGGCCTCGTCCGGCAGTTCGTGGTCAAGCCCCATCGCTTCCTTGAAACGTTCGATCGCGATGTCGCCGTCAACCAGCCACGATCCGTCATCCCGCCGCACGATATCGGGCTGGGATGCATCCTCTACCGTCGCCACGTCGCCGACCAGAGTTTCCATGATATTGTTCATGGTCACCAGGCCTTGAAGTTCGCCGAACTCATCGACTACCAGGGCGAGATGCTGCCGGTGTTTCTTGAACTCCTCGAGCAGCTCGATCATCGTCAGCGTGTCTGGCACGTAGAGCGGCTTGCCGACATCGTTGGCGAAATCGAAGGACTTGCCTTCGAGTGCGGCATCGAGCAGCGACTTGGCGCGCAGAATGCCGACTATCTCGTCAAGACCGCCTTTGCAGACGACGAAGCGGGAGTGCGCGCTGCGCAATAGCTTCTGCCGGTTGGCCTCGAAAGACTCGCTCAAGTCGAAATACTCGATGTCTCCACGGGGCGTCATCGCGCTGTTGATCAGTTGATCATCCAGTCGGAAGACACGCGAGACGAGCGCCTGCTCGTGTTTTTCGAAGACGCCGGCTTGCGCTCCCTGTTCCATGAGGATATTTATCTCCTCCTCGGTGACCGGGGACTCCTGCGGCGCCCGCACCCCAAGCAGCCGCAACATGACCTCGCTGGCGAAGCTCATCAGCCGCACCAGCGGGGAAGCGGCTTGCGAGAGCCACTGCATCGGCCGCGCGATCGCGCTGGCGATGCCTTCTGGATTGAGCAGAGCGAGCCGCTTGGGCACGAGTTCGCCCAGGATGAGCGAAAAAACCGCAATCCCGACCACGACGATCCAGAATGCCAGCCGATCCGCATAGGGCCGCAACCACGCGATCACGGCAAGGTTTTCGGCAAGGCTCTTCGACACAGTGGCCTCGCCGATCGCGCCGCAGAGAATGCTGATGACCGTGATCCCGATCTGGGTAGTCGACAGGAAATGGGAGGGCGCGTTGGCGAGTGCCAGCGCCGTGCCGGCGCCGGAACGTCCTTCCTCGCTCCACTGCTGCAGGCGCGCCTTGCGCGCAGAGACGAGGGACATCTCGGACATGACGAGAATACCATTCACGAAAATCAGCAGCAGAAGAACCAGGAGTTCCATAGGTCAGGGCGAATCCGCCTTGCGGGTGAGGCGCGTCCCGGAATTAGCGGCGCACGAATGTGGAGTGCGGGGTTACAATGAAACATCGGTGGCAAGCCGATATCCCGTTCCCGCCTCTGTCTGCAACAGCTTGGGCCTTGCAGGATCAGCTTCCAGCTTGTGACGCAGACAGCCCATGTAGATCCTCAGGTAGTGACTGTGTTCCACATAGCTTGGCCCCCACACCTCCGTGAGCAACTGCCGGTGCGTGAGCACCCTGCCCGCGTATTTTATCAGCGTCGTCAAAAGGCGGTATTCGATCGGGGTGAGATGAACCTCCTCGCCATCGCGATAAACCCGGCGTTGCGTCAGATCGACCTTCAGATTGCCGGACCTGAAGACGTTGTTCGCATCCACCTGCCCGGGCTGCGACGCATGTCGCAGCGCGACGCGAATGCGCGCCAACAGCTCATCCAGGCCGAAAGGCTTGGTCAGGTAATCGTCGGCTCCCGCGTCGAGCGCCGCGACTTTGTCGGTTTCCATGTTTCTCGCGGACAATATGACCACCGGTCGCGAGGTCCACTCGCGCAGCTTCTTGATGACTTCCACGCCATCCATGTCCGGCAGCCCAAGATCCAGAATAACCACGTCCGGCTTGCGTGTCGCGGCCACGATCAATCCCTGTTTCCCCGTCTCCGCTTCATGAATTTCGAACCCATGCGCCTCCAGGCCGGTTCTGAGGAAGCGGCGGATCTGCGGGTCGTCTTCAATGACGACGATAACGGGGTTCGGCTTGGTCATTGGACGTTAGCCAGTTGTTCCTCTTCGGAGACGATCTGCGGGGGTTCCTCCGTAACGGGAATCGTAAACCGGAAAACCGCACCTCCTTCGGGATGGTTCTCGGCGCGAATGGTTCCGCCATGTGCTTCGACGATCGCGCGGCAGATTGTGAGCCCCAAGCCTACGCCACTTTGCGCCCCCTCTGTCGTTCCCCGATAGAATTTCTCAAAAAGCCTGTCCTCTTTGCCGTCGGGTAGACCCGGGCCGCGATCGGCGACCCAGAATGAAACCTCATGGGGGCCGGCATCCGCCCCGATCTCGATGGGCGTTCCATTTGGCGTGTACTTGACCGCGTTCTCGAGCAAATTCTCCAGAACCTGCTCGATCATGACGGCATCGACCTGAACCAGCGGCAGTCCCGGTGGCAATTTGGTTGTGACGGGGTGAGCCGTCAGACGCGCCTGCAATCGCGTCAGGACACCCCCGACGATCTCCTCAATCGGACACCACTGGCGATTGAGCTTTACGCCACCGGCTTCCAGCCTCGCCATGTCGAGGAGGTTGTTGGCCAGCTTGGTCATGCGCCGCGCTTCCTCGTAGATGGTCTTACCCAAATCGAGCTTCGCATCATCCGTAAGCAGCGTTGCTCCATCAATGAGGCTGCTCGACGCACCCACAATCGAGGCGAGCGGCGTGCGAAAGTCGTGCGAGATCGCGCTCAACAGCGAATTCCGCAGACTCTCGGTTTCCGCCTTGATCCTCGCCACCTGCGCTTCTTTCGCCAGCCTTACCCGTTCAATCGCCTGGACGATCTGGTTGATGAATGTATCGACCAGACGCTGCTGTTCAGGCAGGAAGACCCGGCGCAGGTTGACCGGCAGCAGCGCGAGAACACCAATCGCGCCGGAAGACCCTTTCATCGGAAAATACACGCCCTCGGTTCCCGGCAGGGTGTCGGTCCCTTTGCCCGCGATCTTGCCGTGATCGAACACCCATTGTGCGACGCCCAGATCACTGCCGTGAAACGAGTATTGAATGCTTTGCGATTTCGGATAACGGATCCGCCCCTGAGGATCAGGCAACAACACGACACTCTGTCCCTCGAACTCGTCGCCGATATGCTTTACGGCAATGCGCGCTATTTCGTCTTCGCTTTGTGCGCTTCCCAGTTCCCTGGTGAATGCGTAGAGCACCGCTGCGCGGCGCTCCCTATGCCCGGCAACTCTTGCCTGAGAGCGCAGGTTGACGGCGAGGGTGCCTACGACCAGCCCGACCAGAAGCATGACCGCGAAGGTAACGAGATGCTGTGCATCGGAAACCGCGAAAGAAAAGCGCGGTGGCACGAAAAAGAAATCGTACGCAGCGACCGAAAGAATCGAAGTCAACACCGATGGCCCGCGCCCAAACCGGGTCGCCACAAAGACCACCCCGAGCAGGTAAACCATGACCAGATTCGACAAGGCGAAATGCTCGAACATGAGCGCCGAGATCGCCGTCGTGAGGGCCGTAACGCCCACGCCCCACAAGTACCTCGGGTAGCGCGTCTTGGTGCTCTCGCGTTCCCGCTCTCTTAGCCCCAGGTAAGCGCGACTCCGGGTCAACAGCGAAAGTTCGGCCGGATTCGGCGCTGCGGTCTCTTTTTCGCAAGACAGCAGATAAACGTCGAGGTCATCCGCTTCGCGCACGATGGTGTCCACGACGGATCCCAGCAACCAGCGCCGCCAGCCCGTCCTCGTGGGCTTGCCTAGCACGATGCTGCTGACGTTTTTCTCGTGGGCGAACTCCAGGATCGCAGTGCTCATCTCCGGCGCTGAAAGCGTGGCGGTTTCCGCACCCAGTTCTTCCGCGAGGCGCAGGTAGCCAAGGACCTCGTCCCTGACCTCGTGAGGCAACCGCTGCAGCGGGGGGGTCTCGACGTAGGCAACGATCCAGTCGGCGTGCGTGGACGAGGCAAGCCGCTTACCGGCGCGTATCAGCCGTTCCGCAAGCGGATACGGCCCGATGCACACCAGCAGGCGTTCGCCGGCCCGCCACACGTCGCGAATGGCCTTATCTTCGCGGTAGTCCCGCATCTGCGCATCGACACGCTCCGCGGTACGCCGCAGCGCGAGCTCGCGCAACGCAATCAGATTGCCCTTGCGGAAAAAGTTCCGGATCGCCCGTTCGGCCTGCTGCGGCAGGTAAACCTTGCCTTCCCGCAGCCGTTCCAGCAGATCGTCCGGCGGCAGATCGACGAGCTCGACCTCGTCCGCGCGCTCGAACACCGTATCGGGCACCGTTTCCCAAACGCGAATCTGGGTGATGCCGCTGACGATATCGTTCAGGCTCTCGAGGTGCTGGACGTTAAGCGTCGTGTAAACGTCGATGCCGCTGTCGAGCAACTCCTCGATATCGTTCCAGCGTTTCGGATGGCGCGAGCCCTCGGCGTTGGTATGAGCCAGCTCATCAACCAGGATCAAAGTCGGGTGGCGCTTGAGCGCGCCGTCGAGGTCGAACTCGCTTATTTGCGTGCCGCGATACTCGATGATGCGTGGCGGCAGAACTTCGAGGCCTTCCAGCATCACCGCTGTTTCGGCACGGCCGTGAGTTTCCGCCAAGCCGACCACTACATTGCAGCCCTCGGCGCGCTTTTCGCGCGCTTCCGAGAGCATGGCGTAGGTTTTGCCCACGCCGGCGGCGCCGCCGAAGAAGATTTTGAGCCGCCCGCGACGGCTCTTCGCCTCGTCGCGCTGGACCTTGGCGAGCAGTGCGTCGGGATCTGGACGTTGTTCGATCACGAGTTCCTATTCCTGCGCGAACTCCGGCGTGCAGCGATTTGGCGGGGTTTGAACCGCTTCTACGGTTACTTACCCATATCGGGTTGATTCGGGTTTCATGTTAGAACGATTTCTGAAGGTAAGCGGTGAATGTGCCGTCGCCAAGATTTCGCGGGTATACCCCGCCTTGCGAGACGCTGCCGTATCCCAACGTGCTCCCATTGGCTTTGGTGTAGTAGCCGCCGAGCGTTACGCCCTTGAGCACTTCGGACGCGTTGCCCAGATCGTAGGTCGCGCCTAACTTCCAGTCTTTGTAGCTGTCGATCGCATCATTGGATAGTTGGACTCCGCCAACGACTGGATTGCGCGGATCGGTACCCCGGTATTTCTGGTCACCCCAGTGCGCGATCAGGCTCAGCCCCGTGTCACCGACGGGATAATTGGCCGAAAGGTCGAGATACCAGGTGCCTGAGCTATCGCGTACGGCAAAGGTTTTGTTGCCGACCCCATATGACCACTTGGCCGTCAACCATTTCCATCCCACCGCGCCATAGAGTTCCTGGGTGTCGCCTTTCTCTCCGGCCACCGGAATGACCGTCCCGGGATAATAGTAGTACAGAAAACCGACGTCATAAGTGAAATCAGATTTCCCGATGTTGCCGCGCACGCCGCCGTACCAGTCGTTTTCGAGGCTTGAACTTGAATACTGACCGCCATCGTGGAGCCAGGAGATATTCGATGCCCAAGTGCCGACATAGACCGTTGGGCCGCCAGTGTCGTAGGCATAATCGAATCCGCCTTGCACCGCTGGATCACGATTGGTTTGGGTCAGTCCACGAAATATGTACTGACTGAACAACCCGACGTTGGCAGTTAAGCTATGCGGCG
>PLYS01000390.1 GCA_003153455.1 Betaproteobacteria bacterium | reverse complement strand
ATCTACCGCATGACCGCCCGCAACTTCAACCCGGTCGTGGCGATGGCTGCTCGCATCACGGTGGCCGAGGTGGAAATTCTGGTCGAGGTCGGAGAGCTCGATCCGGATCAGATTCATACGCCGGGTATTTTCGTGCAGCGCATCGTTTACAACCCCCACCCCGAGAAGCGCATCGAGCAACGCACGACGAGAAAAGGATAGAGCATGGCCTGGAACCGCAACGACATGGCCCGGCGTGCAGCGAGGGAGCTGCAAAACGGCTTTTACGTGAATCTCGGCATCGGCCTGCCGACGCTGGTGGCCAACTACATCCCCGAGGGTATGAACGTCTGGCTGCAATCCGAGAACGGCCTGCTCGGTATCGGACCGTTCCCGCTCGACTCCGAGGTCGATGCCGACCTCATCAACGCCGGCAAGCAGACCGTGACCACGTTGCCGGGAAGCAGCTTTTTCTCGAGCGCGGATTCGTTCGCGATGATACGCGGCGGCCATATCAACCTCGCCATCCTGGGCGCCATGCAGGTTTCCGGGACGGGCGACCTTGCCAACTGGATGATCCCCGGCAAGATGGTAAAGGGCATGGGTGGCGGCATGGACCTGGTGGCCGGCGTCGAGCGTGTCGTGGTGATCATGGAGCACACGGCGAAGGGCGGCGAGCACAAGATTCTGCGCCAGTGCTCACTGCCGCTCACGGGCGTCGGCGTCGTCGACCGCATTGTTACCGACCTTGGCGTTATCGATGTCACTGAACACGGACTCAAGTTGGTGGAACTCGCACCCGGCGTCGCCGTTGACGAGATCATCGCCAAGACCGGCGCGCCCATCGATACCGGCGCGGGCGCCTGAAGAAAAGAAGGCCAGACATGCTTGCTTACCGCGTTACTTTTCCGCGCGCGCCTTGCTGATCGCAGCAGCGTTCCCGGCGGCAAGGTCAGATTCGTTGACGGCCGGCTGACCCGCAACTGAAGCGGCCCCGGTTATACCCTGACGGGGTATCACGGTATCAACATCTTGCCATATACCCTATTGGGGTATATGATAGCAAAGTTATTACCCCTCCATCATGGCCGCTCCCGCCCTTCAAGCCGTCAACCTGCCGATCGCCGGTATGACTTGTGCGGCGTGCGCGAACCGCATCGAAAAAACGCTCAATCGCATCGCCGGCGTCGCTGCAAGCGTCAACTTCGCCTCGGAATACGTCCGCGTCGAATTCGACCGCGCCCGCGTCAGGAGCGCCGACCTGGTACAGGCCATCGAGAAAGCCGGCTACAGCGTCCCGCCGCAGACGGCTGAATTCGCACTGGAAGGCATGACCTGCGCCGCATGTGCCGCGCGCATCGAGAAAGCGCTCAATCGCATGGCCGGCGTTGAGGCGCATGTGAACTTCGCCGCCGAACGCGCGCGCGTCCGCTACGACCCCGGCAAGACCGACATCGCGGCATTGGTCGCGGCCGTAGGCAAAGCGGGCTATGGTGCGCACCCGGTGACGGATTTCGACGACGCCGAAGAGCGCCTCCGGCACGAACTCCTCTACCGCGCCACGCTGCGGGAATTCTGGATCGCGGCCCTGCTCACCGCGCCATTGATCGCGCAGATGGCGGTGATGTTTTCGGCGGTGCACGTCGACCTGCTGCCGCGCTGGTTCCAATTCGCGCTGGCGACGCCCGTGCAGCTATGGATCGGGCGGCGCTTTTATGTCGCCGCCTGGCATGCGCTGCGCGGGGGCGGCGCCAACATGGACGTGCTGATCGCGCTGGGCACCACCATGGCATACGGTTTCAGCGTTGCCGTCACCGTCTTCAGCCTTCCGTATCACGTCTACTTCGAGGCGAGCGCCGCGATCATCACGCTGGTGCTGATGGGCAAGCTGCTCGAAGCGCGCGCCAAAGGCAAGACCTCGGAGGCGATCGCGCAACTTATCAAGCTGCAACCCAAAACCGCGCGCGTCGAGCGCGGCGGCGAGATCGTCGAGATCGATATCGCGCACATCAAGGTCGGCGATATCATCATCGTCAAGCCGGGGGAAAGCATTGCAGTGGACGGCATCGTCCTGGATGGCGCCTCGAGCATCAACGAAGCAATGCTGACGGGTGAAAGTCTGCCGGTCGCGAAACAGAAAGACGCACGCGTTTACGCGGCGACGCTCAACCAGGAGGGCCTGCTCAGATGCCGCGCTACCGGCGTCGGCAGCGCCACCGTGCTCGCCGGCATCATCCGCCTGGTCGCCGAAGCGCAAGGCTCGAAGGCTCCGATCCAGCGCCTCGCCGATCGCGTCGCCGGCATCTTCGTGCCGGCGGTGGTTGCAATCGCGATCGTTACCTGCGCCGGCTGGTGGCTTTACAACGGCGATTTCCCCGCGGCACTGGTCAACGCCGTGGCAGTGCTGGTGATCGCCTGCCCGTGCGCGCTCGGCCTGGCGACGCCGACCGCGATCATGGTCGGCACCGGCCGCGGCGCGCGCTCAGGCATCCTTATCAGGAATGCCGCGGCGCTCGAGCGCGCCGGCAGCATCGATCTGCTCGTCGTCGACAAGACCGGAACACTGACCGAAGGCCAGCCGGCGGTCACTGACGTGGTCGCGCTCGGAACACACAGCGAAGCCGAGGTGCTGCGCGTGGCGGCTGCAGTCGAGCAGGGTTCGGAGCACCCACTCGCGCGCGCGATCCTCGCCGCGGCAGCGGCGCGGCGGGTCACGCCATCGCCGCTCTCGGACTTCGCCGCCGTCGTCGGTAAAGGCGCGCGCGCCACGATTGAGACTCAGCCGGTGTTGCTCGGGTCGCCGCAGTTTTTGCGCGAGAACAATGTCGCACTCGATGACGCGCAGGTGGCTGCGCTCCAATCACAAGGCAAGACCGTGATCGCGATCGCGCGCGGCGCCGCTGCAATCGGCCTGATCGCGATTGCCGACCGGCTGCGGCCCACCTCGCGCGCCGCGGTCGCGGCGGTGCGCAAGCTCGGCATCGAGGTCATGATGCTGACCGGCGACAATGCAGCAACGGCCCGCGCAATCGCCGCGCAGGCCGGCATAGAGGACTCGCTCGCGGACGTGCTGCCGCAGCACAAGGCCGCCGCGGTGCAGAAGCTGCGCGCCGAAGGCCATAGCGTCGGCATGGCGGGCGACGGCATCAACGATGCACCCGCGCTCGCCGCCGCCGATGTCGGTTTCGCTGTCGCCAGCGGCTCCGATGTCGCAATCCATGCCGCGGATGTCACGCTGATGCGCAGCGATCTGCTAAGCGTAGCCGATGCGGTGGAATTGTCGCGCAGCACGCTGCGCAAGATACGGCAGAACCTGTTTTTCGCGTTCTTCTACAACGCGCTCGGCATCCCGCTCGCAGCGCTCGGCATGCTGAACCCGGTGATAGCCGGCGCGGCGATGGCGCTGAGCTCGGTGTCGGTGGTCAGCAATTCGCTGCTGCTCAAACGTTGGAAACCAGTGAAATCGTGAGGCGTTAAAAGGAGAAACCATGGAAACTACTGTAGTGAAAATCACCGGCATGACCTGCATGGGCTGCGTCGCAAGCGTAAAGAAAGTGCTGACGGCGATCGACGGCGTGCAAAGTGTCGATGTTTCTCTCGAAAAAGCACAAGCGACAATCGGCTATGACGCCGCGCGCGCCAGGCCGGCGCAGTTCAAGACCGCAATCGAGGATGCCGGCTATGAAGCGGCCGCCTAGCGACGCTGCCGCGGCAAAGCATGTCGTGCAGCCGCACAAGCTGACGCTGCTGAAACGGCTCAACCGTGTCGAAGGTCAGGTGCGCGGCGTTGCGCGCATGATTGAAAGCGACCGTTATTGTGTCGACGTAATCACCCAGCTTACCGCGGTGCGCGCGGCGCTCGACGCAGTGGCGCTGCGGCTGCTCGAAGATCATACCCGGGGTTGCGTGCAATCCGCGATGCGCTCCGGCCATGGCGACCATGCGATCGGAGAATTGATGCACGTGTTGCGGAAATTCTCGCGCTGAGCCGGCGCTAAAAGTTCCAGTTCCAGATCTGCCACCAGGGCTTGTCGCTACCGCCGCCGCTCAAGTACTTGCTTTTGGGAAAGTTAATCTTCATGACACGCTCGGCGTCGTTGCGCAGGTCGGTCATGCCGAGCTTGTCGTAGGCCTGGACCAGTATCAGCAACCCCTCTTCGTTGGCGGGCGCCTGTGGATAACTCTTGAGCGCAAATTGCGCACGGTTCGCAGCCGCAACATAGGCGGTGCGTTTCATGTAATAACGCGCGACGTGTACCTCATGCGACGCCAGTGCGTTAACCAGATAATTCATGCGCTCGATCGAATCCGGCGTGTACTTGCTGTCAGGATAACGCGTCACCAGGTCCTTGAACGCGTCGAATGCTTCGCGCGCCGCTTTCGGATCGCGCTCGGTCATGTCCTGGCCGGAATACGAGCCGAGGAGCCCCAAATCGCCATTGAAATTGGCAAGCCCCTTGAGGTAATAGGCGTAATCGACGCTTGGATGGTTGGGGTGCAGCTTGATGAAGCGCTCCGTAGCCGCCACCGCAGAGGCAATGTCCTTGTCCTTGTAATAGGCGTACGCGATTTCAAGCTGCGCCTGTTGCGCGTAGCTGCCATAAGGAAAGCGCGCTTCCAGCTTTTCGTAGAGCTTGATCGCTTTTTCGTAGTTGCCGTCGCCGAGCTCCGTTTTGGCTTCAGAATAAATCTTACCCGCCGACCAGTTCTTGGTTTCGTCGATCTGTTCCGGGAGCAAACTGCACGCCGATACGCAAAGCGCCAGGAATAAAGCTAAACTTAAACGCATAAATGAATCCCGCGGAAAAACTGCAAAATTATAACGCAACCAAGGCGGCGCCGGCGCCGGTCGAATTGATAGTGCCGCCGGAATGCGCCGGACAGCGCTTAGACCAGGCGCTGTCGCATTTGTTGCCGGAATTCTCCCGCAGCCGGCTCGCGCATTGGATCCGCACCCGGCGCGTCGAGCTCGACGGCCGTGCAGTGCTGCCCAAGGCCAAGGTGTGGGGCGGCGAGAAAGTTCTGCTCCACCCCGTTCCCGATCCGGCAACGACCGCAGCGGCGCCGGAGGCCATTGCGCTTGATATCGTTCACGAAGACGCGGCGATACTGGTGATTGCCAAGCCCGCCGGACTGGTCGTGCATCCCGGCAGCGGCAACTGGAGCGGCACGCTGTTGAATGCATTGCTCGCGCACGCGCCGCAGCTCGCGAGCCTGCCGCGTGCCGGCATCGTGCATCGTCTCGACAAAGACACCAGCGGCCTGCTGGTCGTCGCGAAAACGCTCGAAGCGCAAACCAGTCTGGTACGCCAACTGCAAGCGCATACCGTCAAGCGCGAGTACCTGGCGCTGGTGCACGGCCGCGTTGCGCGCGACGGCAAGGTCGAAGCGCCGATCGGCCGCCATCCGGTGCAACGCACGCGCATGGCGGTGGTCGCGCGCGGCAAGCATGCCGTCACTCACTTCGAGGTGCTGCAACGCTACACGCACGCAACGTTGTTGCGTTGCCGGCTCGAGACCGGGCGCACGCATCAGATCCGCGTGCACCTGCAATCGCTCGGCCACCCGTTGGTCGGCGATCCGGTCTATGGCAAAAACCGGAGCAGCGCGGAGGCCGTGATTGCCGGGTTCCAGCGTCAAGCACTGCACGCCGAGCGGCTCGAATTCCAGCACCCCGCAAGCGGCAAGACGGTGGCGTGGCAGGCGCCGCTGCCGGCGGACATGCACGACCTGATCGCTGCGCTGCAAGCGGAAACCAAGGCGACAGCATGAAGGCCCCGTACGACTGGATCGTGCCAGACTGGCTGGCGCCGTCGCGTGTAAAATGCCTGATTACGACCCGCAACGGCGGGGGCAGCGCCGGCGGGTATGCCAGCTTCAACCTTGGTCTGCGCACAGGCGGCGACGAGGCAGCGGTGCACGCCAACCGCCAGCTGCTGCGCGCCTGGCTGCCACAGGATCCAAAATGGCTGCGCCAGATGCACGCAGCGGACGTGGTCGTCGCCGATGGTCTGGCCGGGATACCCGAGGCGGACGCCAGCATCGCACGCAACGCCGGAACCGTATGCGCGGTAATGATCGCCGACTGCTTGCCGGTTCTCCTGTGCGACCGGACCGGCAGCGTGGTCGGCATAGCACATGCCGGCTGGCGGGGCTTAAGTTCGGGAGTCATTGAAAACACCGTAGATATGATGGGTGTAGCGCGTGGCGAGTTGCTCGCCTATCTCGGCCCGGCAATCGGCCCCCATGCCTTTGAGGTGGGTCGCGACGTGCACGATGCGTTTGTTACCCATGATCCAGCTGCCGCTATTGCATTCACGCCCTATCGCCAAGGCAAATGGTTGGCCGACCTGTTCAGGCTCGCGCGCCTGCGCCTCGCCCGCTGCGGCATCGACCAGGTGTTTGGTGGCGGATTATGCACCTACGACAATCCGGCGCGCTTCTATTCCCACCGCCGCGACAAAGTGACTGGGCGCATGGCGGCATTGATCTGGCTTGGGTCAGATAACGGTCAGGGCTAGCAGCATGGCGGATTTAACAGTCCCGACAGGCTGCTAAAAGAAAAACCGGCTGACCATTCATAATGAACTCACTCGAAGCGGTCGAATTTCGGGAAAAGCGCGGGTATATTCGCATATCGGTTATTCTTATCTGTAATTCTACTGGCGCCGGTTTTGCATTAGGAGTTTGTCGGGGCTACGTCCGACAAACTCCTCGTCATTTATAAGCGAGAATACAGCCCCCCCGGGATACCATGTCAGTCCTACTTTGCATCATCGTAGCCAGCGTGGCTGGCGGCGTGCTGAGCGTCGTTGCGGCCGCCGCGCTCGCCTTCAACGCGCGTGAAGCACACGTACCGGTTCTGATCAGTTACGCGGTCGGCGCGCTGCTCGGTGCGGTATTCCTCGAAATCCTGCCGCACGCGTTCAAGATCGCCAGCAGCTTCGAGCAGATCACGGCCACCATCCTGGCCGGCATATTGCTCTTTTTCGTGCTCGAGAAGCTGGTGCTGTGGCGGCACTGCCATGAAGCACAATGCGAGGCGCACGAAGCACAATCGGCGCAGCACGATCAAGGCCGCAGCGGCATGATGATCATGATCGGCGATACCTTTCACAACTTCGTCGACGGCATTCTGATCGCGGCCGCATTTCTCGCCGACGTGCAGCTCGGGCTGGTGACTGCAATCGCGATCATCGCGCACGAAGTGCCGCAGGAAGTCGGCGACTTCCTGGTGCTGTTGCATTCCGGTTACAGCAAGCGTTACGCGTTCGCGCTCAACGTGCTGTCGAGCCTGGCGATGGTGGTGGGCGGCGTGTTCGCCTATTTCGCTCTGCATACCATGCAAAACTGGATACCGTCGCTGCTGGCGCTCGCCGCCGCGAGCATGATTTATGTTGCAGTCGCGGATCTGATCCCCGGCCTGCATCGCCGTCCGGAAATCCAGGCCACATTGCAGCAGGTTGCATTGATCAGCATTGGTATTGCCACCATTTGGGGCGTCGGCGCGCTGCTGCATTGACCGTCTTATGAACCCGCCGCACGCATCAGCGCAGGCATTGTACGAAAACCTGAGCCTCGCCGGCCGCAAATTCGTCGAGGACGTGCTCGGCTCGCTCTCCGCCGGGCAGCGGCTCGAGAGCGCGGAAATTTTCAAAGCGCTGACAGCGAGCCTGGCACAGGACAGCGGGCGCTTGGCGGAAATTCAAAAGCGCTATTATCAGCGCCACCTCGAACTCTGGATGGACATGGCGCGGGGAATCGACACCTCCGCACACCAGCCGGTTGCTGTCCCGGACCAGGGCGATCGCCGCTTTCGCGCCCCCGAATGGCAGCAACTGCCTTTCTTCGATTACCTCAAGCAGGCCTACCTGATCAACTCACGCTGGCTCGCCGAGTGCGTGGAGGCGGCACAGCTTGACGACCGGGCCAAGAACAAGCTGCGCTTTTTCGCGCGCCAGCTGATCGACGCCGCCGCGCCCGCCAATTACCCGGCGACCAATCCGGAAGTGCTCAAGCTCGCCGCCGAAACCAACGGCGAAAGCCTGCTGCGCGGGTTCGAGCAGCTGAGCGCAGACCTCGAAAAAGGCCGCATCTCGATGACCGACGAATCAGCGTTCGAGGTGGGCCGCAATATCGCGGTGACGCCTGGTGCGGTGATCTACGAAAACGAACTGATGCAGCTGATACAGTACCGCCCGACCACCGATACCGTCTGCCGGCGGCCGCTCGTGATGCTCCCGCCGTGCATCAACAAGTTCTACATCCTCGACCTGCAGCCGGAGAACTCGTTCGTACGCTACGCGGTGGCGCAGGGGCATACCGTGTTCATGGTGTCGTGGCGCAATGTGTCGGCGGACATGGGGCAGATCACCTGGGATCAATATCTCGAGCAAGGCGTGATCAAGGCAATCAAGGTTGCATGCGGGATCTGCCGCGTGAGACAGCTCAACGTGCTCGGTTTTTGCGTCGGCGGCACCCTGCTCGCGGCGGCGCTCGCAGTGCTGCGCGCGAAACGGCGCAAACTCGCGGCGAGCGTCACTTACCTCACCACGATGCTCGACTTCACCGACACCGGAGATATCTCGGTATACATCGACGAGGCTTACGTCAGGCAGCGCGAGCAGGATTTCGCGCATGGCGGCGTGCTGCACGGCAAGGAGCTGGCGCTGACCTTCTCCAGCCTGCGCGCCAACGATCTGATCTGGAACTACGTGGTCAACAATTACCTCAAGGGCCGAAAACCCGACGCGTTCGACCTGCTATACTGGAACAGCGACAGCACCAACCTGCCGGGCGCGATGTTCGTCTACTATGTGCGCAACACCTATCTCGAAAACAATCTGCGCGTGCCGGGCAGGCTCACCAACTGCGGCGTCAGGGTGGATCTGTCCAACATCAAGCTGCCGAGTTTCGTCCTCGCCTCGCGCGAGGACCACATCGTACCGTGGAAAAGCGCCTACCGGACCACGCAACTGGTCGGCGGCGACATCGAGTTCGTGCTGGCCGCAAGCGGGCACATTGCGGGCGTGGTCAATCCGCCGTCAAAAAACCGCCGCCATTACTGGCTGAATCCGGCCTTGCCGCCGAATCCCGATGACTGGCTCGCCGGCGCGCGCGAGCATCCCGGCAGCTGGTGGAGCCGTTGGAGCGGCTGGCTCGCCGGGCACGGCGGCGCGAGTGTCCCCGCGCGCACCGAACTGGGCAACGCACGCTATCCGGAGATCGAGCCGGCGCCCGGGCGTTACGTCAAGGAAAAATGCGCATAGTTGCCGGGTCGCAGCCAACAGCATGTTAGTCTATCGAGCTTTACGTAACTGCGTTACATCGCTCGGCCCTCTCCCCCAGGCCCCTCTCCGGGGGGGCGAGGGGAGCGTCGAGCGAAACCGGACTGTCATCCGGTTTCGTAATACTCAGTAATCAGATGTCGTTCCTAAAGGAGAACAAACAATGTCAAGAATAGCGGTTGTCACCGGTGGGATGGGTGGCCTCGGCGAGGCCATTTGCGTCAAGCTTTCAGGAATGGGTTACCGGGTGGTCGCCACGTATTCGCCTGGCAACACCAAGGCGCAACAATGGCTCGCCGACATGAAAAGCCAGGGACACGAATTCCATGCCGTGCAGGTCGATGTTGTGGACTTCGACTCGTGCGGGAAAGCCGTCAAGCAGATCAAAGCCGAAGTCGGCCTGGTAGACGTTCTGGTCAACAATGCCGGCATCACGCGCGACATGACATTCAAGAAAATGGGCAAAGCGGACTGGGACGCAGTGACGCGCACTAATCTCGACAGCGTTTTCAACATGACCAAAGCGGTGCTCGACGACATGGTGGATCGCGGCTGGGGCCGCGTCATCAACATATCTTCGGTCAATGGCCAGAAAGGCGCGTTCGGCCAGACCAACTACTCCGCCGCCAAGGCCGGCATGCACGGCTTCACCAAGGCGCTGGCGCTGGAAGTCGCGCGCAAGGGCGTGACGGTAAACACGATCTCGCCCGGTTACATCGGCACCAGGATGGTGATGGCAATTCCGAAAGAAGTGCTCGATACCAAGATCATCCCGCAAATTCCGCTCGGACGGCTCGGCAAACCGGAAGAAGTCGCCGGCCTCGTCGCCTACCTGTGCTCCGATGAGGCGGCGTTTGTGACGGGCGCCAATATCGCCATCAACGGCGGGCAGCATATGTATTAGCCACCGCTTTCAGCGCCGCCTTGACGCTGCTTATGCTGCGGCGCACAATCCAAACACATTCTTTTGCAGTTGAGGCCAGATATGAGCGAAGACGTCAGAATAATTAAAAAATATCCGAACCGCCGCCTTTATGACACCACGACCAGCAGCTACATCACGCTGGAAGATGTCAAAAAGCTGGTGCTCGACCATATTCAGTTCAAGGTCGAGGACGCCAAGACCAAAGAAAACCTGACGCGCGCCATCCTGCTGCAGATCATCCTGGAAGAAGAAAGCGGCGAGGGCGCACCGATGTTCTCGAGCGATGCGCTGTCCCAGATCATCCGTTTCTACGGCAATGCGATGCAGGGGATGATGGGCAATTACCTGGAAAAGAACATCCATACCTTCATCGAGATCCAGAAAAAACTGCAGCAACAGTCGAGTGCTGTTTACGGTGGAACACCGCCCATGCTCAACGCCGACGCGTGGAGCGAATTTCTCAAGATGCAAGGTCCCGCGATCCAGGGCATGATGGGCAGCTATCTTGAGCAGAGCGCCAATGCGTTCCTCGAGATGCAGCAGCAGCTGCAAAAGCAGACGCGTAACCTGTTCGGCGCCTTCCCCTTCCCCAACTTTGCCGCCGCAAATCCGTTCGCGCAGCCTCGACACGATGAGGCCACAGGCGGTGCCGCAAGCAATCCTGAAAGCAACCCCAAGCCCAAGGATGAAGGCGGCAAAAAAAACGGCGCCTGAAAAAGCGCGCGCGCGGCCAAAGGCCGCGCCCAAAGTAGGTTTCGTCTCACTCGGCTGTCCCAAGGCTCTGGTTGATTCCGAGCGCATCCTGACGCAGCTGCGCGCCGAGGGTTATCTCGTTGCGCCGACCTATGAGGGCGCCGACCTCGTCGTCGTCAACACGTGCGGTTTCATCGATGCGGCAGTCGAGGAATCGCTCGACGCGATCGGCGAAGCTCTCGCCGAAAACGGCAGCGTGATCGTCACCGGCTGCCTCGGCGCCAAAGGCAATATCGTCAAGCAAACCCATCCGCGCGTGCTCGCCGTCACCGGCCCCCATGCGACGGATGAGGTGATGAACGCGGTGCACGCGCACCTGCCGCAACCGCACGACCGGTATACCGACCTGATCCCCCCGCAGGGCGTCAAGCTTACGCCCCGGCACTATGCGTACCTGAAGATCGCCGAGGGCTGCAATCACCGCTGCACGTTCTGCATCATCCCGTCGATGCGCGGCGATCTCGTCAGCCGCCCGATCGGCGATGTCATGCAGGAAGCGGAAAATCTGGTCAAAGCCGGCGTGAAAGAACTGCTGGTGATTTCGCAGGACACCAGCGCCTACGGCGTCGACATCAAATACCGCACCGGTTTCTGGCGCGGCCGCCCGCTCAGAACACGCATGACCGATCTCGCGGCTGCGCTGGGCGGCCTGGCCGGCAAGGACGCAGCAAGCGGCGTGTGGGTGCGGCTGCATTATGTTTACCCTTATCCGCACGTCGACGAGGTGATTCCGCTGATGGCGGAGGGAAAAATCCTGCCATATCTCGACGTGCCGTTTCAGCACGCGAGCCCGAGAATATTGAAAGCGATGAAACGCCCGGCAAGCTCGGAGAACAATCTTGCGCGCATCAAGAGCTGGCGCCAGATCTGTCCCGGGCTGACGATACGCAGCACTTTTATCGTCGGATTCCCCGGCGAAACCGACGCCGACTTCGAGCAACTGCTCGAATTTCTCGAGGCAGCACAACTCGACCGCGTCGGCTGCTTTGCCTATTCGCCTGTCGACGGCGCGAAGGCGAACGAGCTGCCGGACCACGTGCCCGAAGAAATCAAGGAAGAACGCAAAGCACGCTTCATGACGCTGCAGGAAAAAATCAGCGCGGCGCGTCTCAAGCACAAGATCGGCAGCACGGCGACGGTGCTGGTCGACGCAGTCAGTGCCAAAGGCGCAATCGCACGCAGCACCGCCGACGCGCCTGAAATCGACGGTGTGGTGCATGTGAAGCCCTCTTCTGCACTCAAAGCCGGCGAGTTCGCCACGGTGCGCGTGACGCGCTCTGATAAGCATGACCTGTGGGCCGAGCTATCGCCGTGAGGCGGGAGGAGAGAGGCGTGAGGCGCGAGAAACCCGATGCGGCGGAGTTTACGCTGCGATTGCGGGATTGGGCGCGATCTCTGAAAGCCGATGTGCTCGCGCTGTGGTTCTGTTGCAAGCATCCCGACACGCCGCTCTCGGCAAAAATCCTCGCAACGCTGGTCGTCGCCTACGCGTTGAGTCCGATTGACCTGATTCCGGACTTCATCCCGGTCATCGGCTATCTCGACGACGTAATCCTGATCCCGATCGGAATTTACTTCACATTGAAGCTGGTGCCCCAGCATGTACTCGAGGAATGCCGTGCCAAAGCGCGCGACTGGATTGCAGCACGGCAGCCGAAGCCGAAGAGCATCATTGCCGCGGTGGTCATCATGGTCTTGTGGATGCTGTTTTTCGCGTTGCTATGGCAATACTTCGGCGCCGACGTGATGAGACTGCTTGGCGCGGCTTAACACGTATTGGCGCAAATGTGCGCAACGTATGCTCGGCGACTTGGATAGGCTCACGCTGATGGATACGCCGAAAGACTGAACCGCAAAGGACGCAAAGGAACCCCAGTGCATGCAAAAGAAATTGGCGTGTCAACTTCAACGTGCTGCACCTTAAAGATGGGATCAAACGCGTTGTGAATGGACTATGAAGTCTTCCTTCGCGTCCTTCGCGTCCTTCGCGGTTCAAGATTGGGTGGCAGTATCCACACGCTCGAAGAACGCGATCACCTCCGCGACGTCACGCGTGCCCTTCATTGACGGCAGGCTCGCCAATATCCGTTTGCCATAGCTCTTGCTGAACAACCGCGGGTCGCANNGTGATCACCGCCTGCGGCAACTGGAACTCGATGAACGCATTTCGCCCCTCGCGGTTGATGCGCGCGATGCGCGCCGCGAGCAGCGGGTCGTCGGGCGGCGCAAACGGCAGCTTGTCGATCACCACCAGCGACAACGCCTCGCCGCGCACGTCCACGCCTTCCCAGAACGACTGGCTGCCGATCAGCACGGCGTTGCCGAGCCGCCGGAAACGCTCGAGCAGCTCGGTGCGCGAACCCTCGCCCTGCATCAGCAACGGATAGTCGAGCTTGCGGCGCGCAAACGCGTCTTTCAGCAGATCGTGGCCTTCTCGCATGGCTCGCAAGCTGGTAAACAGCAGGAACGCGCGGCCGCCGCTGGCCTCGATCGCCGGCAGCGCCGCCGCGACCACCGCCGGGGTGTAATCCGGCGTATTGGGCTCGGGCATGCCTTTCGGCACGTAAAGCAGCGCGTGGCTCGCGAAATCGAACGGGCTCCCCCACGACTGCGCGTGCGCCTTGGCAAGCCCCATCTGATTGCAATAATGGCTGAAATCGCCGCCGACCGACAGCGTCGCCGAGGTGAATATCCACGACCGTGCGCGGTCGCTGATCTGGCCCTGGAATATTTCCGCGATCGAAAGCGGTGTCGCATTCAAGTGCAATGCATGGTTGAACAGTTCCGCCCAGCGCACGAACCCGGGATCGTCGTGATCGCGCCAGCGCCGGAGCTGCTCCGCCAGCACCTGCGCGCGCTGCCAGCACTTTTCGAGCCCCTCGCTGCGCTCGGCCTGCGACTCCAGCGTCGATGCCAGCGCACCAAGCTTGTCGAACACCGTTTTCAGCGCCGGCTCGAACTCGCGGTTGCGCTCCAGCGCCTGGAACGGAAAGCGACCGCTGTCCTCCTTGAACGTGAGCCGCAAATCGCGCGCCGCCTTGTCGAGCACGTGCGTGGCATCCGGTAGCAGCGCGTAATCCTTCGCCGCGGCCGCAGCCTCGATGCGCGTATCGCGCGCCAATTCTATCAACTGTGACGTCGAAACAGTCTGTCCGAAGAACAGGCTCGCGGTCTCCGGCAACTGGTGCGCCTCGTCGAAAATTATCGTGTTCGAAGCGGGCAACAGCTCCGACACTCCTTCGTCGCGCAGCACGACGTCGGCGAAAAACAGGTGATGGTTGACCACCACCACGTCGGCGGCAAGCGCTTGCTTGCGCGCCTCCATCACAAAGCATTTTGAATAATGCGCGCACTCCGAGCCGAGACAATTATCCCGCGTCGAGGTCACGTATGACCAGATGCTCGCGGTTTCGGGGACCCCGGGCAAGTCGCTCTTGTCGCCGGTCGCGCTGTTTCTGGCGAAGTTCGCGATCAGCGGCAGATAACGCGCATCTTCGCGAGTCGGAAAGCGGCCTTCGTTTTGCGCGCGCTCGAGGTAGTAATGGCACACGTAGTTGGCGCGGCCCTTGAGCAGCGCGACCGTGACCGGCACTTTGAGCGCTGCGCGCACAACCTGGATGTCGCGATCGAATAACTGGTCCTGCAGGGTCTTGGTGCCGGTCGAGATGATGACCTTGCCGCCCGAGAGCAGGGCCGGCACGAGATAAGCAAAGGTTTTCCCGGTGCCGGTACCGGCCTCGGCGATCAAAACAGAATTGCTCTCAATCGCAGCGGCGACCGCGCGCGCCATTTCGATCTGGCCCTGGCGCACGCGGAATTCGCGCACCGCCTGGGCAAGCGGGCCGTGATCGGAGAATATCGAGTTGAGTTCTTGCATTGAGATGCGGCGTTCAGGCCGCATCGAGCGCGCTAAACACGCCACGACCGCCTTGGTTCAGGACGTGAGTGTAAATCATTGTGGTGCTTACGTCTTGATGTCCGAGCAATTCTTCGAACTTTTCTGCATCCGATGGACGCAGAACGCGTGAGTGCGGGCAAGCGGGAGATCGCGAGAAGCGAAATCATTGGCATCTATGTCACGCGCTTACGCCCTCCCGATCTCACGCAGACTACGCTGCGCGATATTCCGCGATCGGCTGCTCGGCGCGGTCGAGCGGGCTCGACTGCAAAGGGCGGAGCAGTGCCTGCAGGCTCAGCCTGTAG
>PLYS01000080.1 GCA_003153455.1 Betaproteobacteria bacterium | reverse complement strand
CACCCAACGTCAAATGCGTCATCTTCTTCTCCTCGAGGCCGATCCGAATACTTTGAGTAACTACTCAGGCGGCTATCACCCTGATGCCACCAACAGGACGATATTCTACCTCCGTGTCAAGGCATTGCCTTTTTCAATACAGGATGAGTCTGAACCGGGATGCGTGTTGTCAGTGCCTTGCGGCGCGCGTCACGGCACCTTCGCGAGCAGGTGAATTAAGTTCGGCGAGCCGCCGGGTATCATCCGCCGCCTCTTTGAGGAGCCAACTGCGAAAGGTCGCGATCTTGGGGAGTTCTGCCGCCGATGTCGGGCAGACGATCCAAAGCGCGTACGGCGCTTCGAGCGCTTGCGGAAAGGGTCGAACCAGGCGCCCGGACAGAAGGTCCCAAGCGGCCAGTGCCGTGCGCGCCAGCGCAATGCCGTGGCCATCGACCGCGGCGTCGATCGCCATGCTGGCCTGGTTGAAGACGGTTCCGCGCTTGAAGTCCACATCGTCAACGCCCGCCAGTTTCAGCCACTTGACCCAGTCACCGGTGTCGTCAGCGTGGAGCAGTGTGTGACGCTTGAGATCACGAGGCGAGCGAAGCGCGCCACGTCCACGCACCAGCTCTGGACTACACACGGGAAAAAGTTCCTCCGCGCACAGCCGTGTCACGTGCAATCCGGGCCATTGTCCGACTCCGTGACGGATTGCCAAGTCGATGTCCTCACGGGCGAAATCGACGTGTTGAATTGAGGCGCTAATGCGCAACTCGATCTCGGGGTGTGCCTCGGAGAAGCGCCCGAGCCGGTGTACGAGCCATTTGGCGGCGAAGTTGGGGGATGTGGTGATAGTCAAAGTGCCGGACTTCTGCCGTTGCAGCAGGTGCTCGGTGCCCATGGCCAAGCGATCGAACGCGTCGCGCACCACCTCCAGATAGGTTCGCCCCGCCTCCGTGATGACCAACCTCTGACGTTCCCTGCGAAACAACCGAACGCCTAATTCGGCTTCGAGTCCCTTGACTTGCTGGCTGACCGCGCCTTGCGTCACGCACAGCTCGTGCGCCGCCTTGGTAAAGCTCTCCTGACGTGCAGTGGCCTCGAAGGCCTTGAGTGCATTGAGGGAAGGAAGACGCCTGCGCACGCTGGGCTCAGATCATTAGAAAAACTGCGTCTAGGGGGAGAAATGATGCTTTGCGCATGAACCCAGTATGCCTGAATATTCGCGTCAACGGTAGCCGCTATGGAATCCACAATCACCATAAAAACTACTAAAGTGCCGCTACTATATCCGCGGCTGAACTACCTAACCGGGTTTTTTGCAGACACCCGGTCACCAAAGACGATCTCGTCTCAAGTGCTGCTCCGATCTCACGGAAAAGGAGTGTGATTATGAGCAATCGAATCGTTTCAACTCGTGGTTGGCTGATCTTGCTTTTTGCAGTGACCGTAATCGCAGGCTGCGGCGATATTGAAAAACCTTCTCAAAATTCGTCGGCAGGCCGCGCAGATAGCGCCGATCTCCGGCTGGATTCGCAGGGGACAAGTGAGCGGGACGTTCTTCGCATCAGAGAAGACCTGCTACGCAACCGGCTTTGGGTGCTTACTCTTGAGGAAGTGCGGGTTTACAACACCGCAACCACGGGGAAGAGGCTGATACGGAAAATAGCACTGCCGAACTGGTCCGTTGTTGGCTTTCGCAATGTCTGCATGCCCGACATGGCATTGGATCGGGCAGGGTCCGCATTCATCTCCAGCAATGCGCAAGCGAGATTGTTGCGGATAGATGCGGACCGTTTCGATCTAAAAGATTACGCAATCAGCTTCCATGAAAGAGAGGGGCAGGATATTGGGTTTGGCGCTCTTAGGTTTGCTGCGGACGGCACTCTTTTTGCGCGGACGACCCCCGGGGGATTGTTGTGGAAAATTGACATCACCAAAGCAAGTGCCATCATGATCGAGGTCAATAAGAAACTCCCCTTGGACGAATGCGCCATTACGACACAATTACTGAACGACATTGAAAGGAGTCAGCACCCATGGAAGTGATCATTACCGCATTAGAACTGAAATCCGCATTGTCCGGCAGCGAGCCTCCGCTCGTTATTGACGTGCGCACGCCACCCACGTTTCGCGCGGCATCCGATATGATCGCCGGATCCTTGCGGCGCGACCCAGCCACGGTTTTGACGTGGGCGAAAGAACTGCCGCGCGTCAGCAGTGTCGTCGTGTACTGCGTCCACGGCCATGAGGTCAGCCAGAATGCGGCGAAAGCCCTGCGCGACGTGGGAATCGCCGCGCGTTTCCTGGAAGGCGGCCTCGATGAGGGATGGAAAGCTGGCGGCGGCGAGGTTGCGAGCAAACCCAAAGAAGCATCGACACGCTGGGTCACACGCGAGCGGCCGAAGATAGACCGGATCGCGTGTCCGTGGATCATCGCCCGCTTCATCGACAAGGATGCGGAGTTTCTGTATGTCCCGACCGCGGAAGTGAAAAACGTCGCCTCCGCTCGACAGGCGGTTCCTTACGACATTCCGGATGTCGCGTACTCGCATGACGGGGACTTGTGCAGCTTCGATGCGTTTATCAAACGCCACCACCTGCACGATCCCGCGCTCGCGCAACTTGCGGTCATCGTCAGGGGCGCCGACACGGCGAAGCTCGACCTGGCACCGCAGGCGCCGGGGCTCGCTGCACTTTCACTTGGGCTGTCGCGATTGTTCAGCGACGATCACGAGATGCTGCGGCACGGCATGGTCATGTACGACGCGCTCTATCTCTGGTGCAAGCAGGGCCAGGACGAGCTGCATACCTGGAATCCCGCAGCTTACCTCTAACCCCGGTTCAGTTAAATTCCTCAATGCCCATGAGTTATCACATCAAGCAGCTTGCGTGTGATCGCGTGAGCATCTACTGGACAGGCGTCGCTCAGGCCTATGCAGCGACGCCGTGTCCCACTTAATTCATCGAGCCTAAGGATGCCTGCGGCTACCAGTTTACGGATTTCGTGATCGAGCCCAAGATCAGCATTTATAGGGAGTTCTTTGCAGCGGAGGCGTGAACCGCGAAGCGAGGATGGATAAACATTCGCGATGCGGCCTGCTCAACGTCGGGCGTCTCTATTTGACATCCACGCCGGAGACTTTGACTATTTCGCTGATCTGCTTCCTTTGCTCGCGCCGGAATGTATCGAATTCCGCGCGCGTGCTCCCGACGAGGTCGTATCCCAGCGATTTGAGCTGATCGCCGAATTGCGGCTCCTTGACCGCCTTGGCGACTTCGGCGCTTGCCTTGGCCAGCACCGCCTCCGGAGTGCCCTTGGGGGCGACCACACTGGCCCATCCGAACATCTGGTAGCCTGGCACCACTTCCGAGATTGATGGCAGGTCGGGAAACAGTGGAGCACGCTTGGGGCCGCTGACGCCGAGGGCCCTGACGCGCCCGGCCTGAACCATGGCGAGCACGGACGGGACGACCGCAAAGGTGAGATGCACCTCTTTTGCTATGGTGTCACTTAGGGCTTGGGCGATGCCCTTGTAGGGCACATGCAGCATCTCGGTGCCAGTCAATCGAGTGAACAGGACCCCGGAGAGATGTTCGGCTGCGCCGGTGCCGGCTGAGCCATAGCGGAGCGGCGTCTTTTTCGCGAGCTCGATCAGCTCACGAATCGACTTTGCCGGCAATTCAGGGTTGACCACGAGAACAAACGGTACCGTCGCGATCAGGCTGATCGAGGCGAAATCCTTGTCGAGGTTGAACTTGACGTTGGGATATACCGCGGTTGCAACCGTCAACTGCGAGCTCAACATCATCCAAGTGTAGCCATCGGGCGCCGAGCGCAATACCAGATCGGCGCTGAGGATCCCGGCGACACCGGGCCTGGAATCAACAACGACCCGCTGGCCCCACGCCCCGTACAATCGATCGGCCAAGGCCCGCGAGATGATATCGGCGCCCGAGCCCGGTGCGCTGCCGATGACGAGCCGGATCGGTTTTTCCGGGTAGGCTGGCTGTGCGGCGTGCGCCGCCGGTACCGCCAGCACCACCGGGATGGCGATTGCTGCTAACAGTTTCACAGTAAGCATTTCAATCCTCCCGCTCTGATTGGGTTTCGAGTGCTGCTTGCCCGCACATCAATGTGCAGCACCGATCTCAATTCGGATCGGGCCTTTTTCGATGTAAATGCGCGCCGGGGTGC
>PLYS01000404.1 GCA_003153455.1 Betaproteobacteria bacterium | reverse complement strand
CAGCATCAGCGTGTAACCGTCCGGTGCGGCGCGCGCGGTCAATTCCGCGCCGATGTTGCCGTTGGCGCCGGACCGGTTGTCCGCGATGACCTGCTGCCCCCAGTTTTCGGTGAGCTTGGCGCCAATTAGCCGCGTCAGGATATCGGAAGTGCCGCCCGGCGGGAACGGCACGATGACCCGTATTGGCTTCGATGGATACGTCTGCGCGACAGCAGGAAGCGCGACCAGCGATGCCGCGGCATACAGCGCTATTGTAATTTTATCGATGGCATTCATGCTTCCTCCTGGCATTGTGCCGTCACGCATTGCAAACGCAGACTGCGCTCACCCCGCGCGGCGGCGGAATTTCTGAAAGGCGTGGGGAGTGAGCGGCGCCATGCGCTTGACCGCGCCGGCCTGTAACACAACTTCGCCCACGTAGAGGTCACCTTTTTTGTCCGCCCAGATGCCGTGCGGCGCGATGAAATTGCCGGGCAGGATCGGATTCTCGCCGCCGATCTGGGCGACGATGTTCGCATCGGGGTCGCAGACCGTCACGCGGGCGATGGGCGAGTGGCCCTCGGGAGGGTAAATCATCGTCTGGTCGTGCTTGGGCAAAGGGCCCTCTGCCCGTTTGTGCATGTAGTTAAGGAAGCCGCCTTCGGCGATGTGCAGCAGATCCTGATCGTCGATGAAAATGTCGTAAGGGCGGTTGAGGAACGTCCATTCGCGCAAGTATTCGCCCGCGGGGGAGAAGACCTGCACGCGGGAGTTCTCGCGGTCCGCGACATACACCAGTCCAGCGCTGTCCACCCCGATGCCGTGNNGGCAGCACGGCAACGTTGGTGACACGGTGGAATGGCCCCGCGCTGCGCAGCACGGGGCTCGCTCCGATCTTGTATCCGGTATCCGCGGCTTTGCCCGATTCACCCAGAGTCATTAGCCGTTTGCCATCGGGAGTGAACTTGTGCACCGTGTGGTCTTTATCATCGGCCAGCCACAAGTAGTCGTTGCGGTCGATGAAGATTCCGTGCGGCCCCTTGAACATCCCCTCGCCCCAGGCGTTCAGAAACCTGCCTTCCTTGTCGAACACGATGACGGGATGGGCGCCGCGGTTGAACACGTAAACCCGGTCATGTGAGTCGCACGCGACTCCCGCGACCTCGATATAAGCCCAGCCTTCGGGAAGCCGGTCCCAGCCTTCCAGCACTTCGTACTCGATCTTGTGTTGGCCCAAAGCCATGTTCTCTCCTCCGGTGTATCTGACAAACCAACGATGTGAATCGCGCTGTGGATCCGGCTACGGTGCGCAGGGGCCGCACTGTTCAAGGCTGGTGAGCCAATTCGGGTATTCTAGTCCTGGCGCCGAGCGTTTCCCAGAATTGCTGCGCCAACGTGCCGCCCGCCGTAAGTGCGGCTGCAA
Organism: Betaproteobacteria bacterium; assembly: GCA_003153455.1. Taxonomy (GTDB): domain Bacteria; phylum Pseudomonadota; class Gammaproteobacteria; order Burkholderiales; family SG8-41; genus PALSA-1004. The sequence continues at coordinate 7,241 of PLYS01000404.1, read as the reverse complement.
TCAGTATAATCAGCACGGGACACGAGAATTTCATGCTATTGGCCCCTCGGCATCAGTCATGATGTGCCGCTTCGACATAATACTTGAATCGCCATGCCGCAACGCGCAATCGACATCATCATCCCGGTCTACAATGCATACGAGGACTTGCAGCGCTGTCTCGACAGCGTGCTTCGCACCACCGCGCTACGGCACCGCGTCATTCTGATCGACGATTGCTCGCCGGATAGCCGCATCCCAGATTATTTTGAGACGCTGCGCAGCGCCGCGGACTCGCGCGTGACGCTGCTCAGGAACGAGGCCAATCTCAGCTTTGTCGGCGCCATCAACCGAGGCATGGCGCTCGGTCAAAACGATGTGGTGTTGCTCAATTCCGATACCGTCGTTACCTCGGGCTGGCTGGAAAAACTTCACCGTTGCGCCGACTCCGACGCGCGCATCGGCACCATCACCCCGTTTTCCAACAACGCCGAAATTTGTTCGTTTCCGAAGTTTTGCCAGAACAACACGCTGCCGCAAGGAATGAGCGCGGAGGACGTCGACCGCGCAATCGAGGCGGCCGCCCTTCCTGTTTATCCTGACATCCCCACCGCAATCGGGTTTTGCATGTTCATCCGGCGCGATCTGCTCAATGAAATCGGACTGTTTGACGCCGCTACGTTCCGTCTCGGCTACGGCGAGGAAAACGATTTCTGCATGCGTGCGGCGGCGGCCGGCTGGCGCAATGTTCTGTGCGACGACACGTTCATCCAGCACGTCGGCAGCCGCTCTTTCGACATCACAAAACAGGCGTTGGCCGAGGAAAACATGCGGCGCCTGCTGGCCAAGCATCCGGACTATATGCAGCGCGTAATGGCCTTTATCGCGGCCGATCCGATCAAGGCAATCCGCCAGCTGGCACAGTCGTTCCTGGCGCTCACCGGAGCGGCTGGCGCCAAACCCGGCATCCTGCACATCATGCACGGCCGCAGTGGCGGCACCGAGCAGCACATCCGCAGCCTGATGCACAGCGACAGCGAGGGCTGCCGCCATTACTTGCTGGTCACCATGGACGATGTCTGGCAACTCATGGATGCCAACAGCGGGGAGCTGCTGACATATCATTTCAACCGGCAACCCGACCAACTGTGGGCGGATTTCCTGGCTGGCCTGTGCGCCAGCTTCCGCATCCAGTTGTGCCATGTCCATCATCTGGCCGGCTGCCAACTCGGTCTGCTGGAGGCGTTGGGCACCCTGGCGATTCCCTACGGCTTCAGCATGCACGATTTTTATCTGGCCTGTCCGACGATCAACCTGCTCAATGCCGCAGGGGTTTATTGCGGCGGCGAGACTGCGGCGGCGCGCTGCCAGAGCTGCCTCAACGCCCAGTCGGATTTCTGCGGCATCGATATCGTTGCCTGGCGCGCCGCGCATGCAGATTTCATTGAACGGGCGTTATTCGTGATTGCCCCCAGCGACTGGGCCGCGGGGATGTTCCGCCGCTATTTCCCGCGCGATGATATCCGCGTTATCCCGCACGGTGTCGATCTTGCCGCCAACGGCGCCGGCGCTATGCCGTCGGTACTGCTGTTGCCGAAGGATGCGCGTCATAGTATTGGAATGCTGGGCGCCATTGGCCCGGTCAAGGGCGCGCGACAACTGGAGCGTCTGGTGGCACGCAGCCGCGAGCGCAAGCTGGCGCTGCGCTGGGTCGTGATCGGTTATCTCGATCGCCAGTTTCAGCCGCATCAGGATGGCGACACACTGTTAACGGTGCATGGCCAGTATCTGCCTGAGCACATGGAAGCCCTGCTCGATCATTACCGCATCGAACTGGTGGTGTTCCCGTCCGCCGGCCCGGAAACCTTTTGCTACACCTTGACTGAAGCCTGGTCAGCCGGCCGGCCGGTGTTGGTGCCGCCGTTCGGCGCGCTGCATGAGCGCGTGCAAGCGAGCGGGGCGGGCTGGATCATGCGAGACTGCTCTGATACCGATGCAATTTTAGATGACATCCTATCGATATTACGGCCGGAAAACCGTGCCGATTTTTCCCACAAGCAAACGCAGGCGCGGGCAGTGCGGGTCGCCTCGGTGCGCGACATGGCCAACGCCACCGAGACGGTTTACCACGAAATTCTGCCACGCCAGGCGAGCGGATGCGCCGCGCCGTTGCCGCAAGCAACCCTTTATACCGCTCTGCAAACCGCGCTGGGGGTAATCGCCACCGAGAAGCATCGCCGCCGGTCGCTTTGTGACTACTGGCTGCTGCGACTTGCGCATCTGGGCCTGCGCCTGCGCTACACGTTGCTTGGCCGCTGGCTGTACCGCATCATCCCGGTACGCTGGCAACAATTCCTGAAGCGACGGCTATTGGCACAATGATTAAGTGGACGAAAGTGGCCAGGGCCGCGGGCATCATGCCGGAATGAAGATGAGCGGGCGTTTGGTTGTATGCGCGCTGGCGGTCCTGATCGCGGCGGCGGACTTTAGTGTTGCGCAGTCCTATCCGACCAAGCCGATACGGCTTATTTCGCCGTTTGTGCCCGGCGGAGGCGCATCACTGGTTGCCCGCATCATCGGACAGGAGTTGACGGAAGCATGGGGAGAGCCCATAGTGGTTGACAACAGGGGCGGCGCGGGCGGGTCGATCGGGACTGAACTTACAGCGCGTGCAGCACCCGACGGCTATACGTTGGTGATGGCGACGGCGAGCACCATCGTCATCCGCCCTTTGATGGACAAAGTGTCGTACGATCCCGTCAGGGATTTCACCCCGATCGCATTCACGACGACGGTGCCGCTGGTTCTGGTGGTGCACCCTTCCGTAGCTGCAAGATCCGTCAAAGAGTTGATTGCGCTCGCGCGTCAGCGCGAGGCACGCCTGAATTTCGCTTCATCGGGCGAGGGCACCATCAGCCATCTGGCGGGCGAATTATTCAAGGATTCCGCCGGAATAAACATGGCGCACGTCCCATACAAGGGAGGAGGGCAAGCGATCATCGACCTTATGGCGGGTCATGTGCAGACCGGTTTTATCAACATCCTCGAAGCACTGCCGCAGGTCAAGGCAGATCGTTTGCTGGCTCTGGCGGTTACCGGTGCGCGGCGTTCATCCGCAATGCCTGAGGTGCCCACGGTGGCGGAAGCCGGAATACCCGGGTATGAGGTCATACAGTGGAGCGGCGTGCTGGGACCCGCCGGCATGCTGAAGCCGATTGTCGCCAAAATCAACGGCGAGATCGAGAGCATACTTGGGCGGTCTAAAGTGCGGGACCGCCTGGCAGGCGACGGCGCGCAGCCGGGCGGCGGGTCTCCGGAACGCTTTGGTGCGTTTATCAAAACGGAAATCGACAAGTGGTCCAAGGTCATCAAGCAAGCGCGCATCGTGATCAAGTGAGGCGAGATGCGGGACGCGTGTCGCTGCGCGTAAACGCGGCGTATTCTTATTGAAGTCGACTTCAAATTCGACCAGGAGGAGAACCCATGCGCGGATTGTTGCTGCTGTTGTCGTCACTGACGGCGTTTGTCTGGTCGAACACAGGCTGGGGCCAGAATTATCCCAATCGCCCGGTCCGCATAATCGTTGGCTTCGAAACAGGCGGCGGGCCCGATACGACGGCCCGGATCATCGGGCCACAGCTGTCATTGCAGACAGGACAACAGTTCATCGTGGATAACCGTCCGGGCGCGAACGGCATCATCGGCGCCGATATTGTGGCCAAAGCAGCGGCCGATGGGCACACCTTGTTGATATCATCGGCGGCATTCGCGATCAATCCGAGCGTTCGCAAAAAGCTGCCGTTCGATGCGATCAGGGATTTCGTGCCGGTCTCGCAGCTGTCCGCCTCCGATGGACTTATTCTCGTCGTCCTGCCATCGTCTCCCGCGCACTCGCTCCAGGAACTGATCGCTATCGCCCGCAAGCCCGACAGCAAAATCGCGTATGGTTCCGCGGGGGTGGGAAACACGATACATCTGGCAAGCGCAATGTTTAACGCGCGAGCCGGGACGAACATGGTGCACGTGCCTTACAAGGGGGGCGGCGCGGTATTGAGCGCGCTGATGAGCGGTGAAATTCAGTGGATGTTCGGAAATCCGTCGACCGTTTTAGCGCAGATCAAGGCCGGCAGGCTGCGTGCGCTCGCCTACAACAGCCCGACCCGCGCGACGTTCCTGCCGGATGTCCCGACGATGATGGAAGCCGGCGTGTCGGGCACTGAAATGGACGCGAGCTGGAATGGGCTGTTTGCACCGGCGAAGACGCCCGCTGATATCGTCGCGCGGCTGGAAAGCGAAGTGCGGAAGGCGCTTGCCGTGCCGGAAGTGCGCGAGCGCTTCCAGAAAGTGGGCCTGAATCCCCGCGGCACGACGTCCGCCGAGTTCAAGCCGCTCGTAGCCTTCTCGATCAGGAGATTCGGCGAAGCCGCGCGCCTGGCGGGAATCGAGCCCGAGTGATCCAAGGAACGCACGCCATGAAAATGTTCCATTGCGGTTGGCTGATTGGTTTCGCGGTGGCAAGCGTTGTCCTTGCCCCGGCGCGCGCGGAATATCCGGACAAGCCGCTGCGGCTGATCGTGCCGTTTCCACCCGGCGGCGCCACCGATCCTCTTGCGCGCATGCTGAGCCAGAAGCTCGCGGCAGCATTCGGGCAGCAGGTCGTGGTCGACAACCGCCCCGGGGCCGGCACCACGATAGGCGCGGAGATCGCGGCGAAATCTGCGCCCGACGGCTACACGCTGTTTCTGGGCAGCATTGCCAATGCGATCAGCGCCGTGCTCTACAGCAAGCTGAATTACGACGTCGTGAGGGACATTGCGCCGGTCACGCTGCTCGCGACGACGCCGGGAATACTGGTCGTGCATCCGACGCTGCCGGTGAAATCGGTCAGGGAACTCATNNACGTGCCGTACAAGGGCGGCGGCCCTGCCGTCATCGCGTTGCTGAGCGGCGAAGTGCCGCTGTCCTTCGCCTCGCTGCCCTCGGCGCTACCGCATGTCCGCGCGGGCAAGCTGCGTGCGCTTGGCGTCACCACCGCGCAGCGCTCGCCGGCGCTGCCGGACCTGCCTGCCATCGGCGAGGCGGGCGTACCCGGTTACGCGGCGGAAACCTGGTACGGGTTATCGGTCACGGCCGGCACGCCGCGGGAAATCATTGCGCGGCTGCATGCCGAGACGGTGAAAGCGTTCATGCTCGCGGACGTGAAAGAGCGGCTGGACAACATGGGATATCTGCTGCGCTTGAGCACGTCCGAGGAATACGCCGCGTTCACGCGCAGCGAGATCGAGAAGTGGCGGAAGGTAGTGAAAGCCGCCAATATGCGCGCCGACTGAAAATGTTACTTTGCGCATCGCTTCGCAATGCAGGTGACGGCAGCCGGCGTGAGCTCGCATACCGCTCTGCAGTTGCGTTCGTGCTGTTGATAGCGGCAGCCAGCGCGCAAGCGCAGTATCCGACGAGGCCCATACGCTTGGTCGTGCCGTTTGCTCCGGGCGGCGGCACAGACATTGTTGCGAGAACGGTGGCCCAGAAACTCACCGAGATCTTCGGGCAGACCGTGATTGTGGATAATAGGGCGGGCGCGAATGGGATCATTGGGACGGACCAGGTCGCTAAAGCGAAACCCGACGGCTACACCGTGCTGATCACCATCGCGTCGCACGCAATCAATCCGACGCTCTACGCGAAACTTCCGTATGACACGAACGCGGACCTGGTGCCGGTGTCGTTACTTGCCGAGTATCCGTTTGTGATCACGGTTCATCCTTCCGTTCCCGCGAAAAGCCTCAGGGAGCTGATCGCGTTTGCAAAGTCGCATCCGAACCAACTGAGCTATGCGTCCTCGGGCAACGGCAGCGGCCCGCACCTGGGCATGGAACTCTTTAAGACCATGACCCGGATCGAGATGGTTCACGTTCCCTACAAGGGGGCGGGGGCCGCGGCGGTCGACCTGATCTCAGGCCAGGTGCAGGTGTTTCTGAATAATTTTCTNNGGTCGGGCGTGATGCCGGAGCTGCCGACGGTTGCGGAATCCGGCGCGCCGGGATTCAGCGTAACGGGATGGTACGGAATGCTGGTTCCGGCCGGGACGCCGGCGGCGGTCGTGAACGCGCTGAAAGATGCAGTGGTGAAGGCGTTGCGGGCGAAGGACGTCAACGAACGGCTGTCCGGCGAGGCTGCGGTGCCCGTCGGCAGCACGCCCGAGCAATTCGCCAGGCACCTTGAGACCGAAATCAGCAAATGGGCGTCCGTTATCAAGCAGGCGGGCGTGCGCGCGGAAAATTACTGACAATTTGCCCCCATCCCAGCCTTCCGCACGCGGGGGAAGGGGACCGAGATTGACCCATGCCGATATTGAAAAGACCGAAGAAGCCCGATTTGTTCTACGAGATCGACGACTTTACCGATCCGTGGCGCGATGCGCCGTATCTGATCCTGCAGCACGGCAACGGCCGTTCGTCGCGTTTCTGGTACAGCTGGGTGCCATACCTGAGCCGCTTCTACCGTGTGGTCAGGCCGGATATGCGCGGGCTCGGGAAGTCCTCGCGTGATTTCGATCTCGAAACGGAAATGTCGATGGAGGAGTTGCTGGGCGACCTGGTTGCCATCATCGATGCGCTGGGAGTCGAGCGCGTGCACTATTGCGGCGAGTCGTCAGGCGGCATAGTGGGGTTGGGCCTCGCGGCTGAACACCCCGGCAGAGTCATGACCCTCAGTCTGGTATCGACGCCGGTATTCATCAGCGACAAGATGAAACAGAGCTACGCCCTGCAGCACGGATCGCGCGCCGATGCGATGCGCCAGATGGGAATCAAGGCTTGGGTTGATACGACCAACCGCAGCACGCGTTTTCCGCCGGAAACCGCTCCCGAGTTCTTCGAGTGGTACGCCGGGGAATTTGCCAAAGGCGACATCGAGATGCTGCTGCGGCTGGTGCGTCTGGTGAACGAGGCGGACGCGACCGCATTCCTGCCGAAAATNNCACCACATCGCGCCCGCAACCTGCGCGACCCATGTGCTTCATTTCCTGGCGCAGCATGATGGCTTCCCGTGCCGGGAAGCGTGAGCAGTGGACTCTCTCGGGCCGCTCTGCAACCTGTGCCGCTTGACGGCGGGGTGGGCGAGGCGGAAGCTGTCTCGTGCATCAGATCCGGCGCGATTCATACAAAGCGCTGGTCTTTAACGCGCGTTTCCAGGGAAGAAAATTTCATCCTAAATCCAGCATTTGAACCGCCAAGGACGCGAAGGACGCCAAGGAAATCAAT